>NZ_CP007161.1:3465805-3821074 GCF_000725285.1 Virgibacillus sp. SK37
TCTACACCTGCTATGTCAAAGCCAATTTCCAGTAAATTAGATGATGTTTCCAAATTTACTCTTGTACTGGGTACTGGGTCTGTTTCCATAATATAATTCCGTATATCTGAAGTCAGAAACAGTTCCACTTGGTCATCTAAAAGTGGAAGAACATGATACAAAAAGTCGTATATTTCTTCCTCTTCTTCTGCTGCCAAATACAGTTCTTTTCCGTTATATTTAAAATTTGCGTATTCAATAAGACGCATGATTTGTTGTTCTTTCTCTGTATCTCGAATAATAATAACATCGTGCTGCTCTCTGCCACTAAACGGATCTATTAATTGATCTCCATAGTGATATTCCAGCTTACCAATAATCCAATCACTTTTTACTTCGAGATACATTTTGGCGCGTAGGGGAACTTGAATGATTTCTTCTCTTACATTATTATCTATCGCTACATCCCCAATTTTCTTCAAAGAGGGAAGCACTTCTGATAAAAACGTGTCTGCTTGTTGTTTGGAGATCGGCAGTTCGAGATTATCCATTCCAAATTGACTAATTTGCTCAAGCACCGGGACCTGTTCTTTAGCAGGGCTATAAAATACACCTTTATGAAAAAATAATTCATATGCCGGAAGATAGGCCCCGTCGGATAGTTCATCCATTATTAAGGTTAAATCCTCTTTGTCATTTTTAGAAATAGAAAAATGAAAAGGTAGACTATCTTTTTCTAATTGCACATGGGTAAAGGACGTCCGTTCTGTGACGACGGTAAAATTCCGTTCAATCAATTTTTCCAAGAGATCTTCTGCAATTAAAGGAGGAAGGGTAATATACCTTCGATCATTTGCTGTCTTTTGATAATACATGTAAGAGTGGTCATTATAAATGGACTCATTTTTTAAAACAGCATGCAGCTTTTCAAAAATTTCTCTATCCTGAGGAAGAAAATGATGCGTATCAGGAAAATAGGTAAATGTTTTTGTGAAAAAGTGTTCGATATTATTTAAAACATGCTTAAGAAATTCATACGCATCCTTTACTACGTAACAGCGCTTCTCCCCAGTTTTTATTTCAATGGACAAGCTTTTGTCATAAGACAGGTGACAATAATACTCCACCTTCATTTCCTTCTTCTCCGGAAGAATCTCATTTTCAGCTGTTGGTTGTTGAATATCACTAAAAGCCCGGATAAATCGGTTGGTCATATTATAATCATAATCTGCAAAGGCTGGAGGTTTATTAGCGCTTCTATTGGCAATCGCTATTAATGTTGCAGCAACATGCTTACAGGAACCAAATGTTTCAAATGCCGGGCAATCACAATATGCTTCAATCGAACCATTGGAGAAATCCTTCATATTCAATTCTACAAAATAATCCTCAGAACCAATTACAGTCGCTGTCCATACACTATAGTTAATATCATATAAAAGGTCAGTAACCTTGTTATTCTTAAAGTAATCAAGTCCTCTTTTATAAATGACGGAAGGGAATAAACTTTGGATGTTGATATTACCGATACTTTTCAAAACGTTAGCAACCTACTTTCTAAGTCTTGTGTTCCTTCTATTGTATACGATCACAGCATGTTTTTAAACAAAACTGTTAATACCTTATAGATGATTACGGATGCCAGACTTTAGAATCAAATATACATAAAATAACATGGCAATTAAAACGGAACCAGCTGCTGTCACATAAATCGCTCCATAACCGGATAGTGAAGCAAGCTGGCCAAATGTCATTGCACCGATGCCTACCCCCAAGTCAAAAAATGAAAAAAAGGTAGCGTTAGCCATTCCTTTTCGATTGTTCGGAGATTTATCTACTGCCCATGCCTGTAATGCAGGTTGGACACTTCCAAACCCAAGCCCATAAATGGCTGCAGCAACTAACATTACCATCATATTTGGCAACCAGGATAACAATAGCATTGCAATAAAAATACAGATCGCACCTGGAAGGAATACATATAGATGTCCTTTATTATCATAAATCTTGCCAGCAAAGGTTCGTGAAATCATTAGAAAGGCTGCGTATACAAGGAAATACAGCTCGATACCATCTATATGCTCTTGAGCAGCATATAACGGCAAGAAAGAAGCAATTCCCCCAAATGTTACTGTAATAAAAAACAAGAGGATGGACGGCTGAATTGCGCTTTTTTCAAAAATATCAAATTTAATCGTAACAGCTTTATCCGGTGATTCTTCCACTTTTTTATAGTGAATTGTCATGGAAAGTAAAAATGCTACTAACCCCAGTCCTGCACAGATTAAGAACAGACTGGTAAACGAAATTACTCCAACAAGGGTCAAGCCAAGAGCAGGGCCAAATGCAAGAGCTAAATTACCGGACAAGCCAAAATATCCAAGGCCTTCCCCTCTTCGTTTCATTGGAATAATATCTGTAGCTATGGTGCTTGTTGCTGTAGTTGACAATCCCCAACCCGCACCTTGAACAATCCTCATAACCACCAGTAGTCCAATGCCTACAATGAAAGCATAGGAGCCAACAGAAATTACGAATACAGCTAAACCTATCATATAAACGAATTTCCTGCCTTTTGACTCCAGTGCATGTCCGGCATAGGGACGAAATAGTAAAGCGGAAAAGGTAAAAATACCAATAATAATACCTATCATCTGATCACTGCCGCCTAATTCCTTTATAAATAGAGGTAGTGTTGGCAATGTCATTTGAAAACCTAAAAATATAAAAAAGTTTGCCAGACAAACCAGAACAAAATCTTTTGTCCATATCTTGTCTGTCGCTCTATGATTTACTGCTTGTGAACTCATGTATATTTTCTTCCTTTCTTCGTTACTCGAAATATATTATACATGAGTGGGCTTAGAATAGAAATGGAACGACATTACCATTTTTTATAAGAAGGCGCTTACGCTTTTGTTCCTTTATAGTCTTTTAACGGAAATAGCGCTTCTCATATTTTTTAATGCTTTATTTCCCAGGTCTTTTCTTGCAATCATTATATTTGTATATAGTGCGTCCACAATACTTAACTGAGCAATTCTGGATGATAATGCTTCTGAACGAAAATCTGTCTCCTCTGCCACAGTATATAATGCAATATCTGCTTCTTTGGTTAAGGGAGATTTAGCAAAATTGGTTATACTAATAATTTTTACCTCTTTATCCTTCAGCACCTGCAATACATCTAAAATATCTTTCGTTGAACCTGAATGGGAGATGAGAATAGCTACATCTTTCTTTGTTAGCTGAGAAGCAGCCATCAACTGCATGTGCGCATCCAAGGTTGAGTTTACATTTAATCCACTGCGAATAAACTTATGATAGGCATCCAGAGCTACAACTGCAGATCCTCCACTTCCAAAGAAGAAAATACGATCAGCCTTTAAAATGGTTTCGACAACTTTCTCCATTATATGCGAATCCATAATGTGCAATGTATCCTCCAAAGTTTTTACATTTGACCGGAATACTTTTTCGGTTACCATCCCCACACTGTCACCATTACTTATCTTTTCATGAATATCTTTCATCGGTGTTACAATTTCAGCTGCAAGTGCAATTTTCAGAGCTTGATACCCCTTGAAGCCAACCCGTTGACAAAACCGAAACACAGTAGATTCAGCAACATTTAATTCGTCTGCGACCTGATTAATCGTGTGGTGAATAATTTTTTGTGGATCCTGCAAAATATAATCAGCGATCTTTTTTTCCTTTTCACTAAACTTCCCATAATTACTTCGTATTCCTGCTAATCCATACTTATTTGGTTCCATAATGAAATTCCTCTCTATTTTATTCCATACAAACATTATAAACGAAAAAATTTTTTATGAAAACGCTTGATCAAGGAAAAATATTTGATATAATGAATGCGAAAAAGAAAAAAATTTCATCATTAGAGGTGACAAAATGAATATCGGATTAATTGGTCTCGGGAAAATGGGTAGAAATTTGGCTTTTAATCTAATGGACCATAATCATCACGTAGTTGGTTATGATGCAAATCGCTCCATTGGCGAAAATATAGCACATGAAAACTTCTCACTTGCAGATTCGTTGAAAGAACTTACGAACCAATTAGCTACTCCAAGAGTAATTTGGTTAATGGTTCCTGCAGGAAATATAACTGAAAAAGTAATTCAAGAAGTTTCTCCTCATCTGGACAAGGGCGATTCCATTATAGACGGTGGAAATTCAAATTATAAAGACACCTTAAACAGAAATAAAATTCTTTCTGAACAAGGTATTTATTTCTTCGACTGCGGTACAAGCGGTGGTATGGAAGGTGCGCGGAATGGCGCATGTACCATGATTGGAGGAAATGCAGAAAAGTTTACTCAAATCGAGCAACTATTCAGTGATATTTCCGTGGAAAACGGGTACTTATATACAGGAGAAACTGGAAGTGGGCATTTCTTAAAGATGGTGCACAACGGTATGGAGTATGGCATGATGCAATCCATTGCAGAGGGCTTTGAGATTCTCGATAAAAGTGAATTCAATTATGATTACGAGAAAGTGGCTAAGGTTTTTAACCACGGCTCCGTTATTCGCTCATGGCTAATGGAATTAGTAGAAAATGCTTTCTCAAAAGATGCTAATCTTGAACAGATCCGCGGAATTATGCATTCATCAGGAGAAGGTAAGTGGACAGTAGAATCAGCAATTGATCTGCAAGTGGCTGCTCCAGTAATTGCCCTATCTCTTATGATGCGCTATCGTTCCTTAGAAAACGATACATTTTCCGGCAAAGTAGTTGCTGCACTTCGGAATGAGTTTGGTGGGCATGAAACCGTAAAAAAATGAAACTGAGAGGAAACTGACTTATGAGGTTTCCTCCTCATCCCTGTGTTTTCGCAACAATTGTAAGCGGTTAAACAAACTCGCTTCATTGCATTAATATTGTGCAGTCACTTGGTGGCTTTGCAAAAGTTATTTTCATATAAAAAAAGATTAATAGAAAGAGGAGGAAGTAAAAATGGGTGATATTTCATTAATTATGATCGCGCTAGCTGGTATTTTTCTTTTATTATTTTTAGTTATCCGCACAAAGCTACACGCCTTTGTTGCATTATTGCTTGTAAGTTTAATTGTCGGGGTGGCAGCAGGCATGCCACTTTCAGGTGTTATTGATTCAATGGAAAGCGGCATGGGAGGAACGCTCGGCTTCGTAGCAGTTGTCGTTGGGCTTGGCGCCATGTTTGGTAAAATGCTTGAAGTCTCCGGGGGAGCTGAACGGTTAGCACAAACAATGATTGCTAAGTTCGGGGAAGACAAAGCGCAATGGGCTTTAGGAGTTACTGGCTTCCTAGTAGCTATTCCTGTTTTCTTTGATGTTGGCTTTATTATTCTAGTGCCGATTGTTTATGGATTGGCTAAGAAGACAGGAAAGTCATTACTTTATTATGGTATTCCGTTGCTAGCTGGTCTTGCAGTAACACATAGCTATATTCCGCCAACTCCAGGGCCCATTGCGGTCGCTGATTTAATTGGGGCTGATCTTGGTTGGGTAATTCTTTTTGGTGCAATCGCTGGGCTTCCTGCAATGATCATAGCCGGCCCGATTTTTGGTAAGTATATCGCTAATAAAATTCACGTGGATATTCCGGATTATATGCAAATAGAAGAAACAGAGCATCAACAGGAACTACCAAGCTTTGCTATGATTGCTTCTTTAATTTTCATTCCATTAGTATTAATTCTTGCTAATACGTTGACTGGCGTTATATTAGAAGAAGGCAATGCAATTAGAAGCTTCTTTACTTTTCTGGGGCATCCCTTTGTTGCATTAACAATTGCAACATTATTGACCTTTTACTTCTTGGGTGTAAAACGAGGGTATAAGAAACAGGATGTTCAAGACATTGCAACAAAAGCATTAGAACCTGCAGGAATTATTATTCTAGTTACAGGCGCAGGTGGAGTTTTTAAGCAAGTATTAATTGATTCTGGAGTTGGAGATGTTTTAGGTGAAATGATGGTAAGCTCTGCACTACCACCTGTATTGCTCGCATTTTTAATCTCTACCGTCGTTCGTGTAGCTCAAGGATCTGCTACGGTTGCCATGGTTACTGCTGCAGGGTTAATATCACCTTTAATAGAAACAATGGGAATTACGGGACCATCCTTAGGCTTAATTGTTATTTCCATCGCTGCAGGTGCCACTATTTTCTCTCATGTTAACGACTCTGGTTTCTGGCTCGTGAACCGATATTTTGGTTTGGATGTGAAAGATACCCTTAAGTCATGGACCGTGATGGAAACATTAATTGCCCTTGTAGGGTTCGCAGTTGTATTTGTATTAAGTTTATTTATTGGATAAGCCGTGTAAGAAATCCTGCTCTTAACCCATGTAGGGCTATGCACATTACCTTTTGCTAAAAACTTATATGTAATACCTTATAAACAAACTACTGGAAAAAGAAGCATAACGTTTCTTTTTCCTTTTCCCATATAGGAGGTCCTTCATTATGAAGAACGAAAAATATTACCTTGGTGTAGATATTGGTACAACAAGTACAAAGGCAGTACTTTTTACAAAAACCGGCATCGTAATAACAAACCATACAATTAATTATCCTTTACACACACCGAACCCTTTAATAGCGGAACAGGATCCGGAGGAAATTTTCAATGCTGTGCTTGGCACAATACGTGAGACAATGAGGAAAAGTGAGATTTCATCAGAACAACTAACACTCATTTCCTTCAGTTCTGCTATGCATAGCCTAATTGCTGTAGATGAGCAACATAATTTACTGACAAACAGTATTACTTGGGCAGATACCCGTAGTGCAAATCATGCAAAGAAAATAAAAGAAGAAATGAACGGCCATGAGATCTATTTACGAACTGGGACACCAATCCATGCAATGTCTCCACTCGCCAAACTTGTCTGGTTGCAGGATGAAAAGAAAGATATTTTTGATCAGGCAGCCAAATTTATCTCCATTAAAGAATATGTTTTTTATAAATTGTTTGGAAGGTATATCATTGACCATTCCATCGCCTCTGCTACCGGTATGTTTAATTTGGAAAAAATGAGTTGGGATGAAGAAGCTTTACTTGTGGCAGGCATTTCATCAGAACAGTTATCAACACCGGTACCAACTACCGAGATCATTAAAGGAACAGATAAGAAGCTGTGTGAGTTTATGGGTATTTCCCCCGACACACCTTTTGTAATCGGGGCAAGTGATGGTGTTTTATCGAATTTAGGTGTAAATGCAATTGACCCTGGAGTAATTGCTGTAACAATTGGTACAAGCGGAGCTATTCGCACTGTGTCCAATACACCGAGAACAGATCCCAAGGGACGCATATTTTGTTATGCTTTAACAGAAAATCATTGGGTTATTGGTGGCCCGGTTAATAATGGCGGAATGGTATTACGTTGGTTGCGCGATGAATTTGCCGCAGCCGAGGTAGAGACAGCGAAGCGACTAAGCATAGATCCATACGATGTTTTAACAAAAATAGCAAGTGGGGTTAATCCTGGTTCTGACGGCCTGCTTTTCCACCCATACATGACCGGGGAACGAGCACCATTATGGAATGCGAATGCGAGAGCTTCCTTCTTTGGCCTAAGTATCCATCACCAGAAACAACATATGATACGGGCTGTTTTGGAAGGTATTATCTACAATTTATATACCGTGCTTTTAGCATTAGAAGAGTTAACCGGAGAACCTAAAAGAATTCAAGCAACTGGCGGTTTTGCACGATCCCAAATGTGGCGCCAGCTCATGGCCGATATTTTTGACAAACAAGTCGTCGTTCCAGAAAGCTATGAAAGCTCATGTCTTGGAGCAATTGTGCTTGGTATGTATGCATTAAATGAGATTGACGATTTCAGTATCGTATCAGAAATGGTTGGCAAGACGCATACACATGAACCAGTAGAAGAAACAACGAATATTTATCGTGAACTCTTACCCATTTATATACGCTTATCCCGTCTTTTTGAAGAAGAGTATGATAGTATTACAGAATTTCAACGAAAGCATATTAGTGCGGATAAGGCTTAGTAATTTAAGGTGAAAAGTAACAAGGCAGAGGCAAATTATTATAAGAATTGCCTCTGCCTCTTTATTTGACAGCCATTATCCCGAAGGAATCAAGCTATACACATGACAATGTCTGGAAGCATCCAATTTACAATTGTTGTATAAGCAGATATAAGCCAGAAAATAGCAATAATCCATATGTCAGCCAACGAAACTCATCCTGATCAATCCACCTAAATAAGATTTGGCCTACAATTAGTCCTAACAATACAATTGGTATCCCCCACATACTTGATACCCATACTTGTTGTGAGGTCCCAGAAACAATCAACTGAAGAGCCAAACTAACAAAGTAAATAAATAAGTAAAATGCTAACGTGGTAGCTCTTAACTTTTCTTTAGTAGTGTCAGTACCTGAAAAATACAAAAGTATCGGCGGACCTGGCATGCCAATACTTGTTGTAAATGCACCAGAAACCCCACCTATCCAAAAATCCTTCTTCCCTGTTTGCGTTATCCGGAATTTCATGATTAACAATACAGTAAGAATTAGAATACTACCACTTACAAAATACTTCAAAAATATCAAATTGATGCTAGTAAACAGGAAAATGCCTATAGGTAATCCACCGATACTTCCAATGATCAGACGTTTAAGTATGGTGGTATCTACGTGTTTTTTCACATTTCTAATTAATAGAATGGAGATGAGCAAAGAAAGAATCAAATTAATTTGAATGGCATCTCTGGGTGCAAAAATTAAAAGTAAAAAAGGTGTAGCCATAATAGAAAAACCAAATCCCGTGCTTGTTTGAAGGATAGAAGCTATAAAGATAATACATATAAACAAAGCTACTTCCATGAAGGTACACTCCGATCAAATAAGAATTCAGGAATTATTATACACCCTTTCCTTTTATTCCGCTCTACATATACTGAAATTTCATTTAGAGGCATCCCTCCATTTAGAAAGTTATTTCGTATTTTTCTAACTATTTCGTGAATATACTTATTCTTTCTGGTACAATAGTAAAAACTTTTTAAAATAGGAGGATTTATGGAACCACAAAAAGAAGTAAACCAAGATTATTCAGTAAAACAGCAGAATAAATGGCAGATGCCAGATACCTATGTCATCTTATTTTTTGTATTATTACTAGGATTTCTCGCTACATATGTTTTGCCATCCGGTTTGTTTGAGAGAGAAACAATTGATGGAGTGGAACGAGTTATTCCAAATACATATCACGGGACAGATACTGCTCCTTTGGGTTTTTTTGATTTTTTCTATGCTATCCAGATGGGGATGGTTGAGTCTGCTGATATCATCTTCTTAGTCTTATTCACAGGGGGAATGTTTGAGATAATTGAACGCTCTGGGGCTTTAAATGGCGCGATTCATAGGGCAGTACATATTACACGCGGCAACGAATTTTGGCTGATTGCTATCGTATCTGCCATTTTTGCATTAACAGGGGCTGTAGGAGCTGTGGCTAACGCAGTTATCGCTTTTGTTATGGTAGGAGTTATTATCGCCAGAACATTAAAACTAGATCCTATTGTTGCTGTAGCAATTACATTCGGTGCCAACTTTGCGGGCTTCAGTGTTGGTTTTATTAACCCTTACACTGTCGGAATTGCTCAGGACATAGCAGGTCTTCCTTTATTCTCAGGAATGGTACTACGCATCATCGTATTCCTCATAATACTGGCATCGCTAATCTGGTATACATGGCGTTATACAAAAAAACTTCTTAAAGATCCATCAAAAAGTTTTGCAGGAGCCTACGGTGATGATGAGGATGGTAATGAGCAAGAGTTAAATGCTCCGTTTACTACAAGGCATAAGCTCCTTCTTATATTTGTAGGATTAAGTTTGCTTTTCTTTGTCTATGGGTCTATTCAATTGAAATGGACGATTAATCATATGTCTGCTTTTTTTGTTTTTATCGCCATCGGAGCAGGCATTATTGCGGGGATGCACTATAATAAGCTTGCCGAAACCTTCCTATCTGGAACGAGAAAGTTAGTTTACGGTGCAATGGTAGTTGGGCTTGCCAGATCCGTTATTGTTGTACTGGAGAACGGACAAATTTTGGATACAATTGTTTATGGAATTGCTGTGCCCTTAGAACATTTCCCGCCTGCAGTAGCAGCTATCGGTATGTTTATCTCCAATGGGGTTCTAAACTTCCTTGTCAATTCAGGTAGTGGGCAGGCAATGATTGCGATGCCTATGCTAGCGCCTCTTGCGGATATGGTGGGAGTGACAAGACAAGTAGCTGTACAAGCATACCAATTTGGGGACGGTCTAACAAATTTAATTTTCCCTACATCAGGGATTTTGATGGCAAGCCTAGCTGTCGCTAATTTATCTTGGACCAAATGGTTGAAATGGATTATGCCATTATTTTTCATTTGGCTTGCTATTGCTGTTATTACCTTAGTTACGGGCGTTTTGATAAATTGGGGACCTTTCTAATTAAAAAAAGTCAAGTGCCTGAAGTAAAGAAGGCAGGCTAATTTTGTCCCTTTAGCATGGAACACTTTCCACTAGAATAGTTTTTCAGCAATAAATGAAGCCGGCCAAGTTAGCCGGCTTCGTTTATTTATTCACCTATCACACCACAAGCAATACGTTCACCTGCATCTCCGGAAGGCTGCGATTTATAATCATCGGCTCCTGAATGAATAACAAGTGCTGTCCCTCCCTCCTTAAATAAAGAGTTCGCTTCACCTTTTTTCAGTGTAACCATGTCTGCCAAACGTTCTGTCTGAACGGTCCCATCTTCTCCTACTTCAATATTTTTCATATCTCCTGCATGCGGCCCCTCAGGTACATCAAATCCGTGCTTGGCATCTGTCGGATTAAAATGCCCACCTGCAGATTTAAAATCAGGCGCTTCACAGGCCCCCTTTTCATGAATATGGAATCCATGCGTGCCTGCCGGAAGCTTTTCTCCTTCAAGGGCAACATGAACCCCTTCTTCATCTTCTGTCAACGTTGCTGTTGCTACTACATCTCCATCCTTATTTTTTAAAGAGACAAGTACATCCTCTTTATCTGTTGAGTCTGACTTATTCTGATCTGCCATCGTTTCCGACGATTCTTCATTCTCTTGGTTGTTATCTTTATTAGGCTTTTCTTCTTCGTTTCCACCACAGGCTGCTAGAACCATTATCAACAAAACTGAAAATACTAGTAAAAGTGAACGCTTCATTTTACGAACTCCCTTCCTGATTGTTACTAGTATCTTCCTCTATTTTAAAGAAAATTAAACCTTTTTTGAGCTAATTCGTTCTTTTTCCTTATACAATAAATAAATGAGTAGTAATTGAGGCGTAATTTGTCTATTTAGATTGTTGATTTTATTAGTAGTCATATACCTATTTACTTAGATAAAGTATGTTAATTTTTAACCCACATTAATCAAAAGAAAATGCACATGCGTGTAATGTAGTTTCTTAACACATGGAAATTCAAACAAACCGAACGTTTAAATAAATCGTCCGGTTTGTACTAAAGCATATATAAATTGTTATCCATCTTTTAAATTGGTTCCACCTTTACACTAGTGCTGCTTCCTTTTTATGTTTTTTATTAATTGGTTTATGGTCTTTTAAGAAAGGAATAATCCATCTGTCTAAACCATATTTACCAGCATTATACCCAGCTACGATCAAAAATACTGTAATTAAAACCATTTGGGCATTCGTGCTAACTGTACCACTGAATAAGAATGCAAAGTTCATAATTATGCCCATCAATGCTGCGAAATTAGTAAAGATCCCTAGAATAAGTGCAATTCCTACTAAAAACTCTCCCCACATTACGATAAAAGTAAATAATTCAGCATTTGGAATAGCTATAGCTTCTAAAAATGCGGCCCACCAGCCTTGAACTGCCGGGTGTTCGCCACTTGCACTTGCTACTGCGCCATGCAAGAAACCAGTCGCATCAAATTCTCCCCCAGTTATTTTACCGTATCCGGCTGTCAACCATTGGTAACCAATATAAACCCTTAGAAAAGTCAATATTCCCGCAGCTATCTTATTATTCCTAATAAAATCTACAAACATTTTATTCATCTCCTTTTCTATTATGTTCAATATTTCACAATATATATTGTATTGTACCTCCTTGGTACATTTATATAATAACATTATTTAAAGTCTTTGTATATAATTATTGTGAAATATTTCACATATACTTACTATATTATGGCAATTTTGTTAACGTGGTATCGGATAATCCTGCGGAATTCTACAACGAGCATATATACAGAATAATAATTGACTTCTTTACTCAACATATATACTGTATATATAAACATACACAGTATAACACTATTTGAATTAGGAAAGACCGAAAGCAGCGCCCTCTATCGTAAAGAGAAAACTATACGCTTTAACAGCTTTAACTAATTGTCACGTTTACTATTTTCACTAATATTAGTAGATCACAATTTAAAATAAGGGGTGTTTAAGGTGGAATTACCTATCTCCATTTCCAAAGACTCAAGAGAACCTATTTATCATCAAATCGAAAACCAATTAAAAGCGTTAATTGCTGGAGGACATTTACCAGCAGATACACCTTTGCCTTCCATCCGAGCTTTAGCAAAAGACATGGAAACAAGTATGATCACTATTCGAAGAAGCTATCAAAATTTAGAACATCAAGGATTTATAAAAACAATACAGGGCAAAGGCACCTTTGTCGCCCATATTAAAACAGAATTGAAGCAACAGGTGAAAATCTCTACTGTATATTATGAAATCGAAAAAGCAATCAATATTGCATTTGATTATGATTACAACGAAAAGCAGATTCAAGAAATATTTTTTGAAGTACTCTCTTCGTACAAGAAAAATGGAAGCTGAAATATGAATTAGTTGATAAAAATCTCACACTAAAAAAGACGGTAACCACTCGTTCGTTAGGGATTTTATTAAAATTCTAATATTATGAAACTAACTGACTACTTCTACGTATTAAAACATAGGCATATGGTGAGAGCACTTGGGAAAGAAAAACTGCAACAAGGCTAATAAATTTATTGGGAATTTATCCCAATGCATGAGCTGAAAATACAGGAAAATTCACAGACTCACTTATATTTACCACACTATCTACGAAGGAGGGATTGTTAATGGAAGCATTGTTAACAGTAAACAAATTGGGGAAATCTTTTAAAGACAAACAGATCATTTCTGATATATCTTTTGAGGTTCGCAAAGGGGAAATTATGGCCATACTTGGACCAAATGGTGCTGGCAAGTCAACTACCATTCGAAACATTATGGGGATAATGTATCCAGATGAGGGTTCTATTACCTTTACGAACAGTACTGGTAAAGATATTCCAAGACATAAAATTGGTTATTTACCGGAAGAACGTGGATTATACAAAAATGTAAAAGTGATGGATATATTATTGTATTTAGCTGAATTAAAGGACTATCCACAAGCAAAAGCAAAGCAGCGGGCACTTGATTACTTAAAGAAATTTGATCTGGAAGGGAAAGAGAAAGTATCAGTAGAGGAGCTTTCTAAAGGGATGGGGCAGAAGGTTCAATTTATTGCGTCCATTCTACACGAACCGGAACTTCTTATATTAGATGAGCCATTTTCCGGATTAGACCCTGTGAGCCAGGAATTGTTTAAACAAGAAATAAAAGAACTTGCCGAAAAAGGGACAGCTATATTACTATCCTCCCATCAAATGAATTTAGTAGAAGAAATGGCAAATCGTTTGTTTATGATTCACAGGGGACAGAAAGTTATTTACGGATCGATGGAAGAGGTTAAAACAACATATGCAAATTTCAAATGCACCATTCGTGGCATAAATAATTTGGATATTCTTCAAACAATACCCGAGGTACTGCGAATTGAACAACAGGAAGATATATCTGTTCTTTACCTTGAACAGGCTGTTCAACCGACTTTATGGTTAAAGCAATTGCCGAATGAGTTAGTCGTTCATGAATTAACAATGGACCGTGTTTCGTTGCATGAAATATTTATAGATATTGCTACAGATAAAAATATGCTAAAAGAAACAGGTGAAGTATATGCGTAATACCATGAAGGTTGCCAAGTGGGAAATAAAGCGAAACCTGAAGAATAAAACGTTTTTAATCGGGTTATTCCTGACCCCGGTCCTTATTATTGGATTTATGCTTTTGGGTAGTCTTTTTGGTGATGATCCAGCTGATACAGAACAGGAAACAACCAGGGTGTTTGTAAATGATCAGCTCGGTGTATTTCCTGAACTTCAAGAAAGTGTGAATCAGAATAAATTACCTTGGGATCTATTGCAAACCGACCTAACCGAAAAAGAAGTAGCTGCAGAAGCAGAACTAAGTGAGAATACGGCATACATATTTATCGATGAACGCGCGATGCAAGAAGGTAATGTTCCTGTTTATCTCAGTGAGGAAATTCCTCCTTTTTTTTCAAATGAATTGCAACTATTATCTTCTCCTCTACAGACAATGCAAATGGAAGAACTCGGAATAACCGAAAAACAGCTTGCTGTTATCTCAAAAGGGTTTCACTTTAACGAGCAATCGCCAGGAGAAAATATTAATACTACTTCTACAGAAGAAGAAACCAGCTTAGGTGAAAATCCAATAGAAGATCTAGCCCCAGGAGCATTTGCAGGCTTTATTATGCTTTCCATCGTATTTACGGGTATGGCTATATTTCAAAGTGCCTCACAGGAAAAGAAAGATAAAATTGCTGAGATTATTCTTTCATCTCTTACACCAGCAGAGCTTATGCAAGGGAAAATAATCGGTTATTTTGTACTTGGCTTGATTCAAGCAGTTGTATCAATTACTTTGCTTTTTCCTTTTCTTTTATGGAAAATAGATTTACCAATTATAGAGTATATCTTTGTACCAGAGCTTATCCTATTATTAGTTATTGCAATCCTTGGTTTTTTACTATTTGCCTCTCTGTTTGTTGGAATTGGAGCTACAATGGCAGATATCACTACAGCTGGAAATTTTCAAGGTATGGTTATGATGCTTCCTTTCCTTCCTTTTATCTTTATCGGACCTGTAATCAGTGATCCAACTGGTCTAATGGCTCAAATTGGAACCTACATCCCATTTACATCGCCGGGTGTTTTACTGTTACGGTTAACTATTATGGAGGAATGGCCATGGGTAGAAATTGTGATTTCTTTAGCTATATTAATAGTTAGTGTTTGGCTTGCAATGAAGTTGGCTGGAAAAATATTTAAAGTAGGTATTTTAATGTATGGAAAGAATGCAACTCCCGGGGAAATATGGAAATGGATTCGGGCGTAATTATAATAGAGGCAGAGGCTGGATAATTTCAGCCTCTGCCTTATAAATAAATGTGTAACAGAAAGAATCCGTTGAATGCATGAGAACCAATCATAAATAGCAAAATAGTCTTTATTAGATCACTGATTCTTCTCTCATTACTTGTTTCGACTTTCCTCCCAAACAGTCCAAAGTACTAAGGTGATAATGGCACTAATGATAACAACAATGTTCGTATACGGGTGATACCCACCCTCGCTAAAAACAGCCAGTAATGTTCGTATTACAATTGCAGCGATTAATATAACAATAAACTTGAACACACTATTTCCTTTTATAGTCAATTTCTTTCCACCTATCTTTTTTATTGTCTGTAAAACCTTCTAGCGCTCCAAGCACTTTTTCGGTTGTTTTGCTTTCATGAAAATATTAGAACTTACTCATTAACAAATAAAAATTTTACTTATGATTTCCAATTCTTTTACATAGTCTGTAGTAAGCAGTCATATAGTAAACGGCTAAGAACATAAGGAGGTTAACATAATGAAGATAGCAGTAATTCATGGCTCGAGCCGTCAAAATGGTAATGCAGAATATCTTGCCTACCATGCCGTCCCGAAAGAAAAAGCCACCCATATTCATCTTCAAGATTACCATATTCAGCAAATTATTGATGAGCGCCATGAGGTGAAAGGGTTTAAAAATGTTCATGACGATCATAAAGAATTAATTGATCTAATGCTTAGACATGAGATAATCGTATTTTCCACGCCTATCTATTGGTACAGTTTATCAGGCCCAATGAAGACATTTATTGACCGCTGGTCCCAGATTATGCGTGACCCGAATTACGCGCATTTCCGAGGAGAATTAAAGAAGAAAAAAGCCTATCTTATTGCGGTTGGAGGTGATAACCCTACTATTAAAGGATTGCCGCTTGTTCAGCAATTTAATTATATTTGTCAGTTTTTTGGTATGGAGTTTGCCGGTTATGTACTAGGTCAGGCAAGTAAACCCGGCGATATTAAAAATAACAAAAGAGCTTTGGATGAGGCGGCTGTACTCGTAACAGAAATCAACTTATAACTGGTATTTTTATACTAAATGTAAGTCATTCCCTTACAATAAAAATATAATAAGGAAATTCTTTTAGCACTAGTACCTGACTGTATTTGTAGAGCAGTCAGGTACTTTTATTATGGTATTTTTGTTCTAATGTCACTCTCTAACTATTCTTACTTTATTCGTGAACTTTATGCATTTAGGTATATTGACGAATTTTACTAGGGCTTCTGAATTGTTTTACTCTAAAATAGTTTATTTTGTACTTGTATAGGTAACAATTTAGTATTATGATTTACTTACTTTATTAAAATTAATTATAAGGAGGGAAAACGTGAAAAAGATTTATTTTTCAGTTGTTGGTATTTGTATATTGCTATTTTCTATTCTTTTCATTCCTAATACGAGTCATGCAGAACAAGGGGAAATTTACGAAATTGGCGAGATCATTCTTAATGTTAGAAGTGAACCTTCTTCCAGCGGAAAAGTTATTGGTCAGCTAGTTGAAGGTAACAAGGTGGAAATTTTTCAAAAAAAACATGGTTGGGCTCAAACCTATTATGCAGGTGAAGAAGCCTGGATTGCTGCACATTACTTGATTCCAGTAAGTGGAAAAAGTCAGCAAGCGAAAACAGATAGATCCAATGAACAAGTGACCATTACAGCAAGTAATGTCAATATTCGTTCAGGACCTGGCGAAAACCATCCAGTAATTGCTTCCACAGATTCAGGAAATACATATAACATTGTAAAAACTTCAGGTGATTGGCACAACATAGAATTGACTAACGGAAATACTGGTTGGGTAGCTTCATGGTTAACGAATAATGGAACGAACAATAATGCTGCCGGGCAATCAAAGAAACAAACAAACTCAGTTAAAAATACAAAAAAAGCGAATGGCACGTTAAACGGTTATACAATCGTTGTTGATCCAGGGCATGGCGGCAAGGATCCAGGTGCAATTGGGCTTGGTGGGATCTATGAAAAAGATCTCATTTCGCCAACAGCTGAAGCAGTTGCTGGACAGCTTCGTTCGGCAGGGGCAAACGTTATCATGACACGTTCGGGAGATTATTTTGTTACACTCGGTAAACGAGTGGCTATTAGTAATAGCTATGATACCGATGCTTTTGTCAGTCTTCATTATAATACCTTCCCGATGTTGTCTATTAATGGTACGAGCACATACTACTATTCAGATAAGGATGCCGGCTTAGCTACTAAGGTGCAATCTGCTATGGCTTCAACAGTTCCACTGGCTAGTAGAGGTAGTCTACAAGCAAATTATAAAGTATTAAGGGAGAATCGGGCGCCCTCTATTTTAATGGAGCTGGGCTTTATCACCAATCCTAATGACTTAGCTCATATTAAAACTGCCGACTATCAAAATAATGTTGGACAAGCAATTACTACAGGTTTACAAAATTACTTTAGCGAATAATCTAAAGAAAAGCTCCCCTCTTTGACATGGGGCAGCTTTTCTTTATTTGATTCCATATTTATTAGGATGTTATTCCATCATTCGAAAAATAATGTATAGTGAACAAATTATAGCTAGTTTGCGAATGTCTACGGCCGATTACTTCAGTCTGCTGCTGATTAATTTGCTCTCCGGAGGATTACTTCGCCCTCCTGCCGATTAATTTGCTCTACAGAGGATTATTTCGCCCTCCTGCCGGTTAATTTGCTCTGCAGCTAGTAGTCTTCACTCTACTTCGCATCTTCCTCCAACTGTGTGAAAGCTGAAGTTCAATAACTGCAATAAAGTTCTTTTATACTCCAAAATATTTAATCATAGAACGGTTCATGCCAGGCTTTCAACTCCTTCAATAACTCTTGCTGAACGATCGGGAAATTCTTGTTGAACAAGCATCTAAAGTATATTGCTCGAAAAAACCGAACAATTTCTCCTCTTTTTCTAAAGAAGACTAAGTTTGTTCCTTCTCTATTCAATAATTCATTTAAATTGGTAGATACCTCAGATATCCAGGATGCTATACGGTCTTCCGTAGCACCCCGACCCAACAATGCTTCTATAACAAAAACAAGCCTTTCTTCTTCATCATCCAGATAAGGAATTCCTTCCTCATTCCTTTTGAATAAGTTGTGCTGTACTGCTTTCAAACAATCATCAACTAACCCCATATCGAAATATGGATGTTTTACCGCTTCTGACAATAGATCAGCACCGTGTGCAACACTATGCGCCCAACCTTTGTCTTTTACATACCCGCGAATATCTCTTTCTAATTCTAAATATAAAATACTTTGTTTAATAATTTCTCTAACTTCTGTCTCAGATAAACGAAATTCTTGGCTATCTTTTTCTAAAATCAAAGCCAGAACAAGTGAGGAAAAGGATCTTGAGAAAACGGAGTCTGTTTCTGTCTCACCTATGTTTAAAAATAAATGATTGGTATCCATACATGTTTTTACGATATATCTCCACTGATCTACTTTTAAATAATCTTCTTGAATTAATTTCCCGAAAGCGTTGTATATCAATGCATCTCTTAATTCGGGATCGGTTGAGCCAATATTACAAAGCATTTCTTTTATAAGCTCATCCATAGAAATTTTACTAAGGTCGTAGTCATTATGATGAGTAATTTCTTGCAGTACGGTCTTTAATTGCATTAAATGAACCTCCTTTCCAACTCATTTTTCAGCATATATAACGCTTAATATTGAATTTATTTGTTGTGCTTTGACTTCGTAATCATGTGCAACCAGCCATTCTATTAGTAAGGATCTATCAGCATAATACTCATCTTCAATCGCTTCCACAGCTTCCATATTCCCCTCTAAGCGATACATGTCTAGAACACGTTTTCTGTCATTTTCATTTTGGAACATTAAATCTGCAATACATAATTGCCCTCCGGATTTTAACACACGGTTTATTTCCTGCAAGGCTAGCAGCTTTTCTTCATCCGGTAAATGATGCAGAGCATAGCTGGAGACAACTACATCCATTGTGAGATCCATAACGGGTAAAGCCAGAAAATGTCCTTTCCGCACTTCCATCAAAGGATATTTCTCCTTGCATTTTTCAAGCATCTTACCAGATTGATCAACACCAATCACATGGGCACCTTGATGAAGAAATCTCCCTCCTAAATTACCTGTCCCAACCCCAATATCTAAACATTGGTCTTTAGCATTTAACGTAATACATTGCTCTACAGTAGATAAAGCCACATCATATCCTTGATGCACGTTAAACGTATATCCTGCCTTTTTAATATGTTGATCATATTCTATAGCCTGACTATCAAAGTCCCACTTGTCTTTCCACCCTTTACGAATTTGCTTCAGTTTTTTTAGATGCTCCGCCAATTTGGATATCGGCTGGAAATCGGCAGAATCCACATGCTCCATCATTTGATCAATAGTATGAATCATATCCTTCATCTCCAAAAGCTTTTCATACAAGACACTGCGTTGCAGATTTAAATAATCCTCCATCTGCATTCCAGGCTGCTTCAACATCTCCCTAATCTCACTAATTTGAATACCAATCTCTCTTAGGGCAATAATGGTACTTAGCCGATATAAGTCGTCTTCGGTAAAGATTCTATAATCATTTTCTTGGTCTTTTTTTAGACTAATCAATCCTTTCTCCTCATATAAGCGAATTGTTCTAGCTGTTGTATTTAGTTTTTTTGCTGCTTCTTTAATAAGCATGTTCGTCACCCCTTCACGTTTACTATAAGGGTTTACGTTACGTTAATGTAAAGGAGGAATTTCCCTATAGTTCAAAATGCTCTTTTATCCTTTCTGCGACTTCCACGGCACTTAGCTTGTTATTATCAATACGAACATAATTATCTCGTTTGAGTTCGCCTTCACGTGAATTCAGTCGAAGGGTTTCCATACTGTTTAATAAATTTTTCTCTGATTGGTTTATGTTGCGTTTTGTTGGTTTGTGTTCCAATCGGTTTGCAGTTTTATTTCGTTTCAGCCGGATATCTAATTTCGCTTCTAATTCTACAAAATAGATTTCCGCGTTTTTTTCTCTAAAAATAGTACATACATGTTCAACGTTTTCCCAATCCTCTTGCTTGTTAAATGCCCAAACAAAGGTAAAGATTATTCCATCTTGATCCGTGTTGGCAAAGGAACGGAAAATTTCTTCCCGAAAGGTATTGGATAACTTCCATAACTCCGGACTAAATCCAAATAATGGTTCTAAAAGATCGATCGTCATGTGGTTATGCATTAGTTTCAAGTTAGTAAGTTTGGCAAGCTCCTGGCCAACTGTCATTTTTCCAACTGCCTGAGGACCGAATATGAGTACTAGCTTCATAGCTTATCACCTTTCTATTTTTTAAAATGCAGCTCTACGTTAATTAAGTACTTTTTGATACCAATTTACACCATTTTCACAAAGTACCTTTCGTGCCTCATTTTCTCCCAATACGTCTATAATAAGTTCCATATCGGATAGTTGAAATGGTCTTTCTGCTCTTGTAGATGGAAGGTCTGTCCCAAACAATAGTGCTTCTGGATTTACTGCATGTATTTGTTTCATAGCTTTTGCTGGATCAAAGTCAAGTCTGCCGAAACCAGTTGATTTTACCTTCACTCCTTGGTCGACTAAGCGAAGCAAATCATGAAATCCGTCCTGTGTTAATCCCAAATGGTCAATAGAAACAGCTGGTAGATTTACAATCAACGAAAAGTAATCTTTCAGTTTGGTGGAATCAATATACAACTCCACATGCCAATTGACCATTTCATACACCCGCCGAGCAACATTTTCTAAATTCACCATCGCCTCTGTTCCTCCACGTTTCACATTAAATCGTACTGCCCTAACCCCTAATTTATGTAATTCAATAATCTCGTCATCGGATACATCGTATGGTAATTGTGTTACACCTACAAAGCCTTCGCCAAGTAAATGAAGGGCCTTTTTCAGGTAGGATTGATCGAATCCTTGAAAGGGGCCTGACACAATCGCCCCTCCTGTCACGTTTAAGTTCTTTGTTTTCTCTTTATAATCCTTACATGTAAATTGATCCGGCACGTATCCTTGGTTGGGAATTAGGGGATATTTTGGATCAATAATATGTAAATGAGCATCGAAGATTTTCAAAAAAATCCCTCCGTAATGAAATAGTTAACCTAAATGCAGCTTTAATCCTTCGTGGGAAGCTCGAAATCCAAGTCGTTTATAAAACTCCAAAGCTTCGGGTCGCTGTTTATCAGTTGTCAACTGTACAACATGGGCGCCTCTTTCTTTGGCAAGGTGAATGGCCCATTCGATCATTTGAGTTCCTATCCCCTTACCTCGTAAAAATTTATTAGTTCTTACACCCTCTATCGTCGCTCGCCATCCCCCCTGATAAGTTAAGTAAGGTGTGAAGGTGATCTGTAATACCCCAACTATTTCTTCAGCGAAAACAGCTAGGATTAATTCATTATTTGGATCTCCTTGAATTGCATTAAACGCTTTTATATAACTTTCCGGTAGTGGATCCTCAAATCTTTCTCTCTTCCTTCCCAATTCATCATCTGCAAGTAATTCAATCATTTTATGAAGGTCCTGGATCTCTGCTTTTTTACATTTGAGTTGCGTATTCATTATTTACACACCTGCTTCTTTGCTTGTTACCTTTATCATAACCTACTAACAAGCGTACAAATAATACTTTTTTGTTATACACTTTGATAACGGTTTGTTTTCAACTATTTACAATCATCATTTTTAATAATCGCATACAATTTTAAGTCATGTTGCTTTCCTTTTGCATACATCGCCTGTCTCAGTGTTCCTTCATACGTCATTCCACACTTTTTCATGACGCCCTCCGAACCTGTATTCTCCAGAAAACATTTCGCTTGAATCCGAACAAGTCCTCCTTCTCTGAAGCCAAATCGGATAACTTCTGTTGCGGCTTCTGTCATCAAGCCTCTTCTCCAACACGTGTGGGATAGTACATAGCCAATTTCACCTACTCGGTGTTTTTGATTCCAAGTAACATAATTGATTGTTCCAATTAACTTATTATTCTCCTTTAGAATAAGGCCCCAAAAATATGACTCGCCCTGTGCATAGCCTTGTAAAACTAAATCTAAGAAAGTTTTTGTATCCTCCAGCGACTGATGCGTTTCCCATGAAACGAATTGAGATACCTCTTTACAGCCCCCGTATTCGTTCATATCATGAAGATCATTCTCCGTAATTCTTCTTAGAATAAGCCTTTCTGTTTCTAATTCTGGTAAACTATTTCTCACATACAAACCTCCTATATTCAACTTCTTATTAAAATAAAAACTCACCCCCAACGTTTTTACTTAATTGTAGGAGTGATTCATCAACTGCCTTATGGAATAATCGTTTTGGATCTTCCATCCTTTCATTATTTATATCTCAGTCCCCATCCTTAATTATTAATTAGGTCCGTGGTTTTGGTTATTCATATTAGCCTGATGAATAATATTTTCCGGAAGATTACGGGGGTCATCATTTAAAGGCTTAGCCTTTTCCCCGGGGTTTATCCTCCCACCTCTTTTTTTGGCGACCAGATCGATAATATAGCCAAACACTAATAGCCCTCCGACTATTTGAAGCCATAATGGCATATGAATCTCCCTTTCCTTAGGTTTATTTATTTCTAGTATATGTTTATTTCAGATTATTTACAATATTACTTTACAGTAACTTCCTATTTCCCATGAAATGTAACCTTTATCGCATCATGTTATACTGAAGAAAATAAAAAAGTGAGGGTATTATATATATGGACAATAAATTGGAAAAACTAGCGAAAGCTACTGCAGAAGAGTGTGGTCTAAGCAACTACTTTCTGAAAAGAAGCCACATCTTTAAAGAAAGTGGTATACCTGGGGAACATAGCTACCTTTTATCCACAGAGTGGTTCCCTGAAGACTCTGAGCCTATGGATGAAGAACTCAATCCACCTGGTGCTGCTGTGATCGATATTGATATTCAAACTGAAAAAGTGAAGCGAATTATTTTTGTGCAGGATGTCTCCTTTGCTGAAGAAGGCAGTTTTCCTAACTTAAATCAAAAAGAAGAAACGATTACATGGATCGAAAACATTACCGGCTTGGAATTTGGACGACAATTTCAGCTATTGCCTACAGAGGGAACGACAATGCATTTTCAAGCGGCTGTTGATAACATTCCGGTTTTCCCTACTGGTGTAATTAATGTGGAGTTTAATAATGAAGGCCAACTTACGCTATTTTCTATTGATGGTAACTTCCCTTCCGAAGATGCTATTCATTGGGAGCCTTTTGCGTTAACAACAGATATTGTTGAATCTGTTGCGAAAGAACAAATGCAATTGCTTGAAGTGCCTTTAGAGAGTGAAGAAATGTGGAAATCTATCTATAGTGCAACGAGCGTATTTCTAACAAATGACGTTAAGAAAGTAATTACATTTGAAGAGGCAGAAGAACAGGCTGCTTATGTAAAAAAACAAATTATTATGGAATGGGAAGAAGCTATTAAGGATCCTTTTTCTCCAGTAGAAATCGACTTATCTCTTGAGGCTACGGAGGAGGAAGCATTATCTGATCATAGCACTTCTAAGAAGGAACTGGATAAAGAGGATGAGGAAAAAGCAACATTAGAAATTAAGCGGTTCCTACAACGAGTTTATCCTGATGACAGTGGTAAATGGATGCTGCACAGTTTGCGTTTACAAGATTCTTATATCATTGCAGAGTTGCTTCCTGCAGAACGTGGGCGACGAGTAATTGATCGCAAACTTCAGGTATATCTTGATAGTGAAACATATACTGCTTTGAATTACTCAGATTTTGATAGCCTAATTGAAATTTTTGAACACTTTTCGCCAGCTCAAACGCCGGTTTTAACAAAACAGCAAGCATTTGAGCTTTTACGTAAACATGTAGAAGTTACACCTGTTTATGTGTACAGTCAGACAGAAGACAAATATATATTATGTGGAAAAATAGATTGTTCCTATGGTGTTGACGCAGTATCAGGGAAAGTTATCCCATTGGATCAATTATAGATAAGATAGAGGTATACTTTATCTCCGCTTTACAATGCATACCTGCCTATTAGTTAGTTGTGGGCGAGTGATTCTGTCGTAGATTATATTTTCATTATCAGCAAGGGATCATAAATTTTAGGTTGGGGGCCACCAGTGATTAGCAAAATAGATAAACTGCGACGTAACTTAATAGTACTCTAAGCGGCCGTTGCGGAAAACACACTCCGCTTTCCGTGGGCAACGCTTCAGCTGTTGCTTTTCCCACAGGAGTCTTCGTGTTTTTCCTACACTGGAAAAGTGGTTAGATATTAACCCGCTATTTATGGTTTAAAGCAGATACAAATTGATTGGAGCGGAAGGGGGAGACTCCTGCCGGGCCGGAATTGCATGAGCTGAAGACACTAAACGGAGCATAGCGGAGGAAGCGGCTGAAGCCATGCCGGGCGGCAAAGAAGACACTGTGAGGTTACGAACAGATGTCGCGCTTGTACCCGGAGGTGTGAAAGCGTCCGCATGCAACGGAAATCAATGGGGCACTTCTCCTCAAATATTTCACTGAGCTTTTCATCAATAAAGTTACGTCGCAGTTTCCTCCAACTATGAAAAAATAAGCATTTACAATAAATCATAAAGAAGCATGCCTCCGGTGAAAAAGAGGCATGCTTCTTTTAATTTTATAGATCGTCAAATCCGTTTAAATCACTTGTTTTGGTGTACTGTCTTGATTTTTGTTCAAAGAAATCAGTTTTAGTTCCATCAAAGTTATCCACATATGCACGAATCCACTTCATTGGATTCTCCACATGCTCTGGATATAATTCTTTCAATCCCATCATCCGGAGCATTTTATTTGCACGGTATTTAATATAGCCTTCCATTTCCTCTAAATCTATTCCCTCTACATTTCCCAATACATAATTCGACCATTCTGTTTCCAGTTCTACTGACTGCTTAAAGTGATCGTATACCCATTCAACAAATTCTTCTGTATTATGTTCCGGATTTTCTGCCAATGTTGCTCTGAATAGCTCAGCAATGAAACGGCCGTGCTCTAGTTCATCTCTATTAATATAACTAATCATCGTGGAAGTACCAACCATTTTGTTATGACGAGCCAGATTATAGAAAAATGCAAAGCCAGAATAGAAGAACATTCCTTCAAGTAACGCAGTGTACGCTAGGGTTTTTAGAATGTTATCCATTGTAGGTTTTTCCACAAATGAATTGTATTGGTTTACTAAGTTTTCATTCCGTTTCAACAACACAGGATCTTTTCTTCCAAGCTGAAAGGATTCGTTTTGTTCATCCAATGAGACAACGGAAGCAAGTACATACGAATAACTTTCATTATGCACAGCTTCTTGCTGGGCAATTACCGCCATGATTGATTGTACGGACGGATCTGTTGCATATAACGAAATTAGTAAAGCAGTCCGTGTTTGTGGGCCATCTAATGTGGACAATAATCCGATGATCTTTAAATATGCCTCTTTCTCCGCTTCTGATAATGTGGAAAATTGTTTTACATCCCCTGCCATATTTACCTCATCAGCCTGCCAATAATTCCCGATCAGCCGCTTGTATATCTTATACCAATGTGGATATGCAATATCATTCCAATTCAATATCCCGCTTGATTCCCCCCCAAATAAGCCTGTGGACTTATTTGGATTACGCGGCTCTAAAGTCTTTGCTTTAGAAAGCATAACTTCTGACATGTTCTAAAACTCCTTCCACCCAGTCATAAATTCTTTTTTCCTGATATCCCCGGGGAGACTGTTCAATTTTAAGCCCTGGCCATTTACTATTATAAAATTGAACCAGTTTATCTACTGCTTTACAAAACAATTCATCCCCGCCAAATTGTGTATCACCCGTACCAAAAACTGCAACATTCTCAGGCTTGTAGCCAATTTCCCATATAAAGTCTTTCACTTCTTCAGGCGTACTGCCCCTATCCCAGGTAAATGTTCCAATAAAGATAAAATCATAATGGGAGACATCTACAGGGGGATCTATACCCATAAGATGTGTATCTACATTAAAACCTTTATCATAAAGTTGTTTCGCGATATGATCAGCAACTTCTTCCGTATTGCCACTATAGGTATGATACGCAATTAGCATCCTCAACTTTGACACCACTCACATTCTTCGACATCATTTGATGTTGAACGTACGTAATAGGTTGTTTTTAATCCTTCCTGCCATGCCTGCAAGTGAAGATTTAGCAAAACAGAGGCTTTAATCGTATTTGGCACATAAAAGTTGAATGAAATACTTTGATCTACGTGCTTTTGTCTAGCCGCATTTTGTTTCACAGACCAACGTTGATCGACAATATATGCAGAACGGCGATAAATATCGTACGTACGATGATCTAATTCTGGTGCCGTAACAGGAATCTTGAAATCCTTCTTTTCTTCGTTGTAAAAAGCTTTAAATACAGGATCAATACTAGCTGTAGAACCGGCAATCATCGCTGTTGTAGAGTTTGGTGCAACAGCCATTAAATAGCCATTACGCATTCCGTTCTGCTTTACTTCTTCTTTAAGTCCTGTCCATTTGTCACTCGTATACCCTTTATTGGTGAAGTATTCGCCCGTTTGCCACTTACTGCCTTCATATACAGGATAGGAACCCTTTTCTTTACTTAATTCCATACTGTTTTTAATGGTTAAATAAGCAATTTCCTCATACAACTCATCAGCGAAATTCACTGCTTCGTCTGTCTCCCATTTAATATTCTTCTTGGCAAGCAAATGATGCCAACCGAATGTACCTAAGCCGATAGCTCGGTATTTTTGGTTTGTTAATTGTGTTTGCTTAATTGGCAATGTATTTATATCTATTACGTTATCCAACATACGTACTTGGATTTTTAACAAACGATCAAGCACACCGTCGGGAACAGCTTTTCCCAGATTAATTGAGCTTAAGTTACAAACAACGTAATCACCAGATTTATATTTTTGCACAATCGTGTTTTCATTTTCTACAAATTCTTCTATAAATTGCGTTGGAGATTGATTTTGCGTAATTTCTGTGCATAAATTCGAGCAATAAATAATTCCTTCGTGTTCATTACTGTTCTGACGATTCACTTCGTCACGATAAAACATGAATGGCGTGCCTGATTCAAGTTGTGATTTCATTATCCTTTTCATAATAGAAATAGCTGGCACCTTTGTTCTGGAGAGATCTTCATTTTGAATACATGCTTCGTACTTCTCGCGCCATGTACCGCTGCCCTTTTCTTCATCATAGAAATCTTCCAAGGAGAAACCCATAACCTGTCGTACTTCATGTGGGTCAAACAGATACCAATCGCCCCGCTTGTCCACTTGTTCCATAAAGTAATCAGGCAAGCAAACCCCTGTAAAAATATCATGGGCGCGCATTCTGTCATCTCCATTATTTAGCTTCAGATCAAGAAATGCTTCAATATCTTTATGCCATGCATCTAAATAAATGGCAATGGCCCCTTTACGAGTGCCCAACTGATCCACGTTAACAGCTGTATTATTCAGCTGCTTAATCCAAGGGACGACACCACTGGACATACCTTTAAATCCTTTAATTGCACTACCGCGGCTACGGATTTTACCCATGTATACACCAATTCCTCCGCCATTTTTCGACAGTTTGGCAATATCTGTATTACTGTCATAAATAGATTGAAGACTATCGTCGACTGTATCGATAAAACAACTGGATAACTGACCATGCGTTTTTCCGGCATTCGTTAACGTTGGGGTAGCCACTGTCATATAAAGGTTGCTAAGTGCCCAATATGCTTCCTGGACAAGTTGTGCACGTTGCGCCTTATCCTCATCCTGCATTAAATACATAGCAATTATCATCCAACGTTCCTGAGGTAACTCCATTACATTCTTATTGTGATCTGTGGCAAGATAGCGACTTGCTATGGTATGTATTCCTAAATAGTTAAACAGCAAATCTCTTTGTGGATCAAGCTGCTTTTCAAAAGCCTCAATTTCTTCTTCATTATATTTATTTAATAGGTTAGTAGCATAAATTCCTTGCTCCGTTAGCGTACTAATTAATTTATAAAAATTGCCATAACGTAGATGCACATCAAAGTCCCGGTTTTTGGCAGCTTGACGATATAGCTCCTCAAGAAAAATTCTGCTGGCAAGAAACGTCCATTCAGGTGCAGATTCGTCAATATTTTCTAAAGCATTCTTAACTAAAATATCGGTTATTTTTTCCAAAGAAGTATCTTCTTGAATTGCTCTCAATGATTTTTCAATATACTTTTCCGTATTTATGGGTAATTCTTTTGCTGCCCGGTTAATCCATTCCATTACCTTTTCTTCGTAATCCAAATTCTTTGTTATCATGTGAAACCTCCTCAAAAAAATAATACCGATATACTGTCACCTTAACCTTTAGTGCAATAAAAAAACCGTTCTCCTCATATTAGGAACGGTCAAAACGACAGAACAGTGCTACTTAAACTAGCATCCATCGTTTCACCTTCTCTAATCCCGGAGAATGGAAACTACAAGTTATGGCAGGTATCCTGACTTTTGGTCTTTCTACTAGAGTCCTTCCCATTTGCTCAATAGACATCTCAAACAGTGGAATCATCTCGTTCGTCACAATTACAGTTGCGGGTACAGTTCCAGAATTTCACTGGATTCCCTTTTAAACACGAATGGTGTAACCATAACCAAAACACTATATATAGTGTTAATATTATATTTAGTTATCGATATATTGTATCTATAGACTATCATAGGTAATGAAGTTTATCAAGAAAAATGTAGATAAATATATACTCAAAAATAAAGAATTTAATATTGAAAGCTTTCTAGTCTGCTAAAGAATTGTTTTATAAATTCATAGAATAATTTTTCCGTTGGCAGCAGTTGTCGTTCTGCGGGGATAACTACACCCACTGTACGAGTTACATCTGGTTCCTTAATGGGAATTTTCACTGTAGAACGTGGTAAATGATCAACAAGCGTAATTTCAGGAACCAACGATACACCAAGCCCAGCAGAAACCAGTCCCTTAATGGCATCAATATCCTTTCCCTCAAAAGAAACTTTAGGTGAAAATCCAAGCTGTCTGCAAGCCTTTATGATAATATCGTGTAATACAAAGCCTTCTGGAAAAAGAACAAAGGAATCGTCCCTTAATTGATTAAGATGTAATGCCTTTTCCTGGGCAAGTCTATGTTGTTCTGGTAATAATGCAACAATTTTCTCTGTAAATAGAATAGAGTGCTTTAATCTTTTTTCATTAAGTGGAACAGGTCCAAGCAACGCTATATTACTTTCACCTCTAATTACAGCATTCTTTAAATCATAATATGAACCTTGATTCAATTCAAATTTTACATTTGGGTATTGATTTCGAAAAGCTGAAATAGCAGTAGGTAGAATATAAGCCGCCAAGCTGCTCGGAAAACCGATATGAATGGTACCCCTTTGAGGGTCTGTATATTCTTCTACTACTTGTACCCCATCATCTATTACGTTCAATGCTTGCTCCATATGATCAAGAAAAACCCTGCCAATAGGGGTCAATCTTACATTCCTGCCTTCCCTGATAAAAAGATTAACACCAAGTTCTTCTTCAAGATTAAATATTTGTCTACTTACTGCAGACTGGGCAACATGTAGCGCATCAGCAGCCTCTGTAACATGCTCGCGTTTGGCAACTTCAATGAAATATTTTAATTGTCGTAGTTCCAAATTTAACCGCCACCTTTTATTAATCTCATTATAGCATTAATTATATCTAATTTTCATATTGTTAAGATGAATTAATTCAGGTAAAATAATAAACAGAATATTCATTAATTCGGTTGGATTTTCTTAGCGATAATTTGAAGGAGGTTGTTGATGCCTTTATGAGTCTAATTAAAGAGAAAAAGGTTTCAGATGATAAATCAAGCGTAGAGAATGTAGAAAATTACTTAGAAGGACTTTATAAGCGTGTTCTTGAGCGAAATCCCAATGAGGGTGAGTTTCACCAGGCAGTTGAATTGATCTTCCAATCCCTCTCCCCTGTCCTCATTAAAAACCCTATCTATATTGAAAAAGGCATTTTGGAACAACTAGTTGAACCTGAGCGCGTAATTACCTTCCGTGTCCCATGGGTTGATGACAATGGGAAAGTCCATGTAAATCGTGGTTTTCGTGTTCAATTCAATAGTGCGCTGGGCCCTTATAAAGGTGGGCTTCGTTTTCACCCATCGGTCAATTTAAGTATTGTGAAATTCCTAGGTCTGGAGCAAATTTTTAAAAACTCACTAACCGGTCAGCCTATAGGTGGAGGTAAAGGTGGAGCTGATTTTGATCCAAAAGGAAAATCAGATAATGAAATTATGCGCTTCTGCCGCAGTTTCATGACCGAGCTTGCGAAGTATATCGGACCTGATGTTGATATCCCGGCTGGAGACATTGGCGTTGGCGCTAGAGAAATTGGTTATATGTTTGGCCAGTATAAGAAAATCCGCGGGACTTTTGAAGCTGGAGTACTAACAGGGAAGGGATTAAATTATGGCGGCAGTCTTGCCAGAAAAGAAGCGACCGGTTACGGCACCATTTATTTTGTAAAAGAAATGCTGAATAGTGCGAACCTGACTCTTCAAGATAGTACAGTTGTCGTTTCAGGATCTGGTAATGTGTCTATTTATGCAATGGAAAAAGCATTAGAATTCGGTGCAAATGTTGTTGCTTGCAGTGATTCCAGTGGATATATTTACGATCCGAATGGAATTAATCTGGATACAGTGAAGCAGATTAAAGAGGTGGAGAGTGGACGAATTGCCGATTATGTTGCAATTCATCCTAACGCTGAATTTGTAGATGATTGTTCTAAGATTTGGACTGTGCCTTGTGATATTGCTCTTCCGTGCGCAACACAGAATGAGATCGACGAAGCTGATGCAAAATTATTAATTGCTAATGGTGTTAAAGCCGTTGCAGAGGGGGCTAACATGCCTTCCACAACTGAAGCAATTGATTTATTCCTTGAGAACGATATTTTATTCGGACCTGCAAAAGCAGCTAATGCAGGAGGAGTAGCTGTTTCTTCTCTCGAGATGGCTCAGAATAGTATGAGAATGTCATGGACATTTGAAGAAGTAGATATGAAATTACAAGAAATCATGCAAAACATATACCAAAATTGTGTGGCAGCAGCCGAAGAATATGGCTATCCCGGCAACTTAGTTATCGGATCAGATATTGCCGGATTTGAAAAGGTTGCAAATGCTATGATTGAACAAGGTGTCGTATAAATTAGTTTAAAAAAGTGCTTACCCGAGTGGTAAGCACTTTTATTATGGAATATAACTAAGTCCGATAAATCTGCTTTAAAATATATGTTAATATTTTTCCACGACTTATAATAGCCATTAACCCAGAACCGCTCGATCACTTTCGAATTGCTCACCTCTTATACGCTGGAACTCGCGTAATAAATCTTCCACCCTTAAACCACGCTTCGCCTTTCCGCTTACTTCAAAAATAATTTGACCTTTATCCATCATTACCAAACGATTACCTAAATCCAAGGCTTGCTGCATATTATGTGTAACCATCAGCGTAGTAAGTCCTGAATTGGCGACAACCTCTTTTGTAAGCTCTGTTATTAACGCTGCACGTGAGGGATCTAAAGCAGCTGTATGTTCATCTAACAACAAAATATCCGGGTCAGTAAAAGTGGTCATTAAAAGAGATAATGCCTGCCTTTCTCCACCTGATAAAAAACCTACTTTCGCATTCAATCTGTTTTCCAGACCAAGGTTCAGTGTCTTTAATTGGTCTCTGAACATCTCTTTCCTTTTTTTAGTTACACCAAATACAAGCTTTCTTTTTTTATTACGCGCATAGGCCATTGCCAAATTTTCTTCAATTGTCATCGAGGGGGCTGTACCTGCCATTGGATCTTGAAATACACGTCCGATAAAGGCCGAACGTTTGTATTCCGGTAAATGGACAACCTGTCGTCCATTGATTAACACATCTCCAACATCAGGGTATAGATTACCGGAGATAGTATTCATCAAGGTTGATTTTCCTGCCCCATTGCTTCCAATTATAGTAACAAAATCTCCCTTTTTAAGATTGAGGTTTATATCTGTCAATGCCTTCTTCTCGTCTGGAGTACCTTCATTGAAGGTAATGGAAATATCTTTTAAATCCAACATAGTTACGCCCCCTTTGCATGTTGATGAAGTTGTGCTCGTTTCTGTAAACGACGCTGCTTTTCTTTTCGCGCGTGTACTATTTTAGGTGTAATTAATGCTGCTATTACTATAAGAGCAGTCATTAGCTTCATATCTCCTGTTTCTACAAAGTCAAAACGCAGAGCAACTGTAACGATCATACGATATATAATAGCTCCTCCGATTACCGCAATAGTCGCTCTGGCAACGGTTTTGGTGCCAAATAATGCTTCACCAATAATTACGGAGGCGAGCCCTATTACAATCATACCTATCCCCATTCCAACATCTGCAAAGCCTCCAAGTTGAGCAATTAAAGCACCAGCAAGAGCTACCAATCCATTGGAAATTCCTACACCAATGATTGTCAGATTATCTGTATTTGCTGATAAGCTGCGAATCATACGTTTGTTGTCACCAATCGCTCTTAGTGCTAAACCAATTTCTGTCTTAAGGTAAAAATCAGTTACTAATTTTATAGTGATTGTAATTACTAGCATAACGAGTAAAAAGGCCCACGTGCTTGGCAATCGATCCGCACCCATCGCTGTTAATAAACCATTTAAGGCCTGATCAACACCGGTATTACCCCAAATCGTTTGCAGTTGGGTGAAAATGGTTGTTTCATTTAATAGCGATAGAGTAGGCGTATCCATGATCCTTAAATTAATGGAATAGAGTGCAGTCATCATGAGAATCCCTGCAAGCAGGGCGTTAATTTTACCCTTTGTATGCAATAAACCGGTAATACATCCTGCAAGAAAACCTGCTCCAATTGCAAATATAGTAGCTATAACCGGTGGGACTCCGTTAATAATTGAGATTGCTGCGACGGCACCTCCGGTAACGAAACTGCCATCTACAGTTAAATCCGGGAAATCTAAAATACGAAAGGTTAAATAAACTCCCAATGCCATTATTGCATAAATGATTCCTGATTCTACTGCACCAAACATAGCTATTAGCATCGTATATCCCCTTCCTTCCGTATTTGATATGTGTATTTGGTGCAAGGAAGAGCCAGGTTGTCTCCTGGCTCTGTTATGGTTATTATCCTACTCATTTTCAACAAATTGGGCTGTGTTATCCCATTCGTCATTCCATTCTACGTTTTGTTCTTCTGCTGCTTGTTTATTAATAAACAGTTGTATTTCAGGCGGATATTCAACAGGGAAATCGCTTGGTTTCTTTTCACCCTGCAAAATTTGTGCCGCCATTTCACCTGTCCGGTAACCTATTGTATGATAGTCAATACCAAAAGTGACAAAGCCACCTTTTGCTAAGGAATCCGGTTCACCAACAATAAGTGGGATATCCTGTTCATTTGCAACTCCTACCACACTGTCCAATGCAGATACTACTGTATTATCAGTAATGATATAAAATACATCAATGTCACTAACAAGTGAATTAGCGGCCTGTTGAACCTCAGCAGAATTTGCTACAGTACGCTCTTCTATTTTTAGATCTGTACCCTCTGCTGCTTTACGAACAGCCTCGATTTGGGTAACAGAATTCTGTTCTCCAGCATTATATAACATTCCTATTGTTGCACCAGCGAAGTTTTTATTTAAAAATTCGATTGTTTGATCAATTTGTTCTGGGTGCAGATCAACAACCCCCGTAATATTCTCCCCAGGCTCATCCATGGAAGAAACCAATCCTGCATCGACTGCATCGGTTACCGAGGTAAATACAATTGGGATATCTTTCGTTGCTTGCAATGCTCCTAAGGCACTTGGTGTGGAATTTGCAAAGATAAGATCAACCTGATCAGCAACAAAATTATCTGAAATTGGTTTCACATTATTTTGGTCACCTTGCGCACTTTGAAAATCATATTCAACATCCAATCCAGCTTCCCTTAAAGCAGCCTGAAACCCTTCGTATGCTGCGTCCAGTGATGGATGCTCTACGATTTGGCTGGCTCCTATTGTGTATGTTTCTTTCTTTGCTGCATCTTCACTTTTTTCTTTATCTCCTTCCGAGCCAGCAGCATTATTTGATCCACAAGCTGATAATAGTACCATTGCAATTAACATTGCTAAACCAATTACTTTCTTCAATTTGCTTTCCCCCTGTTATGTGCTAAAGTATTGAAAATGTTAAGCGTGATTATATCATATATTTATCAAAATTAATATAGTTTTCTAAAAAATCTTGAAAAATAATAAAAGCTATTGATGGCGGTAAGTGAGTAGAAATAAGTAGTGAGGAAATTATAGTGCATCATAAAAAGAAGAGGCCACAAAACGGCCTCTTCTTTTGCTAGTGCTTATTTTTTTCGTTTAATACCAATAACTCTTCCTACTTCTTTCGGATTTTCGTCAGGTGTATGATTTACCGCAAGTTCTTCCACCTGCTTAAACACATCTTCAGGGAATGGGGAAGCCTTTCCTGTTGTCTGGTCAATGCCCATCAACATTTGTTCTGAAGTAGCAGCACGTTTACCGTCAGCTCCGTATAATTCAAAAAACACATGGACACGCTTTGCATCATAATCAATTATTTTCAGATGTACCTCTAGCTGTTCATTCAAGCTCATTTCTGCTAAATAACATACATGTGTTTCCATGGTGAAAATCGTATAATTATTCTCTTTGCGAAACGTATCATCGATCCCAACTAATTTCATGAACCGGTCTACGCCCCAACTGAACACACGTACATACTCCGCATCGTTCATATGACCATTGTAATCAATCCATTCCTCACGAACCTTATCTTCAAGGATTACTTTAGACTTTGTCATTTGATCGTCCCCAATCTATAGCTTTCCATTCATTGTAGCTGCCGGCCAGTACTTTTCCAAGAGTTCTTGTAATTCGACTAAGAATTCATCTCTGCGTTCTTCCAGTTGTTCCATAGAAACACCTTCTGTTTGGTTTTCACAGCCGGTAATAACCTTCTCAGCGAGTTCATCGGTAAGTTCAGGTGCTTCTAATTTTGTCCACGGAAGCTTAAGTGCAGGACCAAATTGTTCCAAGAGATGGCGCATTCCTTGCTTGCCACCACCCATATGCAAGGTTAGGAATGGGCCCATTAATGCCCATCTCAAGCCAGGTCCGTATACAATAGAGGCATCCACTTCTTCTGTAGTAGCTACGCCATCATTTACAATGTGTAACGCTTCTCTCCAAATTGCTTCCATCAAACGGTCTGCAATATGTCCTTCAATTTCTTGTTGAACAATAAGCGGCTTCATTTTCATCGACGCATAAAACTCTCTTGCCTTATTAAGGTTAATATCAGATGTCTTTTTTCCACCTACAAGTTCAACTAAAGGCATCAAATATACTGGGTTAAAAGGGTGTGCTACCATGACACGTTCCGGATGGTTTGCACAATCCGCCTGTAAAGTACTTGGCAAAATCCCTGAAGTACTTGAACCAATAATCGTTGCTTCTGGAGCATGTTTATCAATCTCTGCAATGACCTTTCGCTTTAATTCTTCACGTTCAGGTACATTTTCCTGTATGAAATCAGCTTCAGAAACAGCTTTCGTTAAGTCTGGCTCAAAAAATAAATTGTTCTTGGAAGCACCCTCAGCCAACCCCATTTTTTCCATATATGGCCATGCATGAGCAACAGCTTCTCGTGTGCGTTGCTCAGCACTTGGATCAGGGTCACTTGCTGTAACTGTAAAACCGTTTGCCAAGAACCTTGTAATCCATCCGTTACCAATTACACCAGTACCGACAACTGTAATATGTTTTATTTGCTGTTTGTTCAAATTCTCTGCTGACATTCTACTTATTCCGCCTTTCCATTCGGGTTACGCAGATTTAAAAAGCTTCTTGCTTCCGCTGGTGACATAACATCGGCTCCCAAGCTCTGAATGATACCTACTGCTTTGTCTACCAATTGTTCATTTGTTGCTAAGGTACCTTTCTTCAGATAAAGGTTATCCTCCAAGCCAACTCGCACATTACCACCTTGAAGAACTGATTCAGCAACCATAGGCATTTGCATGCGGCCAATACCGAAAGCAGCCCATGTTGCCCTTTCAGAAATACGAGTCCGCATGTAGGCTAATGTTTCTGCATCGGCATCTGCTCCCCATGGAATCCCTAGACAAAACTGAAACATTGGATCACCCTCGATAAGACCTTCTTTTACCAATTGATTGGCAAATCGAATATGACCGGTGTCAAAACATTCCAACTCTGGCTTTACACCGCTGTCTTTAATAAGTTTTGCTTGTTTACGTAGCCAATCTGTAGGACTAATATACACCTGATCTCCAAAGTTAACACTTCCACAGTCTAATGTGCAGATTTCAGGTAATAATAAGCCAACAGGCTCATGACGTTCCTCAGGTGTTTGCATGTCTGTTCCCTCTGCACCTGTAGCAGGATTTGTTTCACTCGGAATCCAGTCTCCACCACCACCTGCAGTAACATTAATAATTACGTCTGTGTCAGCTTCACGAATTCGCTCTACAACTTCCTGAAAAAGCTTAACGTCATGACTTAGTTTTCCAGTTTCAGGGTCGCGTACATGCACATGGGCGATTGTAGCTCCAGCTTTAGCAGCTTTTATTGCAGAATCTGCAATTTCCTTCGGTGTTACCGGGACATGAGGGCTCTTTTCCGTCGTTTCTCCTGCTCCTGTTACAGCACATGACAAGATTACATTTCTATTCATATTTCTCCTCCTAAAATTCAGATTAAATATTGTATTAGTTGTTATTAAATTAGTATAGAAATTATTTATTTTTCTATTATGAATTAACCATACTATAAGTAAAGATTATTTAAAAACACCATTTCTTATAGTATTTAAGAGTATATAAGAGAATTTTAGCGTAATATCAACGTAAACTTTATACAATAAATATTTCACAAAGTTTACGGTGCTTACCAGACGTTGTCTAATTCCCTTATGTTTGTTAATCTGAAAAAGCAAATGTTCGGAAAATAGAAAGGATGTTTAATTATGAAAGCAAGATTAATTGATTGGCCAACATTTATAAGTGCCTTAATTTTATTACTTGCTGTTTCTATACCTCTAATTATTTTTCCAGAGGCAGGAGCACAGGTTGTTAATGAAGCAAATAAGTTTATGACGGGAAACTTTGGAATACTTTATCTGTTGTTGGGCTTATTAGCATTTGTATTCCTTATCTTTGTTGCATTTAGTAAGAATGGACAAATAAAGTTAGGTAATCGGGAAGAGAAAAAGGAATTTGGGACTTTTTCTTGGGCTGCTATGTTATTTGCCGCAGGTATTGGCTCGAGTATATTGTATTGGGGAATGATAGAATGGGCTTACTATTATCAAGGGCCTCCTTTTGGGCTGAATCCAGAATCAAAAGAAGCGATTTCTTGGGCTTCTGCTTATGGGATTTTTCATTGGGGACCTATCGCTTGGGCCATCTATACTTTACCCGCCCTACCTATCGCCTACTTCTACTATGTCAGGAAAAAACCTGTTCTAAAAATCAGTGAAGCTGTACGCCCCGTATTAGGTAATCTGGTTGATACTCCTCTCGGTGTTGTAATTGATGTTTTATTCATGTTTGGACTGATGGGTGGTGCTGGAACAACATTGGCACTTGGTACTCCGATGATTGCTGAAGGTATTCATGACCTTACTGGAATCCCCGTCACTCTTGGACTAAAAGCCGTTATTATGCTGGTATGTACCGTTATATTTGCTATCAGTGCATATTCGGGACTAAGCAGAGGAATTAAGGTTTTAAGTGATGTTAACCTGTGGCTGGCTATTTTCATTTTAGCATTTATTTTCGTTTTGGGTCCTACAGTTTTTATCAGTGAGACTACTTTTACAAGCATTGGTCTTATATTGGATAACTTCTTCAGTATGGCCACCTGGCTGGAGCCCTTCCGTAATATGGGTGGGTTTACGGAAACTAAATTCCCTGAATCTTGGACTGTATTTTACTGGGCATGGTGGGTCGTTTATGCTCCATTTGTCGGGCTATTCGTCGCACGTATTTCTAGAGGTAGAACAATAAAGGAAATGATTCTCGGGACAATGATTTACGGTACAATCGGGTCTTTACTCTTCTTTGGTATTATGGGTAACTTCGGTCTATACCTTCAACTTTCAGGGGCATTTGATGTTATTGGATTCATGAATGAGTTTGGAGCACCAGCAGCCATTATTGCTATCTTACACCAGTTACCGATGTCTTCTCTCATTGTTGGGATATTTACCGTACTTGCTATCGTATTTCTAGCGACTACTTTTGATTCCTCTTCCTATATATTAGCATCTGTTGTACAAAAAACTGTCCAATCCGAACCGTTGAAGTGGAACCGCCTTTTTTGGGCATTTACGCTATGTTTGTTACCATTGGTTCTTATGTTTATTGGTGATTTGGAAGTTTTGCAAACAGCGAGTATCGTGGCAGGATTCCCAGTTATTTTCATCATGTTCCTACTTGCATGGTCGTTCATGAGAGCCTCAAGTAGTGATATTCGAGCATCGAAAGACTACCGATCACCAACTATTCACATTAATCGAAAAGAAATTTTAGATAAACAGAAAAAAGAGAAGTAACAGATTCTATATTGACTTTTGAGAGAAACATGCACGGAACAGCTTACTAAATTAAAACGTGACATTAAATAAGAGAGTGATTCATGTACTTAAAACATGGACCACTCTCTTACCTTTATTTATTCGTTCTAATATATATTTTGGGGTTATTCAATGATTCGCAATATAGATAAACTGCGAAGTAACTTGATAGTACTCTAAGCGGCCGTTGCGGAAAAAACACTTCGCTTTCCGTGGGCAACGCTTCAGCTTCCTCGGAAGAAAACCACTTCGCTTTCCGTGGGCAACGCTTCAGCTTCCTCGGAAGAAAACCACTTCCTGCGGGATCTTCAGCAGTTGCTTTTCCCACAGGAGTCTTCGTGTTTTTCCTTCACTGGTAAAGTGGTTAGATATTAACCCGCTATTTATGGTTTAAAATAGATACAAATTGATTTCCGCTACAGGGGGACGCTTTCACACCTCCGGGTACAAGCGCGACATCTGTTCGTTGCCTCACAGTGTCTTCTTTGCCGCCCGGCATGGCTTCAGCCGCTTCCTCCGCTACGCTCCGTTTAGTGTCTTCAGCTCATGCTATTCCGGCAGGAGTCGGGGGCCAACAGGACGTTGGTCATGCAATCGTTGCCACAGAGGGGTTGGTGGGACGAGTTAGCGCAGTCCCAGGACGCGGCGTTCTTAGATTGCCATCTTCCATTCCAATCAATTGGAATGGCTCTTCTATTTTAGAGAGTTAGAATACAGTCTTTAGCGAAGGGGAAATATGGAGACTCCTGTGGGAGGAGAGGCGTCGATGAGACCCCGCAGCCCACAGCGTGAGGAGGCTCATCAGCCCCCCACGGAAAGCGGAATATTTCCCCGTAGCGGTGGTTTAAGCAGCCTCTATATTTTTAGTTAGTTCGCATTTTACTTCTACTATGCATGTACAGATAAAGTTTGTATCCCAACTTTTGCAATGGACTCATTGGTTCATGACGAGCTATCTTGCGAAATTAATCTTCTTTTTTTCTCACATACTTGCCATGCTCCGGTACTGCTATTTCCTGAAAGTTACGTGTTAATTTATCTAATTCTTGCTGAAGCTCATCTCCTAACATCGGGATGCCATGACCTGTAACTGCATGAAGGGGATGTAACGAAGCCAACTTCTTTACAGAATCCTCAGCAGCTTCCCAATCGGGAGTGAAATATCTTGGTGGTCCATTTATCTCTTTTTCTTGTTTAACCACCTCAAACATTTCATCTTGTTTAACCGTCGTAAAAGCATCTCCAGCTATCAAGGTATTGTCAGATTCACGAAATAGAGAAACATGTCCTGGTGTATGTCCTGGTGTATGATACCATTTCCAACCAGGCATATGAGGGACTGTCCCATCAACAGGCAACTCATGAACATAACCACTTAAATCTATCGGTTCATTTGGAAAGTATTTCGATAACTTGGCTACTAACCCCCCTGCCACAGTTGGGTCGGGCTCCAAATAACTGGTTTCGTTCGTAATATAAGGTATTTCCAGTGGGTGGGCATATACTGGCACATCCCACCTTCTCAGTAGCTCTGCAGCTGAACCCACGTGGTCAAAATGGCCATGTGTTAAAATAATCGCTTCAGGTTTGCTGTTTTCCCCGAATAGTTTTTCTGCTTCTTTTTCTATTTCATCTGCTGATCTTGGCATTCCAGCATCTACTAGCACCCAATGCTCTTTACTGCCAACAAAGCATAAATTAACGACCTGGTTCGTGTAACAATGAACATCATTAGCTAAAAGGCGAACATTACCATTCCCCACAGAAGTCATGGGCATCACTTTATTTTCATATGGATTATTAACCATGTCTACACCTCCATGTAGCTTTTACTCATTTTTTCCCCTAACATTTATTAATTAAACACATGTATTTGCTAGTTTTTTAATGCAAATACCTCAAGAGGAAACAAAAAAACCCACCATTACTGTAAATGTTCTGGTGGGGGTTGTGTGTGTTCCTTGTGTTTTACTTCAGCAAATAAATTATTATCGCTCTCCTTGTTCACGAGAGCATCTTGTTGTAAATTCTGTACAAATTGATTGTTGCTTTGTAAGGCAATTTGGTCAAGCTTCATCTGTAAATCCTCTTTCAATTGCAGCAAATCTTGTTTAGTAGCTGGCTGAGCTGATGGCTTTAGTGTATATCCAACTTGTCCATTGGGTTCCAAAGTAGCCCATTGAACATCCTTGATGTTTGTAACATTTTTTTGTCTCAGGTTCGTTTCCAGCTGATCAATCGTCAATCTCATTTTCTTTAAATTTTTTTCATTCAACGTCCCATTTTCTATGATAACCTTGGATTTTCCGGAAATTAAATTCTCAAAAAAGTCACCCTTTATCTGAACAGACTCCATTAAAATTAACGTCAATACTAGAACGCCTCCAACACCTAAGGTTACCCATATATTTTTACCAGCAACCGGTTGGATTAGTAAGGAGCCAATCCCAATCATAATCACGGTTTGGGCCAAGGTCATTTGTGAAATTGACTTTCTCCCTGCAATGCGAAGCAAAGCGGTACCACCGACGACAATAATAATTGCTTTCCAAATCCAGTCAAATTCCATCGTGAAAAAACCCCATTTCACAAGCATTTTGACTTAGTTTGTCATACTTGTTCAATCTTATTCACTATATGATTTGGTGTTCAAGGAGACGTACACTACTAGGTTCACTCTGTTCCATATAGACACCATGCCATACCATAAATGATAGAACAGTCCATAACTTCCTGGAATAGTCACCTTTCTTTTGAGCATGATCTTCTAATAAAGAGAAAATAACGTTTTTATCAAATATATGCTCTGTCTGGCTTTCCCTTATTAGATTTTTAGCCCATTCGTATAGTTCGTCTCTTAACCAATGTCTTATAGGGACAGGAAAACCAAGCTTTTTCCGGTTTATTACATGTTCTGGTACAATTCCCTTTGCAGCTTTTCTCAAAATTGATTTCGTAGTACCTTCTGCAATCTTTTGTTCTACCGGAATTTTACTTGCTAATTGGAAAACTTCTTTATCTAAGAATGGAACTCTTACTTCTAATGCATGGGCCATTGACATTTTGTCGGCTTTTAAAAGTATATCTCCTATTAGCCATGTATGCATATCAATAAACTGCATTTGTTGAGTAGGATGACTTTCTTTAACCTGTTCATACAATGGCTCTGTCCATGTTCTATAGGAGTGATTAGAATTATACTGTCTAAACAACTGGCTCTTTTCGTGTTCCTCAAATATCTTAGCATTACCAATATATCTGTGGCGCAACGGTGTAGTACCTCGCTGAAGAAAGCTTTTCCCTTTCATACCTTCTGGTAGTATACATGACAGCTGATAGATCTTTTTACTAAGGGCGGAAGGTAGGTATTTAAAATATTTTAGTGACTCTGCTTCCCTGTATATTTCATACCCCCCAAATAACTCATCAGCTCCTTCGCCAGATAGCACGACGGTTACATCCTCCTTAGCCTTTTGTGCTAAAAAGTAAAGAGGAATACTTGCTGGATCTGCTAATGGATCATCCATATGCCACATAATTTTGGGGAGGGCATTAATAAATTCCTGTGGTGTAATTAAACTAGAGATATTTTCTACATTAAGTTTCGCTGCCGTCTCCTTTGCAACATCAATTTCTGAGTAACCATCTCTAGCAAAACCAACTGAAAACGTTTTAATTTTGGGGTTTAATTCTTTAGCTAATGCTACAATAAACGTTGAATCGATTCCACCGGAGAGAAATGCGCCTAACGGTACATCACTCTGCATATGTTTGTGCACAGATTCCGACAAAACATCTTTAATCTGGTGAATGACTTGTTTTTCACTGCTCAAAACCGGATTGAATACAGGCTTGAAATAAGAATATGTTTCTAACGGTTCTCTCCACTCTTTAATAAAATAGTTCCCTGGCTCTAAGGTACATACCCCTTCTGTTAATGTGAGTGGGTTAGGTACATACTGAAAAGAAAGGTAATGCTGAATAGCAACGGTATCTAGAACATTCAGCTGATTTAAGTAGGTAATACATTTTCTTTCCGAAGCAAACGTAAACTCACAGTCACTTTCACAGTAATATAGTGGTTTAATACCAAAATGGTCCCGCGCTCCATACAGCGTCCTTTCCTCTGAATCCCATATTATTATTGAGAACATGCCGCGAAGCTTAGAAAAGGCTTTAACTCCAATACTCTGAAATAACTTTGCTACAACTTCTGTATCAGATCTTGTATTAAATAAATATCCCTCCATCTCTAAATCTTCCCGCAACTCCAAATGATTATATATTTCTCCATTGAACACAAGCGTATAGCGATTCTCCCCAAAGTAAAAAGGTTGGGAACCAGCGTTCAAATCTATAATTTGCAAGCGCCGAAAGGCTAAACCTATATGAGAATCATGAAAATACCCTTCTTCATCCGGTCCCCGGTGCTTTATTAAATTATTACTTGCTTTAATATTAGTGAGATGTTCCTCATTAAAAGTCTTTTCTTCTGAAAGTAGCACACCAACAAATCCACACATAATTTCTCCCCCTATTACTTGCCCTATATAATTAATTTTAGTTGTACATCCTTACTCAGTAATATCTCGCTTTGTATCAGTTCATCGAATCATTAATTTCGACACTTTTCTTCTGGCTACTATTTAATTTTTCAAATTAGATACAATCTTCTAGCATAAAAAAGTTCTTCAATTAGAGCCTATTATTTCTTAATACTATTTTACTATAAATACCATAAAAAAAGGGAATATTTTCAAAAAAATTCATATAGTTTTCTGATGTATTTATCTGATGTATACTATTAGCTAAACTACTAGATTTGCACATAGCTTTTGATGATAATAAAATCCAAAATTAATACTTTCATTCTATTATAGGTACATTTTAGTAGTAAAAGTGAATACAATGGAGGGAAGAAGGTTGAATGATACTAACCAAAATGACTGGGAAGTTATCCGATTTGATGGTAACCTCACTTCAGTAGAAGAGACAGAAGTAGCGGAGGAATTCCCATTAACCGTCATGATAAATGGTGAAGAATTTGCAACAATGGTATGTTCTCCATCTAATTTAGAAAGCTTGGTTATCGGGTTCCTTGCGGCAGAAGGTGTCATCCGTTCTTTCGACGAGATTTCCTCTCATTCGATAGATGAAGAACAAGGCTTTGCATATATTGAGCTTACTCGCTCGTTTTCTCCCAAACAACAAGATTATTCAAAACGATTTATTGGTTCTTGTTGCGGCAAAAGCAGACAATTTTATTTTCAAAGCGATGTAAAAACAGCCAAAACCATAAGAAATAATCTTTCAATATCAGCTAATCAATGCTATCAATTAATGAAGGAATTACAGGAACGCTCCGAGCACTTTAAGCGAACTGGCGGGGTACATAATGCAGCACTATGCACAGTAGATGAATTGCTGTTTATGTGCAGTGATATTGGCAGGCATAATGCCCTTGATAAATTATACGGGACTATTCTTCAGGATCATACCCCTTTAAAGGATAAGTTAATCGTTTTTAGTGGAAGGATATCTTCAGAAGTATTATTAAAAATTTCTAAGATTGGGGTAGGAATTATTATTTCCAAATCCGCCCCGACAAACCTGGCATTAGAATTGGCAAATGATTTGGGGATAACTATTGCAGGTTTTGTTCGCGGTAATAGGATGACTTTATTCACAAACACCCACCGCATAAGTGAAGCGAATAAACAGAACAATTAAGGGAGCCCAGGATAAATCCCCCACTTAAAAAAAGAAAAAGCTGTCATGACAGGCATTAATACGCCTGTCACGGCAGCTCTTTTTATCTGTTCATACTGGAGAAAAAGTCAGCTAATGGATCTTCCTCTTCTTCTTCCTTCTCTTCTTCCTGATGGATGTCTAGATCCAATCCGTCCATACTCATATCATCCAGATTACCGATAAACGATTCCTCCGGTTTCTCATCCTCTTCCTCAGCCACAGCTGATTCCTGCAAATATAATGCTTCATCAATGTTGCTTGTATTACTATTTAAAGCAGCGAGAAGCGAGGAAGCACGCATTGGATCACTCAGTAACTGGTATAAGATAGTGCCAATTAACGCTTCCGAGTGTTCGTGCTTTAACCAGCTTTTTTGCTCTTTTGTCAATTGTTTCGGCAAAGGGATGGTGATTGTTTCTCTTTCCCTGGAAAATGTTTCGTTAACACCTTTTAAAACATATTGAGCAATTTCACTCGAGAAGTTTCTTCTTTCCCTCTCCTTAAGTCTTTGCAATTGTTTTAAAAGATAATCAGGTGTATCGGAAGGAACACGAAAGGTTATTGATTGCCCGCGTTCTATACTTTTATTAGACATGATCTCACCCTATTTTGTTTTTGCAGTTGTTTCTTCTTCCTTTTTCACATTTTTTGCTGATTTATTAACAAAATCTGTAATTAGTTTATAATAGGCATTTGCCATCATCCATATACTTTCAGATTCGTCTTCAAAGAACTCAATATTGAATCCATCTAACTTGTTATTTAGCGCTTTTATATAATCCTTTAAGACAGCCGATCCGCCACCAACGAAGTAGCAAATTTCCGATTGAGAGTTTTTTGACCATACATTACGTAGAAAGCGATATTCCTTCTTAGCAAGCTCTAATAGGATATGATCTGTTATATCGTGAACGTTGGTTCTACTTCCTTTTACCATGATGTGATGGCGATCATTCTTTCTAGTGATAATATCTACCACATCTCGTCTGCTGTCAAGCTCCACTCCGTGTTTGGAACGAATCTCTTCACGAATTTGCTCTAAAGACTCTGATACACCCAAATTAAACCCTTGCGCTTTATCATCGTCTACATTGCGATTCTTAATCACAGCGATGTCTGTGGATAGTCCTCCGATATCCTGAATAAGAATTTGTTTATTAATTAATTCTTTATTAATTACCTTTAGATCATTATCCATAATCAGATTTACATATGCCGCAAATCCTTCAGGGTATACTTTTACTTCATCAAATTTAATATTTACTTTCTTCCCTTGATGTTTAGGTGTAACTAAAAATTCTACCTGATGAACAGACCCCAGCAATTGTGATCTGTAGCCGACATCTTTACCTTCTTTTACTTCACGGAGAGGCAGCCCCGTACCCAAGATATAATTTGCATCAATGGTGTCATTTTTCACTGCTTTAAAAGCTTCACTTTCTACTGCATCCAAAGCTAAAGAAGCAAATAACATAATTAATGTTTGGTCTTCCTCTGACTTGCTACTCCCAGGGTCTAGTTCAGTGGAGTTAGTAGTTTTCGTTGCCAGGTTACCTACACGATATACTACATTGTTCTCTTCCAGGGCAGGGGAGTGAACTCGGATATGGATATTATCCAATACTTCTTTGTCATTTAATTCTTCTATTCCTATTACCGGTCGATCCTCCATATCCTGTGCGACGACGTTTGGTATGTACAATTCATTTTCCATTTTTCCAAAGTTGGCTTTAAGAGCATCATTACCAACATCCACTGCTGCAATTCTAGGGTTTGTCATATTGAAAAAACTCCTTCCAAATAAAGTACTTACTATTACTAGATTAATAGTTTTCAGAGTAATAATCAACAAATGTTTACATGTTTTCATTAGCGTTTACTTGCAATCATTTTGCACACGCTTATATACCGGTATGTATACATGTTTGTTTACATGTTTTCATTTTTGTATTCATCTTGTTTACCTTTTGTATACATGTATTCATAAAAGTGTACAAATGATAAATGTGTAAATATTTACCATTTTATTTTTTTACGAATATTTAACGATTTGATTTTATTAATTCAGGGAAGTAATTACTAACCTCAAAAATATAGAAAAGGATGGGTTGGAATGGAAGCAATTGAAGCATTTGTGGCAGACATATCAAATTTTTTGTGGACATACTTATTATCATTTCTACTAATCATTACTGGATTAATTTACACCTTTCGACTTAAATTTTTCCAATTCCGTTATTTTGGACACATACTAAAAAATACAATTGGACAGGTATTTAAAAAGAACAGACATAAAGGGACAATCACCCCCTTTCAAGCATTTACTTCGGCGCTCGCCTCAACCGCAGGTGCCACAAACATTGTAGGTGTACCAGTAGCAATCTCTCTAGGCGGCCCCGGTGCCCTATTTTGGATGTGGATTGTCGCTCTTATTGGAATGGCTACACGCTATGGAGAAATCGTTTTGGGAATGAAATATAGAGAGAAAAATGAGAAAGGTATATGGGTTGGCGGCCCACAATATTATATTAAAAAGGCACTAGGTTGGAATACAGTTGCTCTATTGTTTGCTGTATTTTTAATGTTAGAAATTATACCAAGTGTTATGGTACAGTCCAATTCAATAACAACACAACTTCAAGGTGCATTTAACTGGCCAGTTGAGATAACTGGCGCTATCATCGCAGTCATTATAGGAATTATTGTATTTGGAGGAATTAAACGCATTGCCAATGTCACTGACAAGCTTGTCCCTTTTATGGTTCTAAGCTACCTAATCCTTGCTCTCATCGTTATATTTGCAAATATAGCTGAATTACCAAATATACTGAGCTTAATATTCACTAGTGCATTTACTCCAATCTCTGCTGCTGGAGGCTTTGCAGGTGCAGGTATAGCCCAAGCTCTTCGTTGGGGAATTGCGAGAGGTTTATATTCTAATGAAGCTGGTATGGGGACTGGCCCAGTTGCCCACGCAGCAGCACAAACGGATCATCCGTCTAAACAAGCATTATGGGGAGTCTTCAGTGTATTTATTGATACAATCGTAATTTGCACTGTTTCCGGCTTACTTGTACTTGTGACAGGTGCATGGAAGGATGTAGAGGCAGCTAACGCCTCCAATATGATTAATGTAGCATTTTCCAACTTGTATGGTGATACATTTGGCGGTGTATTTGTAGCTGTATTTTTAATGTTTTTCGTTATCACCACAATAGGAATACTGATTTTCTTTGGTGAAAAACAAGCAGAGTACCTTACAAATTTAAATGGTGCACGAGCAATGCGAATAGTATATTTAATAGCTATCTACATTGGAGCAATCGGCGGATTAAAATTTGTATGGCAGTTCCTTGATTTAATGTTAGCTTTTGTTGTGATATTTAACGTAATTCCAATGATATTTTTAAGTAAAGAAGTTAAAAAGCTGACAGATGACTATGTTTTCCGTTTCTATCACGGTAATGACGGTAAACCGAAGATAACACTATTCACAGATGAATAACTAGAACAAAACCGCAAGAGTCTTATGCACTACTGACAAGCTTAAGCAATAAATCGTAATGGCAGACTTTGTCATGTAGGGTTATTGCTTAAGCCTTCTAGGGATATGCCTGAAGATTGACTTGAACTTTTCATGTATATCAACGTTATAAAATCGAAAAGTTTGTACTTTACTTAGATCTTGGAAAGGCTTTACCCAATTGTAGATTAAAAACGTTATCACCTAACTTTATTATTTCATAGTAGCAGTAAAATACGAACTAAATTATATCTAATTTTAAGGAAGTGGATGGCCCATTGATTTCCGCTACAGGGGGACGCTTTCCACCGGCATGGCTTCAGCCGCTTCCTCCGCTACGTCCAGGGTCTTCAGCTCATGCTATTCCGGTAGGAGCCGCGGGCCAACAGGACGTTGGTCATGCAATCGTTGCCACAAATGTTTTCGATGGGACGAGCTAGCGCAGTCCCAGGACGTGGCATTCTTAGATTGCCCCCTTCCGCTCCAATCAATTTATATCTGCTTTAAACCATGAATAACGGGTTATTATCTAACCACTTTACCAGTGAAGGAAAAACACGAAGACTCCTCGGAAAGAAAAAACGTCTTTCCTTCCTGCGATGAACAATTCGCTGAAGCGTTGCCCACGGAAAGCGAAGTGTATTTTCCGGAACGGCCGTTTACAGTACTATCAAGTTACTTCGCCTTTTATCTATTTTGCGAATCATTCGGATAACCAAGCATATATTTTAGAACCTAAATAAGGTGGACTACGATCAGGTAGTCCACCTTTTATTATGCTTATATTAACGGTTCCAGAAACGATGTTCACTTACTGCTTCTGTAAATCTGGTGACAAAGCTATTTAAATTAGGCTCTGTAATTACACCAGGCTTATCTGTAAGAGAGTTGTTCTCAAGACATTGAATTCCTTCATGTGTCGCTCCAATTGGTTTGAAGTGATTATAGGCTTCATTAACGTAATATGTGGTGTTTTTCCAAAACGCATCCTGAAGATTATTACCACCTATTACATATACTGCATCATATAGCACCGGATCCGCGGTAGTAAACGTCTGATCGACCTCTAGCTCTTGACCTTCATTTCCCTTAATCGTGCCTAATTTACTACTCACAATTTCCGGCTCTGTTTTTTGTTCCTTCAAACCTTCTATAACCTGCTTCACATCTTTATCGTTGAAACCATCCCCAAGAATAACAGCAATTTTCCTGGTGTCTGGTTTTTTGCGTGTGTTTTCCTGGCTTAAAGCTGGAGACGTTTTGGTAATTTCACTCGCTTTATTAGATATTTGTTCTGGCTTATCTACTCCAATATTTTCAGCTACTTCTTGAGCCATAGCCAGATTCACATTAGCAAACATATCTACAACCTGCTGCTGTACTGACTGATTTGATACTTTACCGAGTTCAAAGCTAAATGCTTGAATAATATGGTCTTTCTCCACATCTGTCATACTGTTCCAAAATAAAATAGCTTGAGAGAAATGATCCTTAAAGCTTTCACTACGTGCCTGTATTTTTCTGCCATCTACCTTTTCCTGGTAATGAACATATCCACCTTCTTCAGCTGAAGAGGTTTCAGGTGTATTGTTTGCAAGTGAATTATTATGATAGCTTACTTGTCCCCTATTAATCGTTTGTCTGCCATATCCATCCCGTTGATTATTGTGGAAAGGGCACACTGGTCGATTTATTGGTAATTCATGAAAGTTTGGACCGCCTAAACGTATTAGTTGTGTATCTGTATAAGAGAATAACCTTCCCTGTAGTAAAGGATCATTTGTAAAATCAATCCCAGGAACAACATTTCCAGGATGAAAAGCAACCTGTTCCGTCTCAGCAAATACATTATCTACATTTCGGTTAAGAGTCATCTTCCCAATAATTTTTACTGGAACATCTTCTTCTGGCCAAATTTTAGTAGGGTCTAGTATATCAAAATCAAAGTTGAACTCCTCTGATTCATCAACAATTTGTACACCTAATTCAAACTCAGGGTAGTCCCCATTTTCAATAGATTCATATAAATCTGCTCGATGAAAATCAGGGTTCTTACCATTTATCTTTTGTGCTTCATCCCATACCGTAGAATGCACTCCTAATGTAGGCTTCCAGTGAAATTTAACAAAGTATCCTTTACCTTCTTCATTTACAAAACGAAAGGTATGTACGCCAAACCCTTCCATCATTCGAAAGCTTCTTGGAATCGTTCTATCTGACATATGCCACATAATCATATGGGCTGATTCCTGGTTATTTGCAACAAAATCCCAAAATGTATCATGTGCTGATGCTGCTTGAGGGATTCCATTATGTGGCTCCGGCTTCACTGCATGTACTAAATCTGGAAATTTAATAGCATCCTGAATAAAGAACACCGGTATATTATTACCAACTAAATCATAGTTACCTTCTTCCGTATAAAACTTTGTAGCAAAACCTCTTACATCGCGTGCTAGTTCACCAGATCCTTTGGAGCCTGCAACCGTAGAAAAACGCACAAAAACAGGGGTTTTTGAGCCTGGTTCTTGTAAGAATTTTGCTCTTGTATATTCTTTCATCGATTCATATAGTTCAAATTCTCCATGAGCGGCGTATCCTCTAGCATGTACGACACGTTCAGGAATACGTTCATGGTCGAAGTGTGTCATTTTTTCCCGAAAGTGGAAGTCTTCCATTAATGTTGGACCACGTTCCCCAGCTTTTAATGAAAATTCATCTTCGGAAACTCTTAGTCCTTGGTTTGTAGTCATCTTTTTACCATGATCTTCTGCTCGGAATTCATCTAATTGTTCATTTTTACTTTTTTCATTTACTTTACGTCGATCACTCATTTGACTTCTCCTTCCTGTAAAACTATTCACAGTCTTTTATTCCCCGAGAGAAGAAACTACAAACCAGAAAAAGGAATATAACAGGTTAATAGAGAATAACTATTGGGTATATGTAGAATAGCAAATACATACATATCGTTTGTTTCAAATATTATTTTAAAAAATTTGAATTTACTAGTACTATTATTTCCACTTTATGCTATTATAAAGTTATAAATAGGATAATAGACCTAGGGAGCAGGGGTTGCAGTCATGAAAAATGTACGGATTTTTATCATATGTATTTTTATAGCTTCATTAGCAGTAGCCTTTTCCTATGGTCATATTTCTGTTGAAAAAAAGGTATTTTTAAACACGCTTTTATTATTTTGGCTTTTTTCAAGTCTTTACTCTCATTTAAATATTGTAGTTAAAAAAGGAAACGTTAATATGGATCATGGCATCTCTTATGGCTTGGCTTTAGCCCTGTTTGCAGGTCCGCTGGGTTTATTTTTATTTGAATTTGTTCAACGTTTTATTGTGTACGCGGGAAGAAAAATTGCCGGAACTGCAGACCCGGATGAATTTCTACATACGTTTTATAATATAGGGGCATTTACACTTAATAACTCCATCGCTTTTTTTCTATTTAGCATATGTTACCCCTATGTGGAACCGGTTCCTTTTGGTTTTTGGCTGCTTATTATTTTATTAGTTATCGTTGTTGCTCTACTATCTGATAGTTTCCTTATTACGATATTTTCCTTTACAGGTGAGTTGAAAGGAACTAAAGATGCTATTGAGTTTATAAAAAGCAGAAATGTGCTCGATATGGGTAAAACAGCATTTTCTAATGGATTATTATTCATACTATTATTGGAACAACAATGGGAAATGATTATCGCCTTATTCTTGTTAAACTATCTTGTGAGCAGATCCTTTATGAATAAATCTAAAAGCATTCAGAATAAAATGGAACGGGATAAATTTGAACAAATGGCTTATACCGACTTTTTAACAAACGTTCACAATAGAGCATTTATGGATAGAAAAATGAGTGAACTAGATAAAACATCAGAACACATAGGAATAATCGTTGCAGATATAGACACATTCAAACGCATTAATGATTCATATAACCATGCGGTTGGTGATTGTGTTATTAAGCATTTCGCCTCTGTATTGCAAAGTTTACTTACCAGGGAGGATTGCTTATTTAGAAGTGGAGGAGAGGAGTTTACTATCTTCCTACGTAACAAAACCTACCAGCAATGTGTCCAAATCGTAAATGATATACGTGGAAAGGTGGAAAGAAGACAAGTAAATGCAGAGTTTCATGGAAATAAAATTAATATTTCTTATACAGCTTCCTTTGGGCTTTTTTATTTTCTGACCGGTCAAGAAATGGAAATAATGAAAGCATATATTCAAGCTGATCAGCTTTTACTTCATTCGAAACAACTTGGTAGAAATAGGGTCTCAGTAAAAAACGCTGAGGAAGACCTTCCTTTATCTGCACCGTACGTTCCGATGCAGTAGAAAATACAAACTAACTATTTTCTGCCACCTTCCACTCCAAATATGTTATTATGGTTTTGCAAATAAAGACATGTCTGGTTTAGGAGGGATTAGGATGAAAAATAAAGGGATTCTATTTGTTCTAATCGGTGCGTCAAGCTTTGGTTTTACACCTATTTTTGCAAAGCTTGGTTTCCAACACGGCTATACACTTGGCCAACTTAATATTATCCAAATGGTTTTATCCTGTATCCTTCTATGGGTTATTACCATATTTAAACGTTCTAATTATAAAGGAATGACAAAAAGAAATATAATTAAAATTATGATTACAGGTTCTTTTGTAGGGCTGACGAGTGTCTTCTATTATGGAGCCATTCAGTATCTTCCCGCTTCTCTTGCAGTAATTCTTTTATTTCAGTTTGTTTGGATTGGAATTTTCTTTGAATGGATCTTCACTAAAATCAAACCAACTATTGTAACTTTGGGTGTCCTGGCGCTTATATTAACAGGTGTTTTCTTTGCTTCCAACGTAATTGGAGGTACCATTCAAAGTATGCCGATCTCCGGTCTGGTGCTTGGTTTTCTTGCGGCAATCACGTATGCAGGATTTATATTCTTTAGTGGAAAAGTAGCAGTAGATGTCGATCCATGGGTAAGGAGCTCGATCATGGTAAGTGGGTCTGTCATCTTGGTGTTGCTTATATTTATGAAAAGTATCCCTTCTGTCGTTACGTTCGCTCCTGATTTATGGTTAATTGCTGCAGGAGTCGGCTTGTTTGGGTCAGTTTTCCCACCCCTTTTCTTTGCATTAGGTGCACACTTAATTTCTGGCAGTCTTGCCAATATACTAAGCTCAGTTGAATTACCTGTCGCCATCATCTCGGCAAGCCTCATCCTTTCCGAGCATATCAGTGGCTTACAATGGATAGGTATTATAATGATCATTCTTGCTATTGTAATTAATGAATTGGGCACCTCTATAGTAAAGAAATTGAAACACAAAAAAACGTATCAGGCATAAGCACTGATACGTTTTAATTATAATTTTGATAATGTAAAAGCAAATAAACGGCTCTTAGCTCATTACATTCTTATAAAGCTTTTTCCTTCTTATTCTTTTTAATTTGTTTACTTCTTAATTGTCCACATGCCGCATCAATATCTGCACCATTTTCCCAACGAACACCACAATTTATGCCCTGAGACTTTAATGTTTCAAAAAATGCTTGAATACTTTCTGAATCACTTCGTTGGTATTGGCTATGTTCATCTACAGAGTTATATGGTATTAAATTCACATAAGCTAAGTGTCGATGGTTTGCTAAAAGTTTAGCAAGCTGAATGGCTTCTTCTTTGTGATCATTTACATCTTTAAGCATAATGTATTCATACGTAATTCGTCGGTTCGTCTTCTCAAGATAGTAATCAACAGAATCCATCAACTTTTCAATCGGAAAAGCCTTATTAATCTTCATGATTCTTGTACGTAGTTCATTGTTTGGAGCATGAATAGATATAGCAAGATTTACCTGGATACCAGTATCAGCAAAGTCTTTAATCTTATGGGCCAAACCACTTGTTGATACAGTGATATGTCTTGCACCTATATTAAGACCTTTGTCATCGTTAACCACATAAAGGAAATCCATCAAATTCGTAAAATTATCAAATGGCTCTCCAATTCCCATGACAACAATATGACTTACCCGTTCGCCTTTTTCCTGTGCATCTAAGTGCTTCTGTACATTCATAATCTGCTCAACGATCTCCCCACTGGAAAGGTCGCGGCTTTTCTTCAGCAGTCCGCTTGCACAAAAAGTACAACCGATATTACAGCCTACCTGTGTCGTAACACAAACAGATAAGCCATAATTAAAGCGCATAAGCACTGTCTCAATTAAGTTCCCATCTGCAAGTTTGAATAGGAATTTGATCGTTCCATCCTTTGATTCCTGTTTTACTTCTTGTTCCTGGGTGTGGAGGACAAAGTTTTCTTCTAATAAAGCTACTGTCTGCTTGTTTACATTTTTCATTTCCGAAAAAGCTGTAACACGCTTTTTATAAAGCCAATTCCATACCTGGTCTACGCGGAAACGTTGCTGCCCATGATCCATAAGCCAATCCGTCAACTGATCATATGTTAGTCCGTAAATGGATGGTTTCATATTTGTATACCCTCATTTCTATAAAAAAGCATCTTTTGTTAATAAAGTTGCTTGTTTTTCAAAAACATTCCAATATATTATCTTACTATATTACTGAAATTTTGACAATAAAGCAACCCAGTTTTATTTGGTAAGTTATATACATCCCCCGTTTTAGTAAACATGCCGTCTTGCCAAACAGGTGAGCGTAATAGTGGACGTTCATTTATAAACCGAGTAACATCGTGTGGTAAAGACATGTTATATACGTGTATAAGTTCAAATACAGTGGTTTCCAACGTATAAATGAAATAATAACTTGTTATTCCTTTTTAGGTATGTAGAACAGAACTTCTCCTTCCTAAAAAACGAAGTAACTTTCTTTATCAATTATTACAGGAGTGATTCAAGTGGTTTCCATTCAACCAAAAACCTTTTATGATATACCTTTATCCGTACTTGATTTAGCACCAGTCAATGAAGGAACAGAGCCATCTGATTCTTTTAGAAACAGTGTTGAATTAGCGCAACATGTTGAACAGCTGGGATTTAATCGTTATTGGCTTGCAGAGCATCATAATATGCCAGGGATTGCCAGTTCTGCAACATCTGTCATTATGGGGCATATTGCAGAAAAGACAAGCCATATACGGGTCGGAGCTGGTGGCATTATGCTCCCCAATCATGCGACACTTGTCATTGCGGAACAATTTGGGACACTAGAATCTTTATACCCGGAAAGAATCGATCTGGGGCTCGGTCGCGCACCTGGAAGCGACCAAGCAACAGCTTATGCATTGCGTCGAACACTAAACATGTCTGTAGAAGATTTCCCAATGCAAGTCACTGAGTTGCAGGATTATTTCTCTGACAATCCTATTTCTCGGGTAAAAGCTGTCCCGGGGCAAGGCCTTTCCATTCCTATTTGGCTGCTTGGTTCAAGTGATTTTAGTGCTCGACTTGCTGCAAAGAAGGGGCTCCGTTTTTCCTTTGCAAGCCATTTTGCTCCAGCCTATACTGTGCCTGCATTAAATCTATACCGTGAAAATTTCCAACCATCCGAGGAACTGGAAAAACCTTATGCGATGGTAGGAGTGAATGTAATTGCTGCAGATACGGATGAGCACGCTCAATTTATTGCAACCTCTCTTCAGCAACAGTTCTTGAATTTGCGTAGAGGGCGGCCAACGAAGCTTCAACCACCTATTCAGGATATAGAAAAACACTGGACACCGATGGAATTAGCAGCAATTAAGCAATCTCTTGATCCCCGTTCCACCATTATAGGTAATAAAGAAAAAGTAAGAGAAGGTTTAGAAAGTTTTATAGCAGAAACACAGGCAGACGAAGTAATTATTAGTTCTCAAATTTATAATCAAACCGACCGTTTACGCTCCTATGAAATTATAGGGGAATTGATGGACTAGACAGAAAAGCAAAACCGCCTCTCCTTTTATTAGGCAGGCGGTTTTTCATTTCCTATTCAGAGGCTGATTTTACTCGTGTTGCAATATCTATGGTTCGCTTTGTTTGATGCTTGACAGCAGCTTCTACACTTTCAATCATCTTCCCGTCTTGCCCTTGGGTAACAGAGGTTCCATATGGATTACCCCCCGCAGGATAAACTGCATCATCTGTATATCCAGGTGGAACAATTATTGCTCCCCAATGCATCATTGATGTATATAACGATAAAATAGTTGCTTCCTGTCCACCATGTGGATTACTAGCAGAGGACATCGCACTCACAACTTTATTCACTGTTTTACCTGTTGCCCACAAGCCTCCTTGTATATCTAAGAACTGTTTCATTTGAGAAGGGATATTACCAAATCGGGTAGGAACACTAAAGAGGATAGCATCTGCCCATTCTATATCCTCCGATTTTGCTTCAGGTACATCGCGTGTTAATTCTACATGTTTCTCCCAGGCAGGATTGGCAGCAATCGCTTCTTTCGGCGCCAACTCCTTTACTTTCAAGACCCTTGTCTCTGCTCCTTGATCTCTGCCAGCTTCTTCCGCCCATTTTGCCATCTGATAATTTGTTCCTGTTGAACTGTAGTATATAATTGCCAAATTAACATTTTTCATGTATTTATTTACACCTTCTTTCTATAAAGATAAGCGTAGTGTATGCTCTCGATCTAAATATATACAGTCATATAACTACACTTCTGTTGTAAACCTCTTTGCTACTAGTTATAATAGGATTATGTGAAATACTCACAATTATAAAATTACAAGGGTGAGAATATGGGAAAACGAATATTTTACTTTTTATTAACAAACGTTTTGGTACTGGTCACGATCAGCATTATTCTTTCACTAATTCCCGGTGGTTGGAATTATATTGAGGATGGCGGTATCAACCCGGTATCTTTACTAATATTTAGTGCAGTAATAGGTTTTACAGGGTCATTTATCTCCCTGGCTATGTCTCGCTGGATGGCTAAGAAAATGATGGGTGTTCGTGTTATTAATCCGGATAAGGCCATGTCTGAGGAAGAAAGAGTGGTAGTTGAAAAGGTACATCGTTTAGCACGCACAGCAGGTCTTATGTATATGCCGGAGGTGGGAATCTATAACTCCCGTGAGGTAAATGCATTTGCTACTGGACCTACCAAAAAGCGCTCACTTGTAGCTGTCTCAAGTGGCTTGCTTCATGAAATGGATGACGATGCCATTGAAGGTGTTATCGCTCATGAAATAGCCCATATAGCTAATGGAGATATGGTTACAATGACTTTGCTCCAGGGTGTTGTTAACACATTTGTTGTATTCCTGGCTCGTGTTGTTGCATTTGCAGTTTCACGCTTTGTTAAAGAAGAAATGGCACCAATTGTACATTTTCTGGCGATTATTGTTTTCCAAATTATCTTCTCTATTCTTGGTAGTCTTGTTGTCTTTGCATATTCTCGACACCGAGAGTATCATGCAGATCGTGGTGGTGCAGATATAGCAGGTAAGGACAAAATGAGGCATGCTTTAGAATCATTGAAAAACTATGCCAATCGCACACAGGTGAATGAAGAGCAAACAGCCATATCTACCCTAAAAATAAATGGAAGACGTAAATCCAGCATCTTCTCTACACATCCGGATATCGATGAGCGAATTAGAAGACTTGTATAATTCATGTAACCCATAAAAAGCCTTTCACGTGAAAGGCTTTTTTATTTATCTACTTTTATTATCACAGTTGGAGTAAAATGCGAACTAAAAAACTTTTAGATTTATAAAACTAATGTTGAAAGTGGGTGGACCCATTGATATGTGCTATTGACTAAATCAAGGTATTTAAGAATTGAATAAGTAGCTCTTATCTTTAATAGCTTTGAGGCATACAACTTAGCGAAGGGGAAATATGGAGACTCCTGCGGGAGGAGAGGCCTCGATGAGACCCCGGAACGCGGTATAAAGGTTGGAAGGCTAAAGTCGCGACGTCCTGTCGCAACGCCTTCATGACCAACATCATGTTGGCCCGAGGCTCATCAGCCGCCCGCGGAAAGCGGAATATTTCCCCGTAGCGGTGATTTACGCAGCCTCTATATTCTTAGTTACTTCGGAGTTTATCTAAAATTCGCCTATATAGCTATTCTGATTCACTTTATTTTTACAATAAATGTAAATAACGAATCAGTATAAATCAGGGACGCGACAGGAAAAGATGGGAACGTCTTTTCGAAATTTAGCAACTGCACTTATATCAAGTGTTTCTACAATCGTCTCTACTTCTGTGTCACTACCTGTTTTCAAGCAATTTCCCCATGGATCAATGACCATTGAATTACCTGCGAAATCCACACCATTGTACTCACCAACACGATTACAAGCAACGATATAGATTTGATTTTCTATTGCCCGGGCAATTAAAAGAGATTTCCAGTGGTTTTTCCTTGCAGTCGGCCATTCTGCTACTACATATACAATCTTTGCACCTTCTAAAGATAAGCTGCGAGTTAGTTCAGGGAAACGAAGGTCAAAACAAATAATTAATCCAGCTTTCACTCCATCCAATTCGAACACTTGAACTTTCTCTTTACCACCAGTCAAATATCTAGGCTCATCCAACATAGGAACTAAGTGAATTTTATCGTAGCGGTATACAACATCACCACTTCTATCAACGGTTACACTTGTATTATAAAACTCGCCGTCTTTCTTATTAGCAAAGGAACCACCAATAATATTGACTTCATAAGTAATTGCCGTTTTTTTCAAAAATTCTGTAATTGGTTCTCCATTTGTCTCTGCTACAACTTCCAGATCAGGGAGTGTATAGCCCGTAGTCCACATTTCCGGTAGTACAACAGCATCAGGCTTCTCTTCTCTCATTGTATGTCCCAACCATTCAGCTACTTTTTTCTTGTTTGCTCGCGGATCTCCGGGGACGATATCCATCTGATAAATTGCATGCTTCACTATAAGTCCCTCCCATAATGTTATATTATAGCCAGCCATTCTCCTTGAATTTGGAAATCGCTTCAATACGATTTCCTACTTCCAATTTTTCAAGAATAACAGATACGTAGTTTCTTACCGTTCCATTTGTGATGGCTAGCTTCTTAGCAATTTCTTTCGTGTTTTTTCCCTCAGCAATTAGTTTTATTACTTGTGTTTCTCTATCGGTAAGCGGATTTTCATCGCTGTAAACCATATCTACTAATTCAGGTGAGTAGATCCGTCGCCCTTCCATAATCTGGCGGATGGATGTCGCTAATTCATCGCTTGGGCTGTCTTTTAATAAATAACCACTAACGCCTGCATTTCTAGCCCTTTCAAAATAGCCCCTTCTTGCAAAAGTAGTTAATATAATTACTCTACAATCCACTGCTTTTAACTCTTCTGCAGCTTCCAGGCCACTTTTCAGAGGCATCTCAATATCCATTATACATATATCCGGTTTTTTGAGATCTACCAGATCAAGAACCTCTTCCCCATTCTTTGCCATCCCAACTACTTCCATATCCTCTTCAAGGTTCAATAGAGACCCTAAAGCTCCAAGCAGAAGTCCCTGGTCTTCTGCTATTACTATGCGAATCATTCTTCTTCCTCCTTTGACTGTTGGATAATGTTAGGTACACTAATTTCTAAAGTAGTACCGTTAGCAGGGATGATTTCCAGGCTGCCGTTCACAAACTCAAGTCTTTCTTTCATTCCACGTAATCCATGTCCCTTAAAGATATTTATGTTTCCCTTCGTTCCAATACCATTATCCTTAACAAGAACAATTAATTCACTTGAGCCCTCTTTTATATGGATATGACATTTGGAGGCTTGACTATGCTTAACAATATTTGTTGCAGCTTCTTTTAAACACATGCTCACTACATTTTGCACCAGTAATGGAATCTCTTTTAATTCTGACTCTCCTGTAAAGTGAAATTCCACCTCTGCTGTTTCCATTACTTGCTGTATGCGCAGTAACTCTTCTTTGAGTGAAGTTGTTTTCATATTAGATACCATCTCACGAACCTCTTTTAATGCTGTTCGTGCAGTTGAGTGAATATCATCTAGTTCTTTTTTCGCTTTATCTAGCTCTACATACACGAGTTTCCCAGCCAAATCACTCTTAAGTCCAATTAATGAGAGTTTCTGACCAAGCGTGTCATGTAGGTCTCTCGCAATACGCTGACGTTCTTCATATACCAACAGCTTAGAGATTTTCTGGTTAGCGCTGTCCAGCTGTAGCTGCAATCTTTCTGTTTTATTTCGTACATATAAATTAATAGGTAAAAGAATAACACCGATAATACTAATAACTACAAAAGGAAACTGTGCTAGGAATAGCGGGTTCTGATTGTAAAAACTCACACCCGCCGCACAAACCGTTGTTATTATATTCACTACATATAACGTTATAAAGCCGGCCTTGCTTTGTATATTACCAATAAAAAAGGCAAGGAATAAGGCGAAATAAATATATCCAAACAATAAGGTCATTCCAATACTGATAGCCATTTCAATTCCGACAGAAACATATACCGTCCAGCCTTTTTTTATAAAAGATAGACGATATGTCGCAAAGAAAAGAATAATTAGAATAACACCAATTATTATTTCAACAGTGGATGTTGAACGAAAAATAAAATAAGAGGGCAGGATACAAAACGCTATCCAGGCAAAAGCACTAAGTCCTGTATTCTTAGGAATAATATGAAACCAATTCTGCATATATCATCTTTAACCTTTCCAGCCATATTCACTTTCCAGCTTTTGTACAGTATACCAAAAACCCCACTACCTTACATAGTGGGGTAAACAAAAGCCATTACTTTTCTGGAATGCTTGGTCTTTGTGGATTAAGTTGAATGGAAAGTTTTCTTTTTTTAATGAGACTCTTCACTTCTTTGAATGTAACAAACGACCTTGTCGCTTCATCATACAGACGAAATCGTATGGATTTAAGGCTTGTCGCTAATGTAATCGTAGTAGCCTTTTGTAATGGAGGTGTGGATTCATGTGCTTTTTCCAAATGATAGTTAGGCACCCTTGGGCTTAGATGGTGCACATGATGAAATCCGATACTCCCCGTCAACCATTGCATGACCTTTGGCAACTTGTAGTAAGAGCTGCCATCAACTGCTGCTTTCACAAAATCCCATTCGTCCTCATTTTCGAAATAGGAATCTTCAAATTGATGTTGGACATAAAATAACCAGATCCCTAATGCTCCCGATACAAATAAGATAGGAAGTTGGATAATTAGAAATGCCTGCCATCCTACCAGCCATATTAAAAGAGCATAAATAACAACAATCGAGACGTTAATTAAATACGTATTAATACGTTCCTTTCGTTTTGCCCCTTTTCGATTAAATCTGTTAGACAGGAGGAAAAGATACAGAGGGCCAAACCCGAACATGATAATAGGATTACGATAAAGTCGATAGGCAAGTCTCTCCCAAACGGAAGCTTGGACATATTCCTCTACTGTCATTACCCAGACATCGCCGGTTCCGCGTTTATCCAAATTACCACTGGTAGCATGATGAATTGCATGACTTCTCTTCCATTTTTCAAATGCAAAGAGAGTGATAATACCTGTTATTGTTCCAACAATTCGATTTGCTTTACTGCTTTTAAAGAATGAACCGTGCGTACAGTCATGAAAAATAATGAAAATCCGGATGACAAAGCCTGCAGCAATTACAGATAATGCCACTGATAGCCATATGGAAAGAGATAGACTTTGATATGCCAAGAACCAAAGCAGAAAAAACGGCAGAATTGTATTTATCAACTGCATAATACTTGCCTTCATATCTGAATTTGCAAAAGATGCAACACTTTTTCTTAATTGTGCTTGTTTTTGTCTACTCATAATTACCTCCTAATATAGAGAAAACGTTCTATTTTACTTATCATAGTTCAAATTAAAATTCTATGTAAGACATAAATGTCAATAATGGGGTATGACAAATGTCATGGGTTGAGTGTATAAACGTAACTGGATCGCCATTCTACCTTGTTTTATACATAATTACTAAGATGGATCTTTTATTTACCGACAAAAAAAAGAGCAGGCCACATGCCCGCTCCTCTCCTAATTTTCTCCATTATGCGCTTGATGAAGCGGAGGGGGTACTAACCAGCCTTTTTCTTTGTTAAGTCGTAGAAGCTTGGCACCAAAAGCAGCTTTTTGTGTGTGAATTTGCCCAAACATCATGGCAATATCCTCACGAATACATTGTCCTATTACCTGGCTTGCTGCAACCAGGCCAGCTGCAACACCCATAGACATGGATGCAGCGATTTCCGGATCCTGCACACGGGCTCCTGTAGGGATATCCTCTAGCTGAGCAGATGGTCTATCAGGTGGTGTTGGTGGTAAACCTACACCGTTTGCCTTTAACAATGCCTCTAATTCCTGAATTTCCTGGTTACCTTGCTGGATCGCTTCTTGAATAAGTTTACGAAGATCTTCATCACCTGCGTGATTTATAAAGGTTTGATGGCCTGCCACCATTCCCTTCATTGTGTTTACTGCTGACCAAATACTGTATACCTCACCATAATGCATCGGTTCATCAGTCGGGTTACCGCTTAATATTCCCATTTTTATCCTCCTAACAATATTCATAGTCGTGCCACCTTTCCTACCATGCACTCTCATATGTTTCCTTCATTAGCCTCCATTTATGCGTGACACTCCTCAAAGAAACCTCTCGTTGGTTTTTTCCAGCATTAAGCTTGTATAATAAAAGGGGATGGACAATCATAAAGATGTTTAGAGGGGGTTTTTAAATGAAAATAGAGAAAGTGATTGACAAGCTACAGCATCGAAAACCATCTATTTTAGGATATAAGGACTTCTTTAAATCAGCCGTTCTACTACCCCTTATTAATATAAATGGCGAAACCCATATTTTGTTTGAAGTTCGTTCCCTAAAATTACGGAGACAGCCAGGTGATATTTGCTTTCCAGGTGGGAGAATTGATACAAATGATCCTACCCCTCGTGCTGCAGCGCTTCGTGAAACTACAGAGGAATTAGGAATCCCCGAAGGAGAGATTGCAGACGTGCTGCCACTTGATTATATTGTCTCGGATTTTGGCAGAATCGTTTACCCTTTTGTTGGGGAAATTACTACCAACCACTCTTTTGAGCTTAACAAGGATGAAGTAGAGGATATATTTACGGTTCCACTTGATTTTTTCCTTACTACAACCCCGGAAATACATTATGTAAGCATGCAAATTACTCCTGACTCTGATTTTCCTTATGCATCCATTATTGGGGGAAAAGATTATGACTGGCAGGTTCACCGCATGGAAGAGATGTTCTATTACTATGAGGGTAGAGTAATTTGGGGATTAACAGCCAAAATCATCGCACATTTCATTGAACTGCTAGAATCTGAGTAGCTCTTTAAAAGCAGCATTTTAAAATATAGAATGGCTTGTTTAACAAATTTTGAATTATAACTTGTATTACGTCGAGATAAATACTTATCTAATACTATTTCATTCCCTGCACAGTTGGAGAAAACTGCGACGTAACTTAGAATATAAAGACTGCGTAAATCACCGCTACGGGGAAATATTCCGCTTTCCGCGGGCGGCCTGCGAGCCTCCTCGAACTTCACTAACGTTCCGTTCTGTGGGGTCTCGCTAGTCTCGCTTTTCCCGCAGGAGTCTTCATATTTCCCCTTCGCTAAGGTGTATATCTCAGAGCTATTAAAGATAAGAGCTACTTATTCAATTCTTAGATACCTCAAATTAGTCAATAGCACATACCAATTGATTGGAGCGGAAGGGGGCGACTCCTGCCGGAATAGCATGAGTCGAAGACCCTGGACGGAGCGTAGCGGAGGAAGCGGCTGAGGCCATGCCGGCGGAAAGCGTCCCCCTGCAGTGGAAATCAATGGGGCCATTCATCTCCTTAAAATGAGATAAACTACTACCAAGTTACGTCGCAGTATATATATTATGAATTAGTTTAAAACTTCCATAAATGTTTCAGAACCAAAAAAGAAACCATGCCAACCTCAGCATGGTTTCTTTTCTACTTAGTTCCAATCTATTTTAACAGGTAACACGGCTTCTATCTGATCTTGGTAAAGTTGTTTCTGTTGTTCTTCTACCCATAACTGAATAGCTCCATGATCATTACTGCTTCTAATTAAGCGGCCAATCCCTTGTCTTAATCGGAGCAACATATAAGGTATGTCGACTTCATGAGCTGGGTTTTTTGCATGCTTGCGCTTTGCCTGAAAAACTGGATCCTTTGGCGGGAACGGCAAGGATGAGATAATAACCTGGGTCAACGCTTCCCCAGGGACATCCAGCCCCTCCCATAAATGATATGCGCATAAAACGGAAGATGCTGTTAATTGGAAGGAGCGAACTGTCTCACTTATTTCCCGATCTCCTTCATAAAGAACGGAAAAAGAAAAGGATTGCAAGTTAACCCATTCCCTGAACCCCTCCATTTCTTCCATTGTGGAAAACAGAACGAGAGAACGGCCTTCGTTATTAATTAGCTGCTGACCTATTTTTTCCCATTTGCTATTTTTATCACTAACGATATGTCCAGCTATTTTCATCTGCTCTTCATAGTCAAAAGGCGAATCAACAGAAAAGGAATCAAATGACTGAATACCTAGACTGTTAGCTAGATAAGAAAAGTCTCCCGCTTGAGCGAGAGTAGCGGAAGAAAAGACAAACGGAATGTCCTGCGAGAATACTTCCTTTTTAAGCACATCTTCTACTAATCGTGGCATAATTACCAAATTGGTGGATGTTTCACTCTCCTCTAACCAGTAAATACCCTCATCATCCTTTAATAAAATGGATAATCCATAAGAGAAAAACTCCAAGTATTCTTCGATAATTTTGATATGGTAATCTTCCATTGTAAATAGTTCTGCATCAAAAACTAACTGTTCCAGTAATTGTTGAACCTTTTCATATAAGGATTTTGCCATTTCAAGCATTGTAGAAGAAAAATTTATTTCTTTTCTATTGGAACCCTGTACATTAGTCGTATTCTTACCAAGTAACTGAAACCACTCATCATTTAATGTTAAGATATCTTCAACTAAATATAACGTTTCTTCACGAACATCTTGCCCCATATAGGCTGTTAATACATTGGACAGTGTTTCAAAATTATATCGATAGGTTAATCCTTTTTGCGCAGCAAACTCCAATAGATGCCCTTCATCGAACACAACACAGCTAGCTTCCGGCAATAATGGCATTTGCCCTTCACGCTTTCTGGACTCCTTTGTCCATATATGTTCCATATAAAAATCATGTGAACAAATGATTAAGTCAGTTGCATGTCGATAGTACTCTCTATTTAATGTTTGCCCACTACGGTGTCGCCATTCACAAGTGGAGCATTGCTCAAGTGGGTCCCAGGCAATTTTTTCCCAGCTTTCATTAGACACCCATGGATATTCTTTTCGGTCTCCATAACGTTCAAAGGACTTCATCATGGCGCTCGTATCAAAAACAAATTCCGGTATAGCATCATGCACTTCATGGAGGTCCTCATCGTCCGTATGCTCGACAAGTGCATCTAATTTTCGTACACATACATAATTTTCTCTTGCCTTGGCAAGTCTTACATCAATAGACAATCCGAGCGCTTTTTCCAGCTTCTCAATGTCTCCATCTTTCTTTACAAGCTGCTCGATTAATGTTTCATCTGCACATGAAATGATTGCAGGTTTTCTGCGATAACGTGCATAACAGATGGCGTAGAGCAAGTATACAAATGTCTTGCCTGTACCTACCCCAGCTTCAGCAAATATCGTATGTTTATTTTTAAACGCTTGTTCTAATTGAAAAGCCATATAAATTTGTTCATCACGCAGTTCATACCCCTGATCTGGTAATATATCGTAAAAAACATCACCAATATAATCTCCAAGTCGATCAAAGAAATTTTCTGTTTTGGAAATGGTAAAAGGAAGTGAATTTGTTTTCATCATAGTAAACTCCTCTAAAGTCGTTAAAATTGTTATTATACGTGACAGGGAGAACTCTGTCACGGAATTTTTTATCCCTACCGAATCATACACAATTCTGCCCCTTTTTCCAAACAAAAAACCGGTTCTCCCTCCCGCCAGAAGGAAACCGGCTCTCATTTATATAAAACCCTTGTTTGATTCAAGTAATAGAAGCATTATTTTACAAATCAGCTAGTGCTGCCCTACCAGCTCTTGCATGCTCCCATGCTTCAAAAAATTGGAATGCCAAGAAAATGCTTTTTCCATCACATGTGGTGTTTGTCCACCCTAAGTTAGAGCCTCCTTATAGTACTCCCATAATTGTTCTCGATACATTGGATGGGCACAGTTTTCTATTATTAGTGGTACTCTTTCCCTTGGAGCTAACCCACGTAAATCTGCATACCCCTGCTCTGTCACCACAACATCTACATCATGTTCGGTATGATCAATATGTGATGCAAAGGGAACAACACTAGAAATGTTGCCATTCTTAGCAATAGACTTTGTTACAAAGATAGCTAGCCTGGCATTTCTTGCAAAATCACCTGACCCTCCAATCCCGTTCATCATCTTCGTGCCTGTTACATGTGTAGAATTAACATTCCCATAAATATCAAATTCTAAGGCAGTATTAATTGCGATTAGTCCGAGTCGACGAATAATTTCCGGATGGTTTGAAATTTCCTGTGGACGCATAATCAATTTATCTCGATAATTTTCAAAGTCCTCAAAAACTTGCTTCATTTTATTTTCGGAAAGCGTTATAGAGCAGCATGACGCCATTTTTACTTTTCCCGCATCAATGAGGTCAAAGACCGCATCTTGAAGCACTTCTGAATAAACTTCTAAATCCTTAAATTCCGAAGTCAACATGCCATGTAATACAGCATTTGCAACAGAACCAATTCCAGATTGCAACGGAGCAAGCTTTTCTGTCAGCTTACCTGCCTTTATTTCGTTTCTTAGGAAATTCAATAAGTGATCAGCCATCATTTGTGTTTCCTCATCGGGGGGAACTATAGTAGAAGGAGAATCTTGTTGATTTGTAACAACAATCCCAGCTACTTTATCCAAATCTACCGGAATGCCAATAGTACCAATTCGGTCCTTAACGTTTGTTAAAGGTATTGGTGTACGTTCCCCTTGCTTTCCTGGACTGTAAAGATCATGCAAACCTTCTAACAATTCAGATTGAGCTGTGTTTATCTCAATTATAATATTTCTTGCATGCTCAGCAAAAGCCATTGAATTACCTATGGATGTACTTGGGATAATTTGTCCATGCTCTGTTATAGCAACCGCTTCCAAAATAGCATAGTCAACGGTTTCCAGTGTATTTGCCCGTAACATTTCAGCTGTATGTGATAGATGATGGTCGACAAACAAATGTTCACCTTGATTTATCTTTTTTCGCATTACCGGGTCTGCCTGAAATGGTAACCGCTTGTTAACCATACCCACTTCTGCAAATAGCTTATCTACATCTGGTCCTAAAGAAGCGCCTGTAAATACATTGACTTTTATCTTTTCTCCGTTTTTTACACGATCTGCAAGGGCAGTAGGTACTGCTTTCACATCCCCTGCACGGGTAAAACCACTCAATCCTAATGTCATACCATCGTGGATAAGAGACGCAGCTTCCTCCGCAGGAATCACTTTTTTACGGAGCTGGGAATTTTTAATACGCTTATTTACTTCTCCCATAAACTTACCTCACTTTCTATTTCATAAGGTTAAGAATAATTGTAATATAAGCGCTTTCCTGTTTGGGGTTTTATGTGAATATAAGTAAATAATTGATTAAACTATAAAAATAAAGGTTTAAAACAGCATATTTACACTTAAAAACCAAGTAATTTCCTAAAATAGCTAGAGTAGGATTGACTAACCGGTATTGTCGCGCCATTTTTCATAGATAATAAAAAGGTCGAATGCGTATCTGGAAAAATATCCACAATATAATTAACGTTTACTATAAAAGAGCGATGACAGCGAATAAAAGATTCTATCGGTAAAATATATTCAAACTCCTGGAGGGTATGTTTATGTACACCTGCAACGTTATCTGAGATCACATGTGTTCTTCGCTCTTTCACTTCCAAGTACAAAACTTCCTGAAAAGGAATTGGTCTCCATCCATCAGCGGTCTTCACTGTTACAACAGACTTTCCTTCTGTCATCGCAGGATAAATAGCCAATACCGCCCCTTCCAAGTCTTCCTCTTGATAGAATGGAACAGCCATGCCATGGTATGGTACACCATAGACGCTTCTATTAATAAACTCGGAAACCTTCTGTTCGGATAGTAATGCCTTACTGGCCAGCGTCCCCTCTTTTATAGAATCACCTGGGCTAATTTTTAAATCAATCCGTTTGCTTGGACGATAATAAATATATTCACTTTTATTTGTGACTCCTATAGAAACTTCATCAGAAAAAAGTTCTCCGATAACATTTAATAAGGATGTGATTGTTAATTTCTGCATAGAAAAACCTCCATAAAATAAAGCACAATCCCTTTCCACGGAATTGTGCTCGAGAATTTAACTGTTTATTTTGCAGTAAATGTCCTTGGCATTACTGCTGCTATGACTTCGCCTTTCGCACAACATTGGTCTCCTGCAAATACTTCAGTATGTATCTTCCACTTCTTAGGGTGAACTTCTTCAATTATACCAACTGCTTTTAACTCCGTATCATGTGGAGTTGGTTTTAAAAAGTCAATGTGAAGCGATGCAGTAACAAATCTGGGTGGCTCTACTCCATCGCCAGGCTCATGGCCATTCTTCCGATGCAAGGCGAGTGATGCAGAACCAGTGCCATGACAATCAATTAACGATGCAATTAAGCCCCCATATACAAAACCTGGAATGGCGATATGCTCTTCTCTCGGCGTATACTCCGTAACTGTTTGATCTCCGTACCAGCTTGTTTTCAATTGCAAACCCTCTTTGTTCAATCTTCCACAACCATAACACCACGAATAATCAGCTGCGTAATCATCTTGTATTGCCTGGACCTTTTCCTTCATCATCTCGTTGCCTCCTTTTCGTCTCATTATAGCATAAACATATCCCATTCAAAGGATGACAGATTTGTACTTCTCAGCTAAAATGGGAAGTATACATATGATTTAAACAGAAGTGGGGTTTTGTTATGAGAAGATTGGTGATTTTAGGTGGGGGTTATGGGGGTTTAAGAACTCTTTTGGGCATGTTAGAACATCAATTACCAAATGATGTCGAAATAACTTTGGTAGATCGCAACCCGTATCATTCGATAAAAACTGAATTTTATACGATTGCCGCTGGTACCGTTGCAGAAAAGGATGTCCGCTTGGATTTTCCAGAAGACAAGCGTGTTACCTATTTTTATGGAGAAATTAAAAAAATTGATACGGAAAATGAACAGATCCTATTTAGCGATACTAGTGAAACCCTTGCTTATAATTATTTATTAATTGGGCTAGGTTGTGAGGATGATTATCATGGAATTGAAGGAGCAGAAAAGTATACGCATAGTGTTCAGACCTTTGCAAAAGCGCGAAAGACCGGTTTAGCTGTTGGTAATTTAAAAGCATATGGGAAAGTAACAATTGTAGGGGCAGGCCTAAGTGGGATTGAAGTAGCGTCAGAAATCAGGGAAAGCAGAAAGGATTTAAATATTCGATTGCTTGATCGCGGTGCTTCTGTATTAAAGGCATTTGATTCAAAAATACAAGAATATGTAGCAGATTGGTTTATAAAAAATGAGGTCGATGTCCTCCATCACTCCAATGTAGAATATGTCGAAAAAGATGGTGTTTGCAATAATGGTGTTTGCTTTGTTAACGATGTGACCATTTGGACAGCAGGCGTAAAACCAAATTATCTTGTTAGAGATTTACCATTTAAAAAGGACCATCAGGAGAAAATTATTGTGAATGATTTCTATCAGGTTCCAGAGAAACCGAATGTTTATGTAGTTGGTGATTGTGTCGCTTCCGAATTTTCACCAAGTGCTCAGCTGGCAGGACAGCAAGGTGATCAAATTGCGGAAATTCTGTTAGCGGTATTAAATAACAAACAACCTAGTAAACCAAAAGAAATTAAGTTGAAAGGTACGTTGGGATCACTTGGCAGATCAGATGGATTTGGAAATATGATGCAAAAGCCAATGACTGGTCTACTGCCACGATTAGCAAAATCAGGTGTCCTTTGGTTAAACAAACGTCACTAAAATAGAACGTTTTAAGTTGGAGCTGTGCATGGCTCCTTCTGGCAATAAAATAAGAAAAGCTGCACTGTCTTCCGGAATAGACAAGGCAGCTTTTTTTGTTTGCACAATAACCATTTAAAATTCAAAGGGTCCTACTTATATGCTGAAATTAAAATCCAATGATTCGTGAAAAAGATATACTGTGAAGTGACTTGGTTGCTTGAAATGGCCGTTTCGGATTTTGCGAATGTCTCCAGCGGATAGTTTCTCTATCCGGATTATCTCGCTCTCCTGGACTATTTACATATACAGACTAACCAACAATGGGGTGATTAGCGAAACAACAACTGCACTTACAATCATGGCAATGGTACTTACTGATCCTTCCAGCTGGCTGTTTTCCATGGCAGATGCTGTACCAATCGCATGAGATGCTCCTCCCATCCCTACTCCCCTTCCAATAGGGTGCTTGATCCGAAACAATTGAAAAACAGCTGAACTCATAAGCACACCACCAATCCCAGCAATCATTACAAACACTGCCGCAAGTGGAGTAGTTCCACCAAGCGAATCTGTCACTGCCATGGCAACAGGGGTCGTCACAGATTTTGGGGTTAATGAATAGATAATAGTTTCTTCAAAACCAGCCCACTTTGCCAATAATAAACCAGAAGAAACCCCTACAATCGCACCACCACAAGTCCCTATAAGAATTGGCGCCGTTAATTTTTTTAATGTCTCTCTCTGTTGATAAAGCGGATAAGCCAACGCTACCACAGCAGGACCAAGCAGCTTTTCAATCCAGCCACCCCCAACCATATATGTTTCATATGGAATTCGAAAGCCCAAGAGGAGAATGATAATCAAAACGGTGGAAGTTAGAACAGGAACAGTAAATGGATAATCCAACTTTTTATGTAATTTTACTGCTAAATAATACACCGCTATCGTAATAATAATTGCCACAAAACCAATAACGAATTTACTCATTTTTAACTTCTCCCCTAACCACCAGCCACTGGCTTATTAATCCACCACATGTCATCACCAATATTGTACTTCCTAATGTAATGCCAACTAACAAAAACCCCTTCCCAGCGAATACCCCGTAATACTCTAATACGCCAACTGTAACGGGAATAAAAAAGAATGCTAGATTATTAATAATTAATGTTGCTCCAGCCTCTATCCAAGAGATTTTAAAAACACCAGTCGTCAGAAGCAAAAATAGAAGCAACATTCCAATCACACTACCTGGCACCACTAGATTAAAAACAGACTGAACCCAGTTACCTACAAGGTAGAGTAATGATAATAAACCGATTTGTATAATTATTTGTATGACCTTAAGCAAGTTAAACACTCCAATAATTTGAGATGAATCCAGTATAGCAAAAAAGATGATGGATCGTCGTACTCACCCATCATCTCAAAGCAAATTTCTATTAAACTTGCATATAAAGATTAGCAACATCTTCATGCTCCTGAATCCACTTTTTATTTACTTCCAACTTGCCTGTTATAGTCAGTAATTGCTCTTCTACTCTGTTTCTAGCCGTTCCACCCGCTACATCTCTAGCATTTACTACTGCTTCCGGAGTTAAAACATTAAAGATATCCTCTTCTACAAGCATAGAGAACGAGCGAAATTCCTCCAAAGTAAGATCAAGCAAATACTTATCCTGCTGAATGCAATGCAATACGATCTGACCAACTACAGCATGTGATTCACGAAAAGGCATCCCTTTTCCTACCAGATAGTCTGCTAAGTCTGTTGCATTGGAAAAGTCCTTGCTTACCGCTTCATACATCATATCTTTTTTTACATACATGCTTTCAATCATAGGTGCAAAAAGGGCAAGCGCTCCTTTTAGGGTTTCTACCGTGTCAAACATCCCCTCTTTATCTTCCTGCATATCCTTATTATACGCTAATGGAAGTCCTTTAAGGGTCGTGAGCATACCAACCAAATGGCCATACACTCTTCCTGTTTTCCCTCGCACGAGTTCTGCTACATCCGGATTTTTCTTTTGTGGCATCATACTGCTGCCTGTACAAAATGCATCATCTAGTTCAATGAAATTAAATTCTGCACTGGACCATTGAACAAGCTCCTCACATAGGCGAGATAAGTGCATGGATATCATGGATGCTGTGGAGAGAAATTCGACTACGAAGTCTCTGTCACTAACAGCATCTAAGCTATTTTCACAAATTCCATCAAAACCTAATTCCTGCGCTACGAGCTTCCGATCGATTGGAAACGTGGTCCCAGCCAATGCTCCTGCACCAAGCGGTGACTTGTTCACTCGCTTCCAGCTATCCTGCAATCTTTCCAAATCACGTTCAAACATAAACGCATATGCCATCATATGATGTGCAAATAGTACTGGCTGTGCTCGTTGCAAATGGGTATAGCCTGGTAGGACTGTTTCCAGATTTTCCTGTGCTTGTTTATAAAGTGCTTCTTGAACATGAATAAGCAATTGACTTAGTTCAACGATTGCTTCTCTTAAATAGAGTCGCATATCAAGGGCTACTTGGTCGTTTCGGCTTCTCCCAGTATGCAATTTGCCACCAACAGCCCCAACTTCCTCAATCAAAAGCTTTTCCACATTCATATGAATATCTTCATGCTCTTCACTTAACACTGCTTCTCCATTTTTAATTTTAGCTGCAACTTTTTTCAAACCAGCTGTAATACTTGTGGCATCCTCTGCTGAAATGATATTACATACTTTTAGCATTTCCACATGTGCAAGACTGCCCTGAATATCGAATTGGGCAAGCTTTTTATCAAAAGAAATAGACGCAGTATATTCATCTACCAGTTGGTTTGTTGGTTTTGTAAAGCGTCCTCCCCATAGTTTCATGGTTTCACAGCTTCCTTTACATCTACAACTGCTTCCTCTGTGGAAATGGCCTTCTTAGCATGCGTTTGATTCACTGTAGCGTGAACCTTTGTTGGTAAGCCCCAAAGTTTTATAAAGCCTAATGCTGCTTCATGGTCAAATGCATCTTCCGCGTTATATGTTGCCAAATCAAAGTCATATAGCGATTGAGCAGATTCCCGACCAACTACCTGAGCATGCCCTTTATACAGTTTTACCTTTACCGTACCAGACACGTGTTGTTGTGTTTCATTAATAAACGCTTTAAGAGCATCCGTTAATGGAGAATACCATAAACCATCATATACCGTTTGAGAGAGCTTCTGTTCAATCATTGGCTTAAATTGCGCAACCTCTCTTGGTAGAGTTAAAGCTTCCAGCTCTTGATGTGCAGCAATTAATGTTAAAGCTGCAGGTGCTTCATAAATTTCCCGTGATTTAATTCCTACTAGACGATTCTCCACATGGTCAATGCGCCCGACTCCATGCTTTCCGGCAATTTCATTTAATTGCAAAATCAGCTCTTCGAGTGGCAGGGAAGTGCCATCAAGTGATACTGGTTTTCCTTGTTCAAATGTTAGTTGCACGACCTGTGGAGTATCTGGGGCATCAACAGGGTCTACAGTCAGTTCATACGCTTCTTTTGGTGCTTCCACCCATGGATCCTCCAATACGCCACATTCATTACTACGTCCCCATAAGTTTTGGTCAATACTAAACGGATTATCTACATCGACAGGAACAGGAATTCCATGCTCTTTTGCATATGCAATCTCTTCATCTCGAGACATTGCCCATTCACGCACAGGCGCAACGATCTTTAGAGAAGGATTTAATGCAGTAAAAGCAACATCAAACCGAACCTGGTCATTCCCTTTTCCTGTACAACCATGAGCGACAGCAACTGCTCCTTCCTTTTCTGCAATATCTACTAGAATCTTAGCAATTAGCGGACGGGACAAAGCAGAAATTAATGGATACTTCCCTTCATATAGTAAATTTGCCTGTAACGCCGGGAGTACATATTCTTCCGCATAAATTGATTTCGCGTCAACAACATAGGATTTTATAGCCCCTACATTCAATGCTTTCTCTTTTATAAAACCAAGGTCTTTTCCTTCTCCTACATCTAGGGCGACCGCAATAACATCATAATTATAGTTATCCTGTAACCACTTCACTGCAACTGATGTATCAAGACCTCCAGAATATGCCAAAACGACTTTTTCTTTATTCATCTATCCGCAACTCCTTTATAGTTATATTCGTTATGAATTATTATGCGTTATTTTGAATAAATATTCAAGTGTATTTGCATAAAAATTTTAAATCTTAAAGAAAACATGGCAACTATCCCTTTTTAGCAGGTGTTACCATGTTATAAAATGAAAAAAGGTATTTAGTTGTTTAGGACATTGCCTTTAAACCAGTAACTCCTATAATAATTGCTAAAAGACTTATAATCCGCGGAGTGTTCTTTTTTTCACCAAAGAAGATCATATTCATAATGACAGCACCTGCTGTTCCAATTCCAATCCAGACTGCATAAGCAACACTAACCATTAAATAAGAAAAAGAGGCGTATAGTAATACAAAAGAGGCTGCTAACCCACCGAAATAGAGTAGGCCATTTTTAATGTTCTTATTCTTACTAAAAAGTTGTAAACCTAATACACCTATCATTTCGCTTATTGCTGCACCTGCGACATATAACCAACCCATTAATTCACAACCTCCTTTTCTCCCTTATCAGGTAAATTATCTGCTAGCTTTAATCCAATTACCCCAGCAACAAGAAGAACCATAAATAAAACCTTTGGTGTACTTAGATTTCCATTAAAGATATATACATCCATTAAGGCTGTACCAACCGTCCCTGCAGCTGCAAAGATAGCGTAAACCGTTCCTGTTGGCAGGTTCTCACAAGCCTTAGTTAAAAAGTGCAAATCCAGCGAGATACATCCCAAAATAATAGCCCAGTGCCACCATTCACTAGCTACGTTAAAACCAAAAATCCAAATTAATTCAAAAAGACTTGTTAATATAACGTATATCCATGATTTATTCATTCTTCACCTCTCCTTGACTGACATTCAGTCATTTTTAACGTAAAAAAATTTCTGTTTTATTTTTTTAGTGCATGTTTAATAAATGAAAATACCTCTTCCTTTTTTCTTTCAATAACCTCTGCTTCTTGGTTATCATATAAATAAGACTGTTCGGCAACTGATTCAATTAAACCAATTAACAGTTCTGCTGTATGCTTCGGCTGAACATCTTCTCTTATTTGACCTTCCAATTTAGCGTTTTCCAAAAAGGTACTCATCCAGTTATAGTACGGCTGATAAATGGCCTCCCATTGAGTAAGATAGTCACTAGAGGCTAAGCCTGCATAGATAAGTGCCATAATTTCTTTATATTCTTTTGTGAGTTGAAAAACTAGTTCAATAATCTGTTCCAGCTTTTGATCGAAAGGAGTCTCTTCCTCAATTTCTTTATCTATTGCTTCCATTGTTTTTTTAACCATTTTCTCTGCAATGGATGGCATTACAGCAAGCTTTGATGGAAAATATAAATAAAAGGTTCCCTGGGCTATCCCTGCTCCTTTAACAATCTCGGAAACTTTGGCTTTTTCAATCCCTTTTTCTTTAAAGACCTCAATAGCAGAACGGATAATTTTCTCTTTTTTATCGTCCATGTTAATACCTCCACTTTAAATGACTGACTGTCATTCATTGTACTCTATATTTTAAAAACTGTCTACTTCTACGAAAGAGGTTGGGAGTCACATGGTGGCAGAAACTTTTCCTATACTCATTTAATTCCCTAGGTACTTAATAAGAACATCATTTTATTCTTGCTTTAAAAAAGGATTTCCTCTCAAATATTATGGCCAATAAGGTAGCTCAACTTCAATTTCATTCATTCACAGTAGTAGTAAACTCCAAACTAACTTGTGGTGATGGAGTAATTCATTTTACAGAAGAAGTACCCATTGATTTGCGTTTCAGGCGGACGCTTTCACACCTCCGGGTACAAGTGCGACATCTGCTCGTTATCTCGCAGTGTCTTCTTTGCCGCCCGGCATGGCCTCAGCACAGTTTATCTTTTTGCGAAGGTTCGCATCAGCTAATATTAAGGCAAAAAAAGGACATCTCCAGTCAGGAAATGTCCTCTTTGTTATTAATTAGATTCTTTTTGTTTTGCTGCCATTTCGTTGAAAAATGGTACAGTTGGGTTTGCTAAGTAATGCCCACCCTCGATTTGAAGTGTTTGTCCAGTCATGAATTTAGATTCATCTGAAGCCAAGAATAATACGGCATTACCGATATCATCAGGATCTCCATGATATGGAAGTGCGTTGTAACGCATGAATGTTGCCTGTAACTCTTCAGACAAATTATTTTTAGCTGCTGGAGTTAAAATTAACCCTGGTGCCACGCCATTACAGCGAATTCCGTCTTTTCCATATTGTGTAGCAATGTATTTTGTTAGCTGAACTACAGCTGCTTTTGAAGCACCATATGCAGAGCGGATGGAGTCACTTGCAAAAGCTGCCATGGATGCGGTATTAATAATGGATCCACCACCTGCTTCCTTCATATGAGGTATAGCATAGCGACTACCTATTACAACACTCTTTGTATTAACGTTCATCAAACGGTCCCATTCATCCAAGTCGATGTTAACTACATCCAAATCTTTTTGAATATTAGTTAATCCAACATTATTATATAAAGTTGTTAATGAACCATATTTTTTAACAGTGAAATCAACTGCTTCTGCGATAGATTCCTCTTTTGAAGCATCTAAGAAAATACCAGTAGCTTCTCCACCTTGGTTGCGAATTTCCCGTGCTGCTTCTTTCGCTCCATCTACATTAAAATCTCCAATTACAACGCTTGCACCTTCCTTAGCAAGTAATGTTGCTGCAGATAATCCGATACCAGAAGCGCCTCCGGTTACTAACGCTACTTTTCCTTGTACTCTTCCCATTCTAAAACATCCTCCATTTATTTTGGTTTATTTTCAATATGTTGCAGTAATTTTTCTTGGATTGCGAGGAACTGACTAATTTCTTCCTCACTTAAAACCTCAAACATTTCTTTTCTGATCTCGGTACCTTTTTGCTGAGCATTCTCTAACAACTGTAAACCCTCTTCAGTTATTTCCAAGCGAATGACACGTCGGTCACCAGCATCATACTTCCGTATTGCATATCCTTCATTAATTAGTTTTGAGGCAATATTGGTCATCGCACCTGGAGTATAACCTAACGTAGAAGCTAATTCAGATTGCTTCTGGGCCCCTTTCTGTCTTAATTCCTGCAATACCAAAATGGAAGATATCCCAACTGAATATTGGAATGATCGGGACCATGTCAGCATGGATTCATTCGAAAACAACTCAATCGTACGGATTAGTTTAAAAATATTTTTTTCCTTGTCCATATTATCTCCTCGATTAACTTAGTTGAATAGTACCACCATCAACCATAGGGGCTCGTCAGGCAATGTAGTCAGAGTTCTCGCCTCCAGGAATACTACAGCATACGGATAACATCCTATGCCGCTGCATAGATGCCATCATTTATTCCAGCACTGAATGCAAGGGTATAAATCCCCCTTCTCCTACTATAAGTGCGGCAATGCTCTTTTGCATTAAATAGAATGTTGGATAAAAGCCAGTATTAAAAGATAAATCCAGATGCTTCTCAGTTACATCCTCAAATGATGCTTGTTTTGAGGCAAGACCATTGCTCACCAGAATATGAAGCTTACCCTAATGGTTAAACACCTTTTCAACACTGCTAGTCAATCCTTCTTTTTCAGCAAAATTGACCTCAATGAAGATACAGTCTGATTGGTAGTTCTTTAATTCCTCCATTGTAGCACTTTCTACTTCTTTATTCAGGTCCACAATTTCAACTTTTGCATCTTTTTTAACAAATGCTATTGCACTTTCCTTACCAATTCAACCTGCACAACAAGCGATGATGCATTTCATCTCTTAATTTAGCAATATAAATCTGTTCCTTCATTACTATTCTACAACGTTTATTTTAGCACTAAACTATTCGACATTAAAGTAAATACATTTTATAAGGTTATCCCTACTAAAGTCGTTCATTTATTCCAGTCGACGTGCACAGATGTCAAGCAATGGACATCCATTGCATATTGGGTTACTTTTACAATGAACTTTTGCATGTTCTACCAATAGAGCGTGATATTCATTCATTAAAAATAAATCTAATGGTAATTCTTTCTCTAATATGAAGCGAAATTCATCATAGGATATAGGCATATTATAACCTAATCGATAGAAAATACGTCTTGCATATGCATCAACCACAAATATTGGTTTATCAAATGCATAAAGCAACATCACATCTGCCGTCTCTCTTCCGATACCATTGATTCTCAATAATTGATCCCTTAACTCTTCCCTATCCTTCTTTTTTAAATTTTCCACCTTATAATCATATAACCGAAACCAAGCCAGAAAGGCTTTAATCCGTTTTGCTTTCACATTAAAGAAACCGCTTGGACGTATTAACCGAGCTAACTCTTCCTGAGTCATTCTCTCAATTTGGTCAGGCGATAAGAAAGGCTTCAATTGTACCAATGCTTTTTCAACATTTCGCCAGCTCGTATTCTGAACAAGAATAGATCCAATAAGCATTTCAAATGGACTGTCAGCAGGCCACCAACTCTGGGTCCCGTATCTTTCTAATAGTTTTTCATAAATTCCATAGTAGTTTTCGGACATTATATCTTCACCCTTCGATCTCTCTTTCTAACTAGTTCACTTACTCCCTAAAGTATAAACCACGTAGTTAGACCTATATTTACAAAACATTTACACTACGCCAATACTTTCTTAATATTCACCTACTATACTTGCAATTGAGAGGGAAACTCTTAAAAACATAATTGCAAAAGGGGAGGACAATTTATTATGAAATTTAAGTCATTTTTACTACTTATACTAGGAGCTGCATTCGCGATACTGCTAGCAGCATGTGGGACAGACAAAGAGAAAAATGAAAGTTCTTCTGAAAGTGCAAGTGCGGAGAGCGGGAAAGATACGAAAGATACTTCCTCTGAATTGGAAGGAAATGTTGTTATTGATGGTTCTGGTACGGTGTATCCATTAATGTCCCGCATCGCTGAGGAGTATATGATAACAGAACAACAAGGTGTTTCTGTTGAAGTAAGTCGCGCAGGAACTAGTGCAGGTTTTGAAAAATTTCTAATGAAAGATGGCACGGATTTCAATGATGCCTCTCGTAAAATAAAAGAAGAAGAGCAAGCAAAGGCAGATGAACTTGGTATTGAAACAAAAGAATTAAAAGTAGCTTTAGACGGATTAACCTTCGTTATCCACCCAGACAATGACTGGGCAACTGAAATGACACCGGAAGAGATTAAAAGCATTTTCCTGGCAGATGGCGGGGTTGAAAAATGGTCAGACATTAATCCCGATTGGCCCGATGAAAAAATTAATGCTGTAGGACCTAATGAAAACCATGGAACTTATGAGTTTTTCTATGAAAATATTTTAGAAGAAAAAGATCTTGTAAGTGATGTTAATTTACAACAAGAATACTCCACTTTAGTAACACTAGTTTCTGAAGATGTGAACGCGATTGGATTCTTCGGTTTTGGATACTATGTGAATAACAAGGATAAATTGCAAGCAGTAAGCGTAGATTTTGGAAACGGCCCAGTAGAACCTTCGCTTGACACGATTGCAGAAGATGGAGAATATGCGGACTTTACCCGACCCGTGTTTACCTACTTGAACGTAAATCATGCTAAAGAAAAGCCTGAAGTACTCGATTATGCTTTATATGTAATGAATAACGTAAACACATTTGCAGGAGAAACAGGCTTTGCTCCTATTCCGAATGGAGAAGCAGAGTCATTAATTGAAGAACTTGAAGCATTAAAAAAATAAAAGAGCAGTGGTAGAAGGAAGCATGAGATGAGGGCTGATTCACGCTCTCATCTTCTTGTGACTTATTATGCGAGAACCTTGGAAAGGAGTACTAACAAATGGCAGCCCAACCCGAATTTAAGCAGCAGCCTGGAGATATCAAAAATATTATTGAACATAAAAAACAAAGAAATAGCCTGGCTTCTGCCAGCGAGAAGCTTATACCGACAATCCTTTTCATTATTGCTTCCATTTCCATCCTTACAACAGCCGGTATTGTTGTAACATTGCTGACCGAAACGATTGCTTTTTTTCAACAAGTACCGTTTGGAGAATTTTTCACTGGAAAAATACTGAAACCTCTAAGTCAAAATCCGGAGTTCGGTATACTCCCTTTAATCAACGGTACAATTATTTCATCCCTTATCGCCATAATAATTGCCGGTCCAATTGGTATTATGACGGCAGTGTATTTAAGTGAATATGCTTCTGAAAGAGTTAGAAAAATCTTAAAGCCATTGTTGGAGATACTTGCAGGAATTCCAACCATTGTCTATGGGTTCTTTGCATTTACATTTGTTACACCTATTTTAAGAGAAATTATCCCCGGAATGGGAGCTACGAACATTCTAAGCCCCGGCTTGGTAATGGGAGTAATGATTATCCCAATGATCGCTTCCTTATCCGAAGATGCCCTTATCTCTGTACCAAATAGCATGAGGGAAGGGGCATTAGCTATGGGCGCTACAAAGCTGGAGACAACTTTTCGGGTAGTTATCCCAGCAGCTTTATCAGGGATTATTGCTTCCTTTGTATTAGGTATTTCACGTGCGATAGGAGAAACAATGATCGTCACCATTGCTAGTGGAAGTTCTAAAAATTTCACCTTTGATGTTACACAGTCTATGCAAACAATGACTGCATATATTGTAGAAGTCGCAGGAGGAGACGCTCCAGCCGGTTCTACGATTTACTATAGTTTATATGCTGTTGCAATGACATTGTTTATTTTTACACTTCTAATGAATGTACTCGCAAGGTATGTTTCTCGTCGATTCAGGGAGGAATATTAATGTTGAAATATATTGATCAAGCGGACGTACAAAAGAGAATGAATTACCGTATTTGGAAAAATAGTTTATGTAAAGCTTTATTCTTGTTTGCAGCCATGTTCGGATTGATTGTATTGGCGATATTATTAGTTCGTGTATTTTTTCAAGGTGTTAATTGGATTGATATGGAGTTTATTGCAAGTAAACTTTCTACAAATGCTGACAGAGCTGGGATTATGGGAGCAATACTAGGAACATTCTGGCTTATGGTTGTTGTCATTCCTGCAACATTAATTATTGGGATAGGTACTGCAATCTATCTTGAACTTTATGCTAAAAAAGGACGAATGCAAGCTCTTGTACAAACAAATATTGCAAACTTAGCAGGTGTACCTTCCATTGTTTACGGTTTATTAGGATTAACTGTATTTGTGAGAGCAATGGATTTCGGCAATATTGTGCTTGCAGGAGGGCTTACACTTTCTCTACTTGTCCTACCTATTGTAATTGTAGCTGCACAGGAAGCCATTCGTTCTCTCCCTCAGCATTTGAGTGAAGCCTCTTATGGAATGGGAGCAACAAAATGGCAAACAGTAAAAAATGTCGTGCTCCCAGCAGCTTTACCGAGCATTCTAACAGGTTCCATACTTGCCTTTTCCCGTGCAATCGGGGAAACTGCACCGTTGACTGTTATTGGCATTCCTGCACTGCTCATTCCATTTCCAGGTGGAATTATGGATACATTCACCGTATTGCCAATGCAAATATATTATTGGACATTGGACTCATCCCTTGTAGCTGAATATGCCAACCTGGCTGCAGCTACCATTGTAGTACTTCTGCTGATGCTGTTTATACTAAACTTTATTGCAGTTCTAATCAGAAACAAATTTCAAAAGAGATATTAAAAGCAAAAGCGCAAGCGCCTTGATTACCCCCGACAAGCTTAAGCAAGAATTCGCAGTGGCGTTTTTTGGCCACGTAGAGTTATTGCTTAAGACCTCGAGGGGGTAGGCGCTGGAGCTGGACGTGGTTCCTTTTGACAAAGAATTAGTAAGGTTAATAATTTATACTCTCATACCTTTTAAAAGCAAAAGCGCAAGTGCCTTTCCCCAGGTTGGCATACTCGGATGAAGTAAATTAGATAAATAAAGGAGATGGAGAATTTGAGTACATTAACAGATCCCTATAATATGGAGAGTAAAACAATTTCAATGACAAGGCTACTCACAAGACCAATTCCTACGAATAAAACAGTATATCAAACGGAAGATTTAAATCTATGGTATGGATTAACACACGCCCTTAAGGAAATTAATTTATCCATTTATGAAAAGGAAGTAACTGCTATCATTGGCCCATCAGGATGCGGGAAATCCACTTTCCTAAAAACTCTTAATCGTATGGTAGAACTGGTTCCAACAGTGAGAACTTCGGGGACCATCAGCTACCAAGGCAGAAATATTCTGGATAAGTCTTTTAGACCAGAGGAGCTAAGGACCCGTGTTGGTATGGTATTTCAGAAACCAAACCCATTTCCAAAATCTATTTATGAAAACGTGGCCTATGGACCTAAAATTCATGGGATTCGCAATAAAAAAATTCTCGATCAAATTGTGGAACAAAGCTTACGTGGAGCTTCCATATGGGATGAAGTAAAGGATCGCCTAAAAGAAAATGCATACGGCCTCTCTGGAGGGCAGCAACAGCGCTTATGCATCGCACGTTGTCTTGCTATTGAGCCAAATGTCATTTTAATGGATGAACCGACATCCGCGCTTGATCCAAAGTCTACTTTACGAGTAGAAGAATTAATTCAGAAATTAAAAAAAGATTATTCCATTGTTATTGTTACTCATAACATGCAGCAAGCTGCCAGGATTTCTGATAAAACAGCCTTCTTTTTAAACGGGGAGGTAGTCGAATATGATAACACAGACATTATTTTTAATAACCCTACGGATCACCGTACAGAAGACTATATTGCAGGACGATTTGGATAATAAGATGCTGCCGGCAAAATAAAACCACGATCTTTTTAGGAGATCGTGGTTTTACTATTACAGAAAGACTTTTACTTATTGGTTATTCATCCTTACTACTCTGATATTCATTCGGTTCTTCTCCAGGATGATTGTTGTAATTTTTATATTGGCTTTTCCGTCCATTGCGATGCTCCCCGCTCTGTTTATTCTTTTTGAACATATTGTTAAATTCTTTTTCTTTATTAACCATAAAAGTTTATCTCTCCTTTCATTTTCATTAGTTTCTGAATGGGGATATTATTTATTCACAAATAGTACTTCTCATTTTATTTTTTAAAAAATACAGTTTATTATTAGATGTATAGGCTTTTTTGTTTTGGAAGGAATGTTTATAAATATGGCTGTTGAAACATTGATCTTTTTATTCACTGCAATGCTCCTTATGGGCGTCTTAGCCACTAAATTCTCCACCCGTTTAGGTCTTCCTGCCTTAGTCCTCTTCTTACTCGTAGGAATGGGCCTAAATCGTTTTGTCTTCTTTGAAAATGTAGAGCTTTCGCAGCTTATTGGAATAATGGCATTAATTATCATTTTGTTTGAAGGTGGTACCCAAACAAAATGGAATCACATCCGTCCCGTGTTAGGGGCAGCAAGTATCCTTTCCACCATCGGCGTACTAATTACTACAATTCTCACTGGCTTTGCTGCCATGTATATCCTGGACTTCTCGCTATTGGAAGGCATGTTATTTGGAGCCATTGTTGGTTCTACTGATGCAGCAGCTGTTTTCTCCGTGCTGGGTAATAAAAACATCAAGCGCAAATTAACCTCTACCTTGGAAGCGGAATCTGGCTCCAATGACCCTATGGCGGTCTTCCTTACTGTTGCATTTATAGAAATGATACAAATTCCCGATTCATCCATATGGTCTGCTGTTGGCAGCTTTTTTATACAAATGGGACTTGGGTTGCTCCTTGGGTTCTTACTCGGTAAATTAACTGTTTTAGTAATCAACCGGATTAAGCTTGATACTGCAGGTCTATACCCTGTGCTTGCACTAGCAATGGCTACGCTAACCTATATACTAACCGACACTTTAGGAGGAAGCGGGTTACTTGCTGTTTATGTGATGGCTGTATATGTAGGGAACAATGACCTTATGTACCGTTTTACCATATTACGATTTAACGAAGGATTTGCTTGGATGATGCAAATTCTCATGTTTATTCTTTTAGGCTTACTTGTTTTTCCAACTCAATTACTGGATGTTTTTTGGCAAGGTATTATCTTGTCTATTATTCTCATGTTCTTATCGCGGCCTATTGCTGTCTTCCTATCCATGATTTTTCTGAAGTACAGTATAAAGGAAAAACTGTTTGTCTCCTGGTCCGGGTTAAAAGGTGCGGTTCCTATCGTATTAGCTACCTACCCTATTGTTGCTGATATTCCAAACAGTCAAACTATATTTAATGCTGTATTTTTCGTTGTGATGATTTCAGCACTTGTTCAAGGGAGCAGCTTGTCTTGGCTCGCAAGTAAACTTGGACTGACAGAAGATAAGACTAAAAACTTAATGCCCAGCCTGGAAATCATTAATCTTGGAACAACCGACTCAGAAATTATGGAAGTATTTATCACGAGCAACTCACCAGCATTGGATACTTCCCTCATCGATTTAGAGCTCCCGGCAAATACACTTATTATCGGAGTGATCCGTAATGATGAACTGATTACCCCCTCTGGTAATACGATCATTAAAGATGGAGATACCTTATATGTACTAAGCAATAAGAAAAGCAGAGATAAAGCCAAAAGTGTATTAATGGGAAAAAAGATAAAGGAAAAAGAAATTAAAAAAGCGAGTAAAAGAAAGCATAAACAAAAATAATAATATAATTGCTGTTACCAGTTGGTAGCAGCTTTTTTTACATGAGATAGGTATGGTAACCCTCCCAGATAGCTCTGAAATTACGGCTGATTATCCAGCTCTCTGGCGGATTCCTCATCCCTCCTGCTGATCATTCTCTTCTCCGGCGGATTCCTCCCCTCTCCTGCTAATAATTATCGTCGATAGTCCGCACTTCCCTCCTAACTACGGATTTACGAGATGACTTCAAAATCAAACATATCAAAAGAACCTTTTTTATGCCCCTTTTTTATATCTTCAAACGATTTTAATAATAGGAAAGAAATCATAAAAAGTTGTAAAGGGGTTTTCATTATGAAATTATATTTAGATCCAGGACATGGTGGTACAGATCCAGGGGCAGTAGGAAATGGTTTACGGGAAAAGGAGATTGCATTGGATATTGCGCTGCGTATTCAAAAATTAATTATCGCAAATTACGTTAATGTAGAAGTAAAAATGAGTCGTACGAAAGATTCCACGATAAGTCTTCAGCAGCGAACAAATGAGGCGAACAAATGGAAAGCTGATTTTTTTCTTTCCATTCATTGCAATGCGTTTAACGGGAAGGGTAAAGGCTATGAAGATTTCATCTATCGTGGTCTATCAGAGCTATCCAAAACAAGGAGATACCAAAGCATTTTGCATCAAGAAATTTCTAAAGTAAACCAGCTTGCTAATCGGGGAAGGAAATCAGCAAATTTCCATGTACTAAGAGAAACCTCAATGGCTGCACTCCTCACAGAAAATGGATTTATTGACAACAAAGATGATGCTATTTTAATGAAAAAAATCTCTTGGCGCCAACAAGTTGCGCTAGGTCATGTAAATGGGATAGCAAAGGCCTTTCAGCTAAAGCGTACAAAAACTACTACAAAAACAACTTTGTACCGCGTCATCGGTGGATCATTTACAGAACGAGCAAATGCAGAAAAACGATTACAATCGATTGTGAAGGCAGGAATAAAAGATGCTTATATAGAAAAGAATTAAATTTTTTGGTCAAGATGCCCCTTTTTCACTATTTATTTCGATTATAGAAGTAAAAGAGCGAATTAGGGGGTCTATTTATGCTTAAAACACATTTTTCTTTTGAGGAAATTTTAGAACAAAATGAACGAAGAATTCACTATCAAATAAATCAGCTCCATATCAGAGATGTTAATCAGGATTATTATAGTGAAGGATTAGTTGCACTATGGAATGCCTACCGAACATACAAACCAGATAAAGGCCCAATGGCAACTTACTTTAATTACACGATTCGTAACCGTCTGATTGATCAGATGCGAAAGGAGAATAGACGGCTGGATATTCAGGAAACTTACTTATTAAATTTCAGATCGGACTATTGCGATGGGAATCACCAGCGAATAAGCAGTGGAAATAATCTTGCTATCAGAAGTGAAGGTGCTGATTTAGTAGAGGATAATAATTTTTGGGGACAGTTGAAAGCTAACCTAACGGCAAATCAATGGAAATGGATTTATTTTCACATTATAGATGGGATGACTTTAACGGATATTGCCATACAGGAAAACACAACACTAGAAGCCGTTAAAAGCTGGGGAAAGCAAGTAAGGAAAAAGTTAAGGGATGAAGAATTCAGAGAAAAAGTCCAATGGAAAATATAATTACAACAAAAAGCATGTCCATGGCAGACATGCTTTTTTCTGTATGTTTAAGCAGATCGATTGTATATACTGCGAATTAACTTGGTGTATAGAATATAAAAACAACTTTGAAGCAGAGGAAAAATTCTTTGCAGAGAGGTTGGCAAGCCTGGCGCGAGATTCGGATAGCAATGGGTAATTCGGTAGCTGCTGAGGTGGGATTGTCGAATAAGAGATGGTTAATGGACAATAGCGATCGATGTAGTGGTGAAACTGTCCAATAAGTGAGCTTTCTCTGATAAGGGCGACATCTGCTCGTTTCCTCATTATCCCACAGTGTCTATTTGCCACCAGCATGGCTTCGTCCGCTACGCTCTGTAGCGTATATAGTGTGAAGTAAGGAGGTTATAGAATGGTCCAGCTTTGTTGTATAAATATTAAATTGTTACAAACAACTATACTATCCATTAAACTAGGAGAAAGTAGGTAACCTATGGCTATTCCAGAATTAGTTTTGCGTATTTGCTTATCCTTCTTGTTGTTATTTACACTAACTCGAATTATGGGAAGAAAAGAAATTAGTCAAATGACATTCTTTAATTTTGTTTCAGCTATTGCCATCGGCTCCATTGCCGCCATTCTTGCTACTAATCAAAATTTTAGTATGCTTAATGGATTTATAGCATTGACTGGATGGGCAGGATTCACCCTAGGAATGGGATATATAGATATCAAATCACAAAAGGCTAGAAAATTTACTACAGGTATTCCAGAAATTGTTATTAAAGACGGAAAAATTATGGAGGAAGCACTGCGAAGAAAAAGGTTAGACAACGATTCCTTACAGGCTCTTTTACGTCAAAAAAACATATTTTCCATGAAAGAGGTAGACTATGCCATTTTTGAAACAAGTGGCAAGCTTTCCGTCATGAAAAAGGAAAATAAACAACCAGCAACAAAAAGTGATGTTAATCAATTGGCCGCTAATCTGCCAAAAGTCTATCCTATTGCTACAGAGGTCATATCTGATGGAGAGCTTAATGAAACAAACCTGAAAAAGTTAAATCTTGATACCAACTGGCTAAACGCGCAATTGAAACAAGCGGGTATAACCTCCCTATCTGAAGTTTTTTATGCTGAAGTACAATCTGATGGAACACTTTATCTTGATAATAAAAGAGATAATTTATATCATTAAAAAACTTAGAGTAGCCTGCTTTCTAATAATGCAAGCTACTCTATTTGGTGAGATTCCATATTTTTTTCTTTCCAGTCTTTATATGGCCAAGCAGTGCATATATATATGCATAGTTGAAAGTCTCAAAGTACGGAGGGAAAAAATGTTCACATTATTGGAAAAGGCAGTATTAGGAATGGCACTACTAAGGATTTTATCAGGAGGGGTAGAGATTTTTGCTGCTTATCTTATGATTAGGTTTAATGAATTGGATAAAGCTCTTATCATCAATGGTTCCCTCGCTTTCATTGGTCCCTTAGTTCTCCTTCTCACGACAGCTATTGGATTAACCGGATTAGCTGAACAAGTATCTTTTAAAAAACTATTATTTATCATTATTGGAGTAAGTTTCATAATATTTGGTGTGAAAAGCAATTAGTCTTTGAATTATATAACGAACAGTTTCTTATAATAATCGATGTACCTGTCTACTTTTATTTTCAGTCATATTTTCTCTTCTTTTTGGGAAACTAAAAGGACTACTTTTTAGGAGGAGTAACCAGATGGGTATTTTAAATGGGAAACCTGAGGAAGAACCTCTTCACGCAGGTGAAGTATTTCATTTATGGTCCTACTTACACGGAACAAAAGGGTTTCTGGTAAATATGCAAATATATCTCAACCATTCAGGAGATAATGATTTAATTGCTTTCTTGGAGGATATGCAGGAAAACGTTGTTACACAAGAGGAACAGCAAGTAGAAACCTTATTAAAGGAAACAGGGATTCGCTTACCTCCTGCCCCTCCTGATCGCCCGAATGTAGAGCTTCAAGATATCCCGGCTGGCGCTCGTTTTCATGACCCTGAGATAGCAAACTTGGTACAGAAAGAGCTAATGGTCAGCAGAATCCTTTGCAGTTACGTTATAGGGGTCTCTATTCGTGAAGACATCCGCACAATGTTTGGGGACTTTCAGGCTCAGCAAGATGAATACGAATTAAAACTGCTTAACATTACAAAGGAAAAAGGCTGGATTGTTTCTCCGCCTATTAACACGAAGTGAGGTGTGGGGAACATTGAAACCAAAAGAAAAAGGCATGGCTATCATTACAATTGGCTCCATTCCCTTAATTATGACATTAGGAAACTCCATGCTAATCCCTATCCTTCCTCAAATGAAAGCAGCTTTAGAGTTATCTCAGATGCAAGTGAGTCTGACAATTACTGTATTTTCTATTATGGCAGCTATATTTATTCCTATCGTTGGCTATTTATCTGATCGATTTTCAAGAAAAATTGTGATTATTCCATCCATTATTCTATTTGGGCTGGGTGGACTAATCTCAGGAGCTGGAGCAGCTTACTTCTCGCAATCCTATATATGGATTTTAATTGGTAGATCCATACAAGGTATTGGAGCAGCAGGCTCCGCACCTATGGCAATGGCCCTTACTGGAGATTTATTTAAAGGTGGAGAACAAAGTCGGGTGCTAGGAATATTTGAAGCTTCAAATGGATTGGGGAAAGTGCTATCACCTATTTTCGGCTCATTATTGGGCTTAATTATTTGGTATGCTGCATTTTATGTATTCCCCGCCCTTTGTCTTATTAGTTTAATTCTTTTACTATTTTTTATTAAAGAAAAGAGCAATAGACAAGCTCCGCCTCCCTTCGGAAAGTATATTAGAGGTTTGCTTAGTGTATTTAAGCATGAGGGTAGATGGATTGTTACCACCTATTTAGCAGGAGGAACCTGTTTATTTACCTTGTTTGGAATCCTTTTTTATTTATCGGATGTATTGGAAACGAAATATTCCATTGAGGGAATAATGAAAGGGTTAGTGCTTGCAGTCCCTCTTCTTGTATTGGTAATTACATCCTATATTACAGGTAGTAAGATTGGTAAAAACCTGGAAAAGATGAAGCGCTTATCTGTGATTGGCTTTGGGCTAATGACCTTATCCTTTGGAACACTTATTTTTTTTGAAAAAATCATTCCATTTATCTCGGTCTTGGCCATTAGCAGTATTGGAGCAGGTCTCATCCTTCCTTGTGTTAACAGTATTATAACTGGTGCAGTTGGAAAAGAACGTAGAGGCTTTGTAACATCTTTATACGGATCTGTCCGGTTCCTCGGAGTCGCTCTCGGTCCCCCTATTTTCACCCGTTTAATGGAATGGTCAAACACCGGGATGTTTTTATCCATTGCTGCTTTCACATTACTTGTAGGACTGTTAGTTTTAACCCTATTACACGTTAAAGGAAAAGATGGAAAGAAAAATAAAAAAACAGCTATTCGTTATAAATATACATGAGAAGATGGCTATGGTCAGAGAAATTGTAACTAAAATCTAAAACGAAAAGAGGAACAGCAAGAAGGGTTACCATTCCTTGCTGTTCCTCTTTTTCTACTTACTCTCTTTTCTTTTATCCTTTTTAACCTCTTCCATGAGGTATTGCACAAATAACTCATCTCTAACTAGCCATGCTTCCTTTTGTCGCTTCAAAAACTTCTCGCCCTCTTCAAAGCTGGAAAATTGAGTATGCTGCTTTTGTCTATTTTTCTCATACGCCCATGCTTGTTCACTTAGCGGATAAAGGAATAAAAATTCATCTGCTTTACTTTTATATAGTGTTCCAAACGTGGAGTGCTTTAGATTAAAACGGTTTCTTCTAGCATCTTCTCGGAGCGGCTCCATTGGATAGGTCTTCGCTACAAATTGGTTATAGGCTTCCTCTGTAAGAGAACAACCTGCAGCTTTCTCATGTCCTCCCCCTCCAAATGAACCTGCAACTTCGGAAACATCCACATGATCGTGTATCGTTCTAAAACCCATCCTTCTTCCACCAATATTTAAAATAGCTATATAATCGAGATGCGGGTACTCTTTTCCTAATTGATTTCCTAACTCTGAATGATAGGATTCTGCGAAAACAACTCCTGCAAAATAACCACCTGCTTTGATTTGGACAAGTTCCCGTCTTTTTCGTCGAATATAGCGGACAATCTTATCATCCTCCATATCAAGTAGCTTCTTTTCAAAATCATCAAAATCAAAGTTCACGTCTTTACTTAATCTTTCCAGCATGGTTTCTTCAAATTCATCTATGGATACAAGAAAAAATAATGCATTTAAGCGTTTTGCTTTTTGATTATCATTTTTCTCCCATTCCCATGTGTCATACTGTCTAACAAGCTCGACAAACTCAGATATTGCATTCGACGCTTCCAAATAGTTGTTTTTCACAAGATAATCATAGTACAAGGAGGTAGCCGAATGTAATTTACCAGATTCACCTTCTACACGAACATCTGCCCATTCATAATCATTAAATGACAGAGCAGTTTTATGATGGTCGATTAACTGCACCTGTCCTCCCTCTTTATAAAAATTCTCTAACCGTTTCTCATTTTCTTCATTTACCGATAAATCGGTAATCATTAGAAACGTATCTTTTGACTCATTTTCCAGAAACCATTTTACTTCCCTGTTTAATCCCGAGATTGAATTATAGCGAATGGTAACCTGTTTCCCAAAAGCTAAGCGTGCTAAAATCCCACAACCCACGCCGTCTAAGTCATTATGTGATAGCAATTTATACATGTATGTCACCTCTGCTACTAGTATGGTTCGATAAGGCTGAATTTATCAACTAAAGAAGAAGTCATTTCAAACAAAAAAGTACTACGTTTCGTAAAGAAAATTGAAACTTCGTGCAGCTTTCATACGTTATATATACCAAATTATTCCTTTATAGATTACTTTTCTAAAAAAAGGGAATAACTTCAGTAGCAGTAGTAAATACCTATTTCTTATTTTTCGAACATCTACATATATAGCAAGAATAGATCATAACAGACAGGCAGAATTTATATAAAAATCAGGGGGATTCATATGAATAAATTTAGCAGGGGATCCATAACACTCATTTTATTTGCTTTTATTCTTTTACTAATTAATTGGTCGATTATTCAATTCTCTGAGCCTATATCACTTATTGCTTATTTACTCTTATTTGTAAGCGGGATTTTAGGAATAGTGGCATTCCTCCGGAAGGAATCCGGGTTTTTGAAAGGAAGCTGTCTTCTCTGTATAGCAGCTATTTTACTCTTCATCTCTTGGTTTAAACCCCTTGAAATTACAAAAGTGACTACATGGTTACAAAAAATCATCTAACTAATTAAAGAAGCCTAGCTTTCAAAAAAGGAGGGGTAAGATGAGACGCTTTTTCCAAAACGCCATGCGTGTCTCGTTAACATCACTGGCTGCCACCCTTGTTGTCACTGTAATTCTAATGGTGATATTAAACCTGGCAACTACGAACACAGCACTAATACATTCCATTGGTAAAACGTATATTGCACTTTCACTGCCTTTCCTAATTCTCAATCCAATATTTGGCTTTATTTACTCATTTAAAATAAATGACCCATATAAGATTCTTTATATACTACTTCACTTTGCATCTATTTGTACTATCTCTGTTGTTGCATTGCTTGGTTTTATGTTTCGTTATTTTGTATCCTTTGCTCCCTAAAGCATGTGAAATTTTAACTTAAAAGGCATAATCGTTAATGATTATGCTTTTTTTAACGTCTATTCTTTTTTGAAGTTTTGTGTGCTTCTTACGGTATCAATAGGACGGACAGCTCTTTCAATTTCCTCCCGCTTTGGCCAGAAATGGCGGTAACGATAATTTTTCTCCTAATGTCTCATATGGTTCATCCTCCATGAAGCCTGGCCATCTGTAGCAAATTCAAATAAAATTCGTGGAGCTACATGGACATATAAAGAACCAAAATGCTTTTCATATGAAATAGCTAAATAACATCGCTATGGAAAAGTAATTTCCATTCGTTCGCATTTACCTCCTACTTTGAATGTAGGAGGTAACGTTTATATCCCAATATGTGTGATAGGATCTTTTTTTATTAAATTAAAAATCACAGTTAACCAGCTAAATTAGTTTATCTTCTCTATCGATTCAAATAACCTTCTACCTCGGCTCTCGTTGGCAAGGCAGTCATTGCACCTTTTGTAGAAGCAGCAAGTCCACCGGATACCGAGGCGAATTCAGCTATCCTCATTGCTTCTTCCAATGTAAGAGCATGTATATTTGTAACATACTGATCAATAGAATAAAGCACCCCAGAAACAAAGGCATCGCCAGCACCAGTTGTGTCAATTGCCTTCACCTGCATCGCCGGAACATGTCTATTACCTTCCCTTGTCTTCACGTAACACCCTTCCGCTCCCAAGGTGACAAATATAACAGGGATTTCATATTGTTCGAGCATTTCCAGACCCTCTTTAACTGACTTTTTATCTGTAATAAATGCTAACTCCTCTTCAGAAATCTTTAAAATGTCCACTTCTCCAAGCATGGAAATGATCCTATCTTTTGCCTCCTCTTTCGAATCCCACAGCATCAAACGCAGATTAGGGTCATAGGAAATAAGCAATCCGTTCTCTTTTGCCAGTTTAACAGCCGCCCTCGTTGCACCCTGTGCTGGCTCGCTAATTAATGATATTGATCCGAAATGGAGAATACGATGTTGAAGCAAGTGCTCGCTATTTATGTGATTCTCCTCGAGAAAACGGTCCGCACTTGGGTTAATGTAAAAATCAAAGCTCCGCTCCCCGTCCTCTCTGTTGGTTACAAATACAATACCTGTACGATGTTCCTTCGAAAATAATAATTGTTCTGTATTCACATAATAGGACTGCAGTGTTTCTTGTAAAAAACTGCCTAGCACATCATCTCCTACCATGCCAATAAATGATGAATCACCACCAAGCCTTGCCACCCCCACAGCCACATTTGCAGGGGCACCTCCAGGACTTTTATGATAAGTTGTATTCGTAACATCTGTAGGTATAAAATCGATTAACGTCTCACCAAGTGTAATGACACCATGATTCACGATGATTACCTCCCTGTGGTATGATTTATATAGGTCAAATTATGTTCTATTATTCTACAGAACACAAAATATGTCATCAAATAAGGGTGAAAAACATTGCTTACAATAAAAGAAATAGCAGAAATGGCTAACGTATCCAGATCTACTGTTTCCCGTTTTCTAAACGATTCTGGCTATGTCAGTGAAGAGGCCAGAAAACGAATTGATAAAGTAATCAAAGAAACAGGATATATACCTAATGAACATGCCAAATCACTCCGCACCAAAAAAACAAAAGTAATTGGTGTCATATTACCAACCATTCATACAGAAACATCAAGTAAAATTGTAGCTGGAATAGATAACGAGTTGGCAAAACAGGGGTATCAGATTCTTCTAGCTAATACCAATCTGGATAAAGAAAAGGAAATCGAATATCTGGATTTACTTAAAGTCCGTCAAGTAGACGGAATTATTTTAGTAGCGACAAATACGAAAGAAAAATTAGTTAAGAAAATACAGGAAATGAATCTGCCAATTGTAATTATAGGACAGGACATGCCAGAGGTTGCCAGTGTAGTCTATGATGATTTCCATGCCTCGAAAGAGATTACTAACTTCTTAATTGAGAGAGAGCATAAAAAGATAGCATTTATCGGGGTAGATGAGACAGATCGCTCGGTAGGTTATTTTCGTAAAAAGGGATATTATTCGGCGATGAATGAGCGCAAATTGGAAGTAGCCCCACCTTGGGTACAGACAGCTATATTTGACATAGATTCTGGTTATGAAGCAATGAGACAAATTTTAACACAAAGCTATACTCTCCCTACCGCTGTCTTTGCAGTAACAGACCGTTTAGCTATTGGAGCAATGAGCTATTTGAAAGAACAAGGACTTATTGTGCCAAATGACATTGCTGTAGCGAGTATTGGTGCATCAGAAATTTCCAGATATGTTGATCCTTCTCTAACAACAGTAGACTATCACAATGAGGTGGCCGGTAAACAAGCTGCCAAACAAATACTCGCCATTATATCCAAAACACATTACGAAGAGAGAATTTTACTGAACTATAGACTAATTATTCGTAATAGTGTATGATGAAATCGTGGAACCGATTTCATCATACGCACTATGGAATCGATACCACCCTCAACACAGTTATTGTCTATCGCTATTTTATTTACTAATTATATCAATAGTGGAATCGATACCACAAAAATAAAAGGAGTGAGGTTATATGTCTGATAACAAGAAAATCGCAAAGGAGCTTATTGACGCCGTCGGTGGAACAGAGAATATTCATTCTGTCGCCCATTGTGCCACAAGATTACGTTTTATGATCCATGACAAAGAAAAAATCGATCAGGAAAAGGTTGAAAACACGGATAAAGTAAAGGGTGCCTTTTTTAACTCCGGTCAATATCAGGTAATTCTTGGGACCGGCACAGTAAATCGTATTTACGAGGAAGTAGATAAGCTCGGTATCAACAGCACAGATAAATCCGAACAATCAAAAGAAGCTGCAAAAGAAAAGAATGCATTTCAGCGTGCCATTCGAACATTGGGAGATGTATTTGTCCCAATAATTCCCGTACTTGTAGCAACAGGTTTGTTCATGGGGCTTAGAGGTCTGGTCATGCAAGAACAAGTATTGGCATTGTTTGGCATGACACCAGCTGATATCTCTGAGAACTTTCTCTTATTTACTCAAATCCTAACAGATACTGCATTCATATTTTTACCTGCACTTGTTGCTTGGTCAACTTTTAGAGTATTTGGGGGCACGCCAATTATTGGTCTTGTATTAGGATTAATGCTAGTAAGTCCCGCATTGCCCAACGCTTGGGAAGTCGCGACAGAAGCCGAACCGTTATATTTCTTGGGATTCATTCCTGTAGTAGGCTATCAAGGCGCTGTATTACCTGCCTTTTTTGCTGGGATAATTGGCGCAAAACTTGAAAGAGCCATCCGGAAACGGGTTCCGGAATCATTGGATTTAATCATTACCCCATTTTTAACATTATTAGTCATGATTGCAGCAGCTCTCTTCATTATTGGGCCAGTTTTCCATACAGTGGAGGAATATATTCTTCAAGGTACACTCTTTGTGTTAAACCTGCCATTCGGCATTGCAGGATTTTTAATTGGCGCCTTAAATCAAATCATTGTAATTACAGGTGTTCATCATATATTTAACTTGTTGGAAATCCAATTGCTTGAAAAGTTCGGGAACAACCCATATAACGCCATTGTTACTTCAGCAGTAGCCGCACAGGGTGGAGCAGCACTAGCAGTAGGACTAAAAACAAAGTCCAAAAAACTGAAGGCATTGGCCTTACCTTCCTCCTTTTCTGCATTCCTTGGAATTACGGAGCCTGCCATTTTTGGTGTAAACCTACGCTATGTTAAACCTTTCGTAATGGGCTTAATTGGCGGCGGTGTTGGTGGTTTTACTGCTTCCCTACTTGGTATAAAAGGGACCGGTATGGCAATCACCGTCATCCCTGGTAGCTTACTGTATCTTAATGGACAGATTTTACAGTATATCCTGGTTAACCTCATTGCTATAGGTACAGCATTTGTTCTTACATGGTTATTCGGATATTCAGATAAAAAACTTAAAGACGTTGAAACAGCATAAGAAAAGGGCAAGTGACTTGCTGACAAAGCAACACATTTAATAATAAAGACAGACAGGCAGGCAACCCCTTGCCTGTCTTTTAGATAAGGAGTGCCTCATACAGATATGACACAATTACATGCCATAGAGAAGGCTTATCAGCGAATAATAGATAAACAGGAAATGGTTCAATCCGATCCTTACCGTCTCCATTTCCATATTATGCCCCCCGTCGGATTGCTCAACGATCCAAACGGGTTTGTATTCTATCAAGGAAAGTATCATATTTTCTATCAATGGAATCCGTTTGCAACAACACATGGGCAAAAATACTGGGGACATCGTATTTCCAGTGATCTCGTTCATTGGGAAGAAGCTCCTATCGCATTGGCTCCTGATGAATGGTTTGATAAAGATGGCTGTTACTCAGGAAGTGCCATTGTCCATGATGAAAAGCTCTATATTTTTTATACTGGAAATGTTAAGGACAAAGAAGGAAACCGGGAATCATACCAATGCCTTGCCGTTTCCGATGATGGTCTTCATTTTGATAAAAAAGGGCCAGTTATTGAAGTGCCTAAAGGTTACACTGCCCATTTCCGTGATCCTAAAGTCTTTTTTAAAGATGATAAGTGGCTCATGGTCATCGGCGCTCAAAATTTACAAGAACAGGGCGAAGTGGTTCTTTACTCTTCCTCTGATTTAGAAAATTGGTTTTATCGCGGTCCTCTAACAGGTTCGCATAGAAATAAGCTCGGTGAATTTGGATACATGTGGGAGTGTCCTGACCTTTTTCACCTTGAGAATAAGGATATACTAATTGTTTCTCCACAGGGGTTGGAAGCAAAAGGATATAAATTTAATAATATTTATCAATCTGGTTATTTTACCGGACAAGTAGATTATGAGAACCCCTCCTATCAGCATGGGAGCTTTGAAGAATTAGACCGCGGCTTTGATTTTTATGCACCACAAACCACGATGGATGAAACAGGAAGACGTTTATTATTTGCCTGGATGGGTAATGCGGAAATAGGAGAAACACAACAACCTACTGCAAAATACGGTTGGATTCATGCGCTTACTCTCCCCCGTACACTGAAGTGGAAGGAAGGGAAGCTCCTTCAGATGCCCGTAAAAGAACTTGAATTATTGCGAAAAAATCAAGTTGCTTATGACAACATAACGATTATGAATCAACAGAAGCAATTAAATGGGGTTGCTGGTAATGTGTTCGAATTACAAATAACAGTTACTGACTGGAATGCAGAGATATTCTCCTTAACAGTTGGAGAAAGCACGCTGTGTTTCGATAAGACTTCTTCCACTTTCAGTGTAGAACGCAAATGTTTTAATAAACAAGGAACGGAAAGCAGGCATTGTCGCTTAGATAAGTTGGAAAATATTCAGCTTTTTAAAGACACATCCTCACTGGAAGTCTTTATTAACAATGGAGAAGAAGTCTTCACCTCCCGAATTTTCGATGATATAAATGAGCAAGCTGTATCTTTCCAAGCTAACGGGCAAGTGACTTTTGATGTACAGAAGTGGGATTTGAAAAAAATCTTTAATTAATATTCAAGAGGGGACGGATAATGATGTTAGGGAAATTATTTAAGAAAAAAGAGGACAGTAAACATATCTCTCTTTATGCACCTATTAATGGAGAAACGGTTCCATTGGAGGAAGTGCCCGATCCAGTATTTTCCGAGGAAATGATGGGAAACGGTATTGCAATTAAGCCATCTGATGAGCTTGTAACTGCACCAGTTGACGGAAAGGTCATTCAACTATTTTCCACCAAGCATGCGGTGGGAATCCTGGCGGAAAATGGTGCTGAAATTCTTATTCATATCGGTATAGATACAGTAGAACTGCAAGGGGAAGGATTCACCGCTTATGTAGAAGAAGGTGATCATGTGAAAAAGGGTGATAAATTGGTTGCGTTCAATTATACTACGGTAGAAACTAAAGCAAAGAGTACACTAATCCCAATTATTATTACAAATACAGATGAAATGAGCGAAATCTCTCCTATAGATAAAAAATCTGTCCGTGCCGGAGAAGACATCGTTTTAAGCATAGAAAAATAACTGATTTTACTACGAATGTTGAGGTACAAACAGTAACTCGTACAGGTTTACCATCATAGTAGGAAGAAGTTGCGAGTTAATGGCTGAAGCAAAATTTTTGTTGCAGAAGAGATTAATAAGCTGCAGAGCATAACTATCCGCCGGAGAATTGATTAAGTGAGATTATCCGTCCCACCTATTCAGAAACGATCTAGGGTTTACTTATCATACATTATTTCCTAAAACGTCCGGTTACAATCCTACAATGTTAGTTTACATTTTATATATTTTGGAACCAAATAACTACCCCCTGCTTTTCACTGAGCAGGGGGTAGTTATTTTATTTAACATCCAACGTCTTAGGACTTTCTCCTTTTTTATTCATAAGCTGAATTCCTACCGGCTCAATTTCCAACACAACCAAATTCGGGTCCTCAGGGCCTTCAAACCAATTCTTCATGTACTCATTCCATACCCTATTTTTTAATTCTTGAGAATCATTTAGCTTTGCTTTTCCTTGATACTCTACATAAGCATCGCCAAATCCTTCTCCTTCATATCCAAGAATAATATGGGTGTACGGATTCTCTTCCAGTTCTTCTGTTTTATCCGTTTCTTTGCTTGTAGCAGTATAAAGCTTTAAATCTTCATGGAAAAAAGTCATATACCTGGAATGAGGTTTATTGTTTTTCACTGTAGCCATTGTTCCAATATGGCTGTTTTCAAGAATATTTTCTACTTCTGCTCTAATATTATCTTGACTCATAATTTCACTCCTTTTTTCTCTATAGTTATTGTTCCCTTCCTCACAAATATAAAACAAGGTCGATTAATTTTTCCTGAATCTAATTTTCAAATTTCAACATGCTGAGGAGAGTCGTTAGAAATCCCCCTCCTTTAGCATCTCTTCACTGGAATACAGGCCATTCTCGTAAAAGAATAAAGAGTTATTTAGAGGAAAACCTAACAAAGAAGTTATACTTTGTCACAATTTTCATGTTGACGAAAAAATAAGTATGATGGTAATATAAACTGGTAAAACGTTTTATCAAAAGTTTATTAATCATCGAGAGGAGGACTTGAGATGAAAAAAGTGGTTGTACTAGGTAGCTTAAATATGGATTTATCCATAGAGACAAATCGTATGCCGCGTAATGGCGAAACAATAGATGGGAAATCGTTCTTTATGTCTCCCGGAGGTAAAGGCGCTAATCAAGCAGTTGCAGCTCAAAAAAGCGGAGCGACGACATGTATGATTGGCAGTGTGGGGAATGATTTGTTTGGCAGTCAGCTTATCACTTCTTTAAAACAGGAAGGTGTGGATTGCACGCACGTCACTCAGAATGACTCGACTTCCACAGGTATTGCAATGATTATTCGAAATGCGGGTGATAACAGAATTATTCTCGGATCTGGCGCCAATTATACGGTAGATGAAGCCTACACGTCTCAAGCATTACAAAAGGTTGCAAATAAAGACGATATATTTTTAACACAGTTTGAAAGCGATTACGATGTTGTATTACATTCTCTTGCAAAGGCAAAGAGTCAAGGACTTTTTACGGTGTTTAATCCCGCACCTGCAAAGGACATACCAGAAACTGCCTATCCCTCCATTGATCTTTTAATTGTCAATCAATGGGAGAGCGAAATGCTGTCAGGAATTTATCCAAAGACAGACAAGGATTGCGAAGATGCTATCCAACTCTTCATGGACAAAGGTGTTTCTTCTGTTATTATCACCCGGGGAGCTGCAGGCAGTACCTATGGGGACAAAGAGCAAGTAATTTTTGTTCCAAGCTTTAAAACAAACGTTGTAGATACAACAGCCGCTGGCGATACGTATATTGGTGCATTGGTAGCATCATTAGCTACAGAGACAAACATGAAAGATAGTATGACCTATGCAACGAAGGCAGCTTCACTTGCTATTTCCAAGCAAGGGGCACAGGAATCTATACCATACAAAAATGAGATTGACCAGTTCAAGGAGGTTAACTAAATGAATAAAAGACCAATAATAATCGATACAGACCCAGGCATTGATGATGCAGTTGCGATTGCAATTGCATTATACGACGAACAGCTTGACGTTCGTCTAATTACAACCGTTGCAGGAAATGTAAGCTTAGAAAAAGTAACCTACAATGCTATGAGACTAATGAAGTTCTTCGGTAAGGATATCCCTGTAGCTGCAGGAGCTGACCGTCCACTAATTAAAGAAGCCATTGATGCGAGTGATATCCATGGTGAAACAGGCATGGGCGGTTATGATTTTGAAGAACCTGACATGGAGGAACTATTAAAAGAGCATGCAGTTAATGCCATGTATAAAGAAATCATGAATAGTGAGCAACCTATAACTCTAGTGCCAATCGGCCCACTTACGAATATTGCCCTTCTACTACGGATGTATCCAGAGGTTAAGGATAACATTCATGAAATTGTATTGATGGGTGGCTCTACAGCACGTGGAAATGCTGGTGTAATGTCGGAATTTAATATATTTGCTGATCCGGAAGCGGCAAAAATTGTTTTTGATAGTGGAATATCACTTACTATGGTAGGACTTGACATTGGTTTGAAAGCGCTTATCTATCCTGAAGACAGCCAACAATTAAAAGAGCTAAATAGAACAGGTGATATGCTTTATCAACTTTTCCAGCGCTATCGCGGTGGTGGCTTAAAAACAGGTTTGAAAATGTATGACAGCACAGCAATAGGCTATCTTTTAAATCCGGATATGTTTGAAACAGTGGATGCTTTTGTTGATATCGAGCTTGAGGGTTCACTAACTAAGGGATGTACCGTTGTAGATTTAAAAAACTACACTGGCAATAAACCGAACGCTACTGTCGCAGTTGATATTGACCCTGTGCAATATAAAGACTGGTTGATTGAATGCATTAAGAAATGCAATTAAGGAGGGGTGGAGAATGTTAAATGATCTTATTATGTATGCTTCAGCAATATTAGCAGTTGCTGTAGTTGTCTATATGGCATGTCTACACTCGCTTCTATTCCTTGGAATCAGATGATATGATACAAGTGATGTCTTCTCCATATTGTAGAAAGACGGATTTTACGATGGAAAGCAGGAATGATTAAGATGAAAATCACCTTAAAGGATATAGCAAAAAAAGCAAATGTTTCTCCAAGCGCTGTATCATTGGTGCTAAACAATCGGCCATGTAGAATATCAAAGGAAAAGAAGGAAGATATTAAGCGTATTGCAGAAGAATATAATTATTCCGCTAATCAAATTGCCCGAAGCCTTGTAACTCAAAAAAGCAAAACAATTGGCTTGATCATACCTGATATTGAGAATATTTTCTTCTCCTCTCTTGCAAAGCAAATTGAAGAGCAGTGTCGCAAGCGAGGCTATATGCTCATTATTGTAAATTCAGACAATGACTATGCCCATGATCTGGAATTATTTGACTTGCTTCTTTCTCGTTCTGTTGATGGATTGTTTATCATACCAAGCAATGAATCCTACAAAGACCATTCCGAGCTGGTTCGCCGGCTAAGTAAATTAGATAACACGTCGACCCCGTATGTTATGATTGACCGTGTTTATCCTGAGCAAGCCTGTAATAAAGTATGGTTTGATAATGAAGAAGGCGCTTATTTAGCTGTTAAGCATTTATTGGAAAAAGGACATAGAAAAATTGCCTGTATTGCAAATTACGGGAATGATTCCAATGGTAAATCAAGATTAGAAGGTTTCTACCGAGCAATGAAGGAATACAATTACGAGATAGAACAAGACCTGGTAATCGATGGGGATTATCGTATTGATAGTGGTTACCATGCTGGAAAAACGTTAATGAAAAAGAATATGTCTGCTGTTTTTATCACGAATGATATGATGGCACTTGGTTTCCTCAAAGCCGCTTATGAGGAGGGAAAGCAGATCCCTCATGACATTTCAGTCGTCAGTTATGATAATACTATTTATCCATATATTTTTGGAGTTGAACTTACTTCCATAGAGCAAGATGTCGGTTCACTTAGCCACCATGCTGTTGACCTATTATTTTCAAAAATGGAGAAAAAGGATAAAGAGCCCGAGGAAATTTGCCTCATTCCAACACTAATTAAAAGAACCAGTGTGCAAAGCCATTAAGGTTTATCCTCATGACGTTAATTTAAAGACTAATTAAGGGGGAAAGGCTTCTCTCCCTTATAAAGTTTATTTATATGTTAAAATTATTTTATAGTCATCGACTATACTTTAATAAAAAGGATGATATATATGGAAAACGATATAAAGCTCACGTCATTATCCTCTAAAGGTGGCTGCGGATGTAAAATTGGCCCAGCAGACTTATCACAAGTTCTTCGCTCCCTCCCTCCTACAGCAACAAATCCAGACCTCCTCGTCGGTCTCGATACGAGTGATGATGCAGGGGTATACAAAATAAACGATACTACTGCCCTTGTACAAACAGTAGATTTTTTTACTCCGATTGTGGACGACCCATACTACTTTGGTCAAATAGCTGCCGCCAATGCGATTAGCGATGTATACGCAATGGGGGGAACTCCTATCACCGCACTTAATATTGTTGCTTTCCCTATCTCTACGCTTGATAAAAGCATTCTTGCGGATATCCTGCGTGGTGCAGGTGATAAACTCGCAGAGGCCGGGGTATCTTTGGTTGGCGGTCATTCCATTGATGACAAGGAACCGAAGTTTGGACTTGCAGTGACAGGAACGGTTCATCCGGATCGGATTAGGACAAATGCTGGTGCAAAGCCTGGTGATAAATTGATTTTAACTAAACCAATTGGGGTGGGAATTTACTCTACCTCCATAAAAAATAACTTACTCAGCCAGGATGAGGTTCAACGCGTGACAAACGTTATGGCCACATTAAATAAGACTGCAGCTGAAGTAATGGAACACTATGATGTTCACGCCTGTACGGATGTTACCGGGTTCGGTCTCTTGGGTCATGCTTCGGAAATGGCAATGGGAAGTAAAGTCGAACTTCAAATAAGCTATGAACATGTTCCCATGCTTGAGCGCGTGAGAGAACTCGCTGCATCAGGAGCTGTTCCAGGTGGTACCAAAAATAATTTCAATCATGTAAAAGATATAATTACCTTTCCTGAAGACATGGATCAAATCGATCAATGGATCCTGTGTGATGCAGTTACCTCTGGTGGCCTGCTAATTGCAGTTTCTTCTAAGGAAGCAGATCAGCTTTTTACAGAATTACAGGAGAAAGGCGTAGAAGCTCAAATCATCGGAGAAGTAAAAGAAGGAAGCAGTGGACACATTAACGTAAAATAATTTATTTTTATTACAGGAAGTGACCTATACATGTTTAAGGATATTGAATTAAACGAATTGTTGCAGCTTAAAGATACAGGCGAGCATACCCTTATCGATGTTCGTTCACCAAAGGAATTTAATGAAGCGACAATACCGGGTAGTATAAATATCCCCATCTTTACGAATGAGGAACGGGCAGAGGTAGGGACATTATATAAACAAGTTGGCCAGGATGCCGCTAAGAAACGTGGCTTGGAGATTTTTTCCGCAAAATTGCCTGAGTTCATCCATGAGTTTGGTAAAATTCAAACATCAATGACTGTTTTTTGTTGGCGAGGTGGTATGCGGAGTAAAACAGCCGCAACAGTTTTAGATTTGATGGGGATAAAAGCTACCAGATTAAGTGGTGGTATTCGTACCTATAGAAAATGGGTTATCAGTACGCTTGAACAAGGAGACTTTAAGCCAGATTTAATTGTTTTAAATGGGTATACCGGCTCCGGTAAGACCGTGATCCTTCATGAATTGGCAAAAAAAGGATATCCTATTATCAACTTGGAAGGAATGGCGAATCATCGCGGCTCGATTTTTGGACAAATTGGGCTTCATCCAAATAACCAAAAGAAATTTGAAGCCTTGCTTGTACAGAAAATGATCGAGTTTCAGCAGGAGCCTTTTGTTTTTATAGAAGGCGAAAGCAAGCGAATCGGCAAGGTATCTCTACCTGACTTTCTATATTCAAAAAAGGAAAAAAGTATGCAGCTATTTATTCATATACCTATGGAAGAAAGAGTGAAGCATATTCTGGAGGATTATCAGCCTTGGGAGAACCCTGACCGTTTCCGGGAAGCTTTTCAGATCATTAAGAAACGAATCCACACACCCATTGCCAAAGAGATTGAGCAGGCATTAGAGGCAGCAAACTATCATTACGTTGCAGAGCTTCTTTTAAATTATTATTATGATCCTCGTTATGAGCATGCAGCAAACCATTATCCGGAACAAAATGTTGTTGACATTCATGCAGCTGATGTTACCGAAGCAGTGCAGAAAATAGAAGAACTTATCCAACAGCATACTAAACAAAATATTGTGTAAGTAGAGGCTGGGACAAAAAAATTTTATACATTGAAAAATCCAAACCGATTCGTACTACGACTGAATCATGGTTCGGATTTATTTTTGCAACAAATTAGCGGAGGGAAAACGTGCAGACTCCTCGGAAATGAAATACACATTTCCTTCGTGCGATGCATAGCTGTCGCAGCTTTCCTTGTCCTGTGGGAGAGAAAGCCTAGATAAGACCCCGGAGTGCAAAGCACGAGGAGGCTTAGCAGCGCCCACGGAAAGCGAAGCGTTTTTCCGGAGCGGGACTTCCACTCTTTAGAATGTTCGTCTTTAGAACAGCATTATTTAGTTATGTCCCAGCCTCTTTGCTTCTCATTATCATTGTATTAGGAGGAAACCATTATTTTTTGCAATTCCATTGGGGAGATATATTGGTCTTCTCTATATGCGCGCATATTACCACCGGAAATTTCATCAATTAACATGATATTCCCATCTGGATCCTTCCCAAATTCTAACTTAATGTCATAAAGTTCTATTTCTCTTTCTTTCAATGCTTCTTTGACCATTTCAGCTATTTTGACAGTTAAACTTTTTATCACCTGATATTCTTCTTCTGTCAGAATACCAAGCATTTTTAGTGCATCCTCACTAATTGGCGGATCTTTGCGTTCATCATCCTTTAGGGTTACCTCGACAAAGCCATCAAGTGCTTGTCCCTCTGTTGCATATTTACCATATCGGCGTAAAAAACTCCCCACAGCTTTGTAGCGACAAATTACTTCAAGCCCCTCTCCAAAATGAGTTGCCGGAACTACCTTCATGGTAGCCTCCTCTATATTTGAGTCAATAAAATGAGTCGGGATTCCTTTTTTATTTAGTTCCCGAAAGAAAAGAGTGGTAAGCTTTAAGCCTGCTCTACCTGCTCCTTCCATTGTAAGTCCCACAGTATTCGCACCAGGGTCAAAAACGCCATTTTCCCCAGTCACGTCATCCTTAAATTTTAATACTATTTTACCCTCTTCTGTTTGATAAACATCTTTGGTTTTACCACTATAGATGAGTTTCATTGGGCGTTCCTCCTTTCTCGTCTATTATTTTCTTAAGGGAAGACGTATACACATCATAATCCGCTTCCGAAAATAAAACGATCACGACTTGTCCAAAATGATGTTCTTTTAAAAATGCTACAAGCGTGCCCAGCGCTATATCTGCAGCGAGTTCGATAGGGAAACGATAGACACCTGTGGATATAGAAGGAAATGATATGCTTGTAAGTTTGTGCTGCAATGCCAGTTGCATTCCATTTTGGTAACAGGAAGCAAGAAGTTCCGGTTCATTTGCTGTGCCGCCCTGCCACACTGGTCCGACAGTATGAATGACATAGCCCGCTGCGAGATTATAACCCCTCGTTATGACTGCTTCTCCTGTTGGCAGCTCCTTTTTGCTTAATTCTTTTTCTCTTACTCTTTTACAAGCCTGCAGTAATTCATCACCCGCTGCTCTATGGATGGCTCCATCTACTCCTCCCCCACCTAATAGGGTTCCATTTGCAGCATTAACAATTGCATCCGTCCTCTGCATGGTAATATCCCCAACCATTAACTTCAATCCATTTTGTCCAATAGTAACATCCAAGCGTACCCTCTCCTTTCTGTATGATGAACACACTATTTTTACTAGAATTCAAATTCTTTAATAAACTTATTTTTAGTTTATCATAGATTAAGAGAGGTTAATGATTATTATCATAAAGAAATAGCAGATTTAAATAACTACCATCTATTTGCGTCTCAAACCTTTCCTCTAAAACTCTAATGAACAAAAACAGGAATTCAGCCAGAGTATCTCGAAATGGTTTAGTAGAAAGACAGAAAAGGAAGGATGTAATTACAATGCCTGCAAACCGCTTACCATTGCTAATCCTCACAATGAGTATTGTTTATATATTTATTGTTCCAGATGAGCCATTCATTTTTAAGTTATTCTTTAAACTAATACCAATGGCTATGATCCTCATGTATGCTTTTGAACAAAGTGGCCGCAGGAAGACAAAAACACATCTGCTCTTGCTTAGCGGATTGGTCTTTTCTATGCTCGGAGATGGGACCATCCATTGGTTTATTTTAGGTTTGTCAGCTTTTCTGATCGGACACCTTTTTTATATAACTGGCTTTTTAACACGTTGGAGTTTCTCTGTAATACGGATTTTATACGCTATCCCTGTTGGAATATACGCTTTCCTAATTGGCAGAGAGCTATTACAAGCTTTCAACGAAGCTGGAGAACAGTCGCTTGTCATTCCTGTTCTTCTCTATATACTGGTTATTTCTATTATGACATGGTCGGCTATGATGACAGGCAACCCTTGGGCCATATGGGGAAGTATTTTGTTCGTTATTTCTGATAGTATTCTGGCATGGAATATGTTTGTCCACCCTATTCCGAATGCCGGAAAGCTTATCATGCTGACGTACTACGGAGCTCAATTTTTAATCGCCCACAGTCTATTTACGATCGTAAAAAATAGTCATCGGCTTGTTTGGTAAATAAATCCCAGTGAGGAGGGATAAAAATGAATATTTATACAATCGGACATTATTCGCACCCCAAGGAGGACTTTCTCCGTTTGCTTTCTGATGCGGATATAGAAGCTGTAGCCGATGTACGAGCATTCCCTGGCAGTAAGAAATTCCCTCAATACTCTAAGGACAATATGCCTGATTGGCTTCAAGCTGAAGGCATTCATTACGCGCACTTTCCAAAACTGGGAGGAAGGAGGAAATCTTCCTCTGATGTCTCCCCTCTTTTAAACGGGGCATGGAATAACCAATCCTTCCATAATTATGCTGATTATACATTAACAGAAGAATTCCAGGAAGGAATTATGGCGTTGTCCCAACTCGCACAAGAGAAAAAAACGGTTTATTGTTGCTCTGAGCGCCATCCAGCACGGTGTCACCGATTAATTATTAGTAATTGGCTAGCTGTACATAATTGGACAGTACAGCATATTATCCCTGACAACAAAGGGTACGGAAATATTATTGAACATGAGTTAGGAAAATGGGGTGCCATGCCAGTTATAGAAAAGGATGGAACAGTTGTTTACCCAGAATAATATACTTCTCTGTAAGCTTATCTGCTTGTCATAATTCGTGCTGCTTAACATAGAATGTACTAACACACATGAGGGCGGAGGCGTTTCTATGGGAAGCTCAGTAAGAATTTCAGAAGCTGATTTGGAGAGATACTATATATTAAGTAAACAAAAGAAGGAAATTGAACAAGAAATGAAACAACTAAAAAAGGATTTCAATCTCTATCTTGATGATTCTATTGGTAAGAATCAAAAAGGTGAAATAGCGTGTGGCAACTATAAAGTACAACGACAAATTCGCGCAGCTATTGGCTATAATCAAGAATTGACAGTTCAGAAGCTGGAAGAGTTAAACTTAAATGATTTTATTATCGTGGAGAAGCTCCCGGACACCGATAAATTAGAAGCAGCTATCAAAATCGGGCTTGTTGAAGAATCTGCGTTCACCGAGTGTAAAACCAATAAAACTACTACCGCGATTGTAGTAAAAGAAGCAACATAGATGGGGCGCCTGTGAAACTTTCCATCGTAGAGAGTAATCACAGCAGGCAGGAATCATGCCGCTTTAGCCAGATGAAACCACCTACCCGTTACCCATTTTATCCATCATTACCTAAATTCCTAAAAAAGCATTCCCTCACGACGGGGAATGCTTTTTACATGTTGGAATACTATTATAGAGTTATACAATCTGCGGGCCAACTAATACGTTAGGACTTTTCCCCATGATCAATTTACATAAATTAGCGTAACCTATTTGCTTATATGATGCTAAAAGACTGCATAGTTTTTTTGCTGCTTGGTCTTGCTTCAATTTCATAACTTCTTTATGAAAAACCTGTAATACAAAATCATCTTGTACATGTGGACGGAACTGTGTCGGTTCCTCATCCATAAGCAGGCAGCCCATGTACTGATAGTTAAATTGCAGCTGTCTTGTTAAATGAACTACCCCTACAAACGATTCATACGTTTCCGGCTGTGTCTGTTTAAATGTTTCCAGGTCCTTCTTTGCATGCATGAGTTCACTAAAACTTGATGTAACTAACATACTACCCCTCCTACTCTTCGTCCCATGGTTTTTTAACTGATAGAGCTGCAACTAAATCCTTATTTTGCTCTCGTTTTAACTTTCTAATTTTCGCCCGTTCTTCACCTGTTTCATAAAGGAATTTTTCTTCCTCTGTTTCTGGTATAATGCTTGGCACTTCTATTGGTCGCTTATTTTCATCTAAGGCAACAAATGTTAGAAATGCTGTAGCAGCAATTCTTCTTTCTGCAGTAAGCGTATTTTCTGCAGTTACCTTACAAAAGATTTCCATCGAACTTCTTCCTGTATAAGAAACAAATGATTCGATACAAACAGAATCAATTTGTCGGATTGGCTTAATAAAATTTACCGAATCCGTAGATGCAGTGACACATTCCTTTACACGTGCATGTCTTTGAGCTGAAAGAGTTGCACAGGCATCCAGTTTTTTCATTAGAACTCCACCAAATAATGTATGGTAGTTATTTAAATCATTTATGAGAACCTGATCATTTTGAATAATCCTTGTATCCTTCATTTTCTTTGCTTTCATATTTGTCACCTTAACTATAAAGAGTATTTTTATACAATACTTATTGTAGTACAGGGGGGTTCTTATAGTACAATGCCGATAACAGATGCAACATATAACAAATTGTTATGTAAAGGCTTTAGGAGGAGGCTTTAGGAGTAAAATGTAAGAAAACAAGTAAGAAATATAAGCTAATGCAGTAACTAAAAAAGAAGAAGAGCTAAAGCTGGAGGTGTTTGTCCATACAAAAAAACCATAGCTCTGCTATGGCTCGTACACTTAGTTAATCGCATTTTCATAGGTTGGGGTTGGGCGTGTTGCTCGGTACCAGTGAAGACATAATACAAAGATCAGCAAAAGATCAATAAGATCTCCTCCGTAATACATAAGCATTCCTCCCGTTTGGGCTTCTGAGGTGCTTACTCCATCCGGTGGATAACCGTAAATATATTTGGATAAAATGCCATGCCCTGCTAAAGCAATAATAAACACACTCATTCGATAAATAAAACTATAACGATGTGGTGTTGGGTCAATATAAATCAAAGAGACTGTGAACAAATATCCAGCTAAAAATACATGGGCATGAATAATTACATATAACAGGAGAGATTGATGCATCAGAGCAAATAAATCTGTCGCATATAATAGCCACAGTCCGCCTATATTGAGGATACTTGCCACAATCGGATTGGTGACAATACCAGCATATGTGCTTCTTAACAAGCTAGTCAGTTTTCTGGCCGTTGTGACAGGAAGTGCCCGTAAAATAAGCGTCATTGGCGCTGCTAAGGCGATTAGCAATGGTCCGAGCATTCCTAGCAGCAAATGACTGAGCATATGAAAAGTAAAGTCCATATGTGCTTTTCCAGCGATTGGCCCAGCCACTGCAATGCCAGCAGCAAAAAAACCTGCTAGTGCTAAAACAGTCCTCCAGGCAGGCCATTTTCTCCCTTTGCGTAAGGAAACAAAAACAGCAATTAAATAGGCAATTCCCCCTAAAATAAAGGGGGTTACTAACAAAGCAGAAGCAAGTATCATTGCGTTATGATTATCCATTTGGAAGGCTCACTCCCCGAATGGATTCCTTTCGCGTTTTTCTTAACAAAATAGCTCCAATCACAATCATGATAATAGCAGTTATATTCCAGACTAAATCATATGGAAGAATGTCTACCTCGTAACGAATTTGGTGAATGCGCATTAATTTATGTTGGATTGTGCCATCATAGAGTTGAAAGATACCCGCACCTAGAAGAACTCCTCCCCACCATCTGCTGACCCAGAATGCATCACGTCGTTTTAAATCTGCAACTATAAATAGACCGCCAATCGTCGCAAACCAGCTGAAGGCATGGAAAAAACCGTCAGATACGAGTCCTATTGCAAGTGAGGATTTGTCATAGAAATGATGCCAATGCAATAGCTGATGAAACACCATTTCATCGATAAATGCGGCGAGGCCAAGTCCAAACAAAAAGCCAGACCATAAATTTTTGGGCAGATGGTTATAACGATTATTTCCTTTCATATGACCCAAGTTGTTAGCCAAACAGAACGCCTCCTTTAAATGAATGAAGAATTCTAAGTTGTTATTGATGAATTACCTGTCTTACAAATAAATAAACCAGGCTTTTTAACCTGGTTAAAAATACCCCTAGTTTTTTTTGCCTTATTTCCATTCACTCTGGCTGGTTACTTCTACTTCATTTAATGCCTGTGTAGCTAAACGATCTGCTTCTTGGTTATTCTTCCGGGAAATTAATTGGTATTCCGGCTGAATCCCCATTGATTCAAGTTTCGTTTCAATTTTATCAAGCCAGCCTGTTAACTCGTTTTCCATAACAGGCCACTCATCATCCAGCTGATTAATCACTACTTGTGAATCCCCCGTGAAAACAACAGGTAAACGGTGAGCCCCTAACAGCTCCAATTCTTGAATAGCCAAATGTAAAGCAGCATATTCAGCTTCATTATTTGTTTCCATTTCCGAAACAAGGGCATTTTTACGTAGACGAAGCTTTTTCCCATTTTGCTCATAATAGATGACACAACCAAGCCCTGCTTTTCTTGTTTTTATATCGAAGCCCCCATCAAAATATACAGTAATATTATGCGGCTCTGTTTTAATTTCTTCTAAATAGGCCTTTAATTGTTTCATCGTCCATTCATGTTCACTACGATCAATAAAATTTGCTTGTTTTAGTCGCCCGGATTTTTGTAGGTCTTCCGCAATGAGCAAAGATTTGGCTGCTGTCATTTCTTCAGAAGTAAATGCGACCTCTGCACCTTTAGGGGTTCGATATAGTATCTCTAATCTGCCCTTCATCAAATGCCTCCTTCATTTCCAGCATCATACAAAAATAGTATGGCTTAACGCCCAGTATTATAGTATAACGTTTTAATAGTTCCCCTCTTCATTCTTATAAATTCCTCTTTCACCTGTACGATAAACCGCTCTGACCTATTATTATTGGAGCATAGCCCTTAATCACTTCATTATTTTCCATGCTCTGTTACTATTAAACTGTATAAGAACATAGTATAACCATTGGAGGTGAAAACATGATGCATGCATTTAACTTTTTTGCCCTAATTCCTTTACTTATTTACATTGGAATGATTGCATTTGTGATCTGGTTCGCAGTAACGCTAATAAAGACACTTAAAGAAAAAAATTCCATCCTGAAGGAAATTTCCAATAAACTTGACCAAAACAAACATTTCCCAGAATAAATTCTGTGCAAGCAAATACGAGCAAAAAAAGATTATTTCTGAAGGAGTTTTTCTTTAGCAAAACGAATAAACTCTTGCATGACATGAGAGTGACGAACACCGTTTTTCCAAATCAATGCTAAATCCCAGTCAATAGAAGGGTTGGCCACATGTATAGCTATAACGTCACTAGTCAGCTCCATACTGGTACTCTCAGGCAGCAGTGTAATACCAAGCTTGGAAGCAACCATTTCTTCTATAAAATCAAGTTGAGATGTCTCTGAAATAATTTTCGGCTTAAACCCTGACTCGCTACATGCCTGAATAATATTATCCCTTAAAGCGAAGTCTTTATTAAACATAATAAAGGCTTCATCTCTTAATTCGTTCAACTCTATTTCTCGCCTTTCTGCCAACCGATGGGAGGAAGGAACAATAATCTTCAGCTTTTCCTTCACAAAGGAATAATTATCGAATACATGATGCTGTGTAGGTAAGACAACAACACCAAAGTCCAATTCATCATTAGCTACCTTTTCTTCTATTCGTTTGGAACCATCTTCAACAAGTTGAAAAGTAATCTCCGGATACTCTCTATGGAACGCAGAAAGAAACTGAGAGAAAAAGAAGGAATTTATGATAGAAGGTAATCCAATTCGCAAATGGCCTTTCTGTAATGTAACCAGTTGTGCCATGTCATTTAATAACGCATGATATTGCTCTTCCATCCGCTGGGCATGATTGTAAAATACCTTTCCCGCTTCTGTAAGGGTCAAATGCTTCCTTGACCTTACAAAGAGTGGAACACCTAATTCATCTTCAAGTGATTTAATGATTCTGCTGATAGCAGGTTGAGTAATGTACAGCTGGTTTGCTGCCCGCGTAAAACTTCCTGATTTGGTAACCTCAATAAAATACTTTAGTTGCTTTACATCCAAGTTAAGTCACCTGCCTTCAATAAAATATCTATTGATTAAATCATATAACGTAAGTATCGATACATTCAATAATCGTGCAATTTTCTGTGAAAGATAAGTCTCCTTCTTCGACATATCCTCCACCCTATTTTCCTTGCTCTCTTAACGTCCATACTATCATTTACTTATAATTTAAATCCATATATAATTAGTTATATTGAGATTTGAACAGGAGGAAGACAGATGAGAAAAATTAGTCTCTCCCTTTTTATTATAATTTTAACCGCTCTAATAACCGCTTGCGGAAGTAGTGATGACTCTTCCTCCAAGCACAAGGAGAGCGAAACGTTGACAATCTCCGCCGCGATCAGCCTAACAGATGCACTTGATGAAATTAAAGATTTGTATGAAAAGGAGCACGACATTAACCTCACCTTTAACCTGGGTGGTTCAGGAAAGCTGGCTCAACAAATTCAGCAAGGTGCACCTGCAGATGTTTTTATTTCAGCAAATCAGGATTGGATGGACAAGGTGGAAAAGGAAGAACTCATTTTCCCTGATACTAGAAAAGATGTAGCAGGAAATAGCCTTGTATTAATCACGAATAAAGATACTGACATGAACGATCATTCTGTTGAGGAAATTTCGGGGAAGGACATCGGGCAAATTGCCATAGGCAATCCCGATAGTGTGCCTGCTGGTGAATATGCAGAACAAGCATTACATGCATTGAATAAATGGGAAGAGTTTGAAAGCCAAATGGTACTTGGCAAGGATGTTAGACAAGTACTTACCTATGTGGAAACTAAAAATGCAGAGATTGGCTTTGTTTATAAAAGTGATGCCCTTACCTCTGATAAGATAAAAATATTAACTACATTAGCTCCGGAAACGCATGATCCTATCATTTATCCAATTGCAGTACTTAAAGACACGAAACATGCAGAAGTTGCAAAGTCGTTTGCTGACTTTATGGAATCAGAAGAAGCACAACAAATATTAGAAAAATATGGATTTAAAAAATAAGCTCAGGATGATTTTATGGAAAATATGAACCTTTCACCACTTTGGCTATCTTTTCAAACCGCAGCATTTGCTACGGTTATTGTTTTTGTAGCTGGGGTTTTTCTTGCAAGAGTAATAACTCGAAATGTATTTCTCGGAAAAAGTATTCTGGAAGCGATTTTTCTGCTTCCACTTGTTTTACCACCAACCGTTGTCGGTTTTGGTTTATTATTTATTTTCGGTAAAAATGGCCCTCTCGGCATCCTGTTATCCAAGTGGTTTGATGTACAGATCGTTTTTACCTGGTATGCAGTGCTAATTGCTGCTATCGTTGTAGCCTTTCCACTAATGTATCAGAGCGCTTCTGCCGCTTTTCAGCAATATGACGCCAATTTGGAAAAGGCAGCATACACGATGGGGGCTTCCAAATGGCGTGTCTTCTGGACAATCTCCTTCCCCTTAGCATGGCCGGGCTTGTTGGGTGGCTTGGTACTCACCTTCGCCCGTGCGCTTGGTGAATTTGGAGCTACGCTTATGCTAGCAGGTTACATACCAGGAGTAACGGATACCATACCACTTGCCATTTATTTTGCAGTTGAATCAGGTAACACAGAAATGGCCTCTTTCTGGGTGATCATTATTGTTGCTCTCGGTTTCAGTGCGATTCTTTGGTTAAACTGGTGGAGCAAGCGAAACATGATGCGTTATTCCCAGCGACCGAAATAAACCGACAGTAAAGGTGGATTTTCCATGTTACATATAAATGTTCATAAAAAGCTATCCCACTTTAAATTGGAAGTAAATTTTTCAGTGGGAAATGAAATAGTTATTCTTTTTGGGGCATCAGGATCTGGCAAGACAACCATCCTAAATTGTGTCGCAGGACTGATCAAACCGGACGCTGGAGAAATCACCCTTCAAGGTCGTACACTCTATGACACATTTGTTACAGTACCAACACCGAAAAGGAACATCGGTTATCTGTTTCAGGATTATGCACTTTTCCCCCATATGACTGTTTTTAAAAATATTCGTTATGGAGCAAAAAGTGACGTGCTGGCGAAACAGCTAATGAAAGAATTAGCGATCGACCATCTTTCAGAACAATATCCTTTATATATTTCCGGCGGGGAAAAACAACGGGTAGCCTTGGCTCGAGCACTTGCAACAGAACCAGAAGCACTTCTATTGGATGAACCTTTTTCCGCCCTGGATGAAGCAACTCGTGCAAACAGCCATGAAGAGCTAATTAGATTACAAAAGCTTTGGGATATTCCAATCATTATGGTCACACACTCAACAGAGGAAGCAAAAAAACTCGGCAACCGCATCCTTCATATAGAAAAGGGCCATTTTATTACAAAATAACATATACAAAAAGCAGCTACCTACAAGGGGCTGCTTTTTTTCTAAGATATAAAAATAGTTAAAACCTTTGCTTCTTTATTTTCAACGGGAACAAATAAATGAGGCTTTGTTCCTTTAAAATATGCAGAGTCTCCTGCTTCCATAAAATGCCTCTCTTCATCGTACAATAAATAGATCGAGCCATCCAGAATGTAAATAAACTCTTCCTGTGAATGGGTGTATGGTTCATGCCGCAGATTATCATCTTTCGGGGTAACATGTACTATGGTTGGTTCAATACTGGAAAATTTCGAACGATTAGCCAATAACTCATAAGAGTAACCCATACTTTCATTACCCACTGTGAATTGTCTTTCTGCTTTCGGAAGCATGACAATATCTGTTTCAGGATGGTCATCCAATACCCAGGCAAGCGGAACCTCTAAGGCCTCACTAATTTTTGATAAAGTAGCTACCGCGGAAGAAGTTTGCCCATTTTCTATTTTAGAAAGCATACTTTTAGAAATACCGCATTCGTCAGCAATTTGCTGTTGAGTTTTTTTATTACCCAACCGGGCTTCCTTAATTTTTCTACCTATATTATGTAAATCTATTGGGGACATCCCCTTTCTCTACAGACCTTTCTAGTGATTTAATCATAGAGGAGCATGCCCCATTCGTCAAGGAACGCTGAGAAAAGCGCATGCGTCTTTAAGGAAGACAGATAAAATCCTCCTCCTTGAGCCATTTCTATTTTCATAATCAGTAGACATCGAATTGAAGCATCAAAAAATGACTTTTTGAAAATTATAGTTGCTATTTTTTGGGGAATAGTTTCATCCCTATCTTTATTCCTAAGTAAAACCCTATAAAAGCTAAAATACCTACTATTACACTTGCTTCTAAAACATAATTATGCAGGTTCTTAAATAAAGATAAAGTTATAAAAATAGAAATAAATATAAATATAGCTGCAAAAACGTTTGAGAATATTAAAGCTAGAGTAGTTATTTCTCTATTCTTTGACGTAAAACGCACCTCCTCATATTTCCAAAAATTTAAAATAAACAGAGCAAAAGCCATCAACAATTGATGGCTTCTAAAAGCTATATACCTAGCAATGCCGGTAATCTATCTATTCTCTGCCATAAGGGCATTTACTTGTTTGATTTTTGCATCAGTAAAATGGTAATAATGTTTAAAGTTGAGCAGTTGTATAGGCGAGTGACTTGCTAGGAAGTACCTTTCCCAGTTTGTTTTGAATATATAAAGCAGCTTCCTGGAACTTCTTCTCATCTATACCTGTTTTCACACCTAATCCATGTAATAAATATAATACATCGTTTGTAGCAACATTACCTGCCGCACCAGGTGCATATGGACAACCACCAAGCCCTCCGACAGAGCTATCAAAGCGCGTAATCCCATAATCCATGGATGTCATAATGTTAGCTATTGCCATCCCCCTTGTATCGTGAAAATGCATAATAACTTTTTCTTTTGGATACCTTTTTAAAATCGGTTCGAGGAGTTGACCTACTTGAGATGGAACAGCTGTACCAATGGTATCTCCAAGTGAAAGATCATCTACACCAAATTCTAAAAGTCGATCACATACTCGAATCACTTCATCGGGGTCTATTCTACCTTCATACGGACAATCAAAAACAGTAGAAACATAGCCTGTAACATGCTTGCCGGCTTTTTTCGCTTCTTCTATGACTTCCTTTAGCACTGGGAAGGTCTCATCAATGGATTTATTAATGTTCTTTTTATTATGTGATTCACTCGCTGACATGAATACAGAAGCTCCATCAATTCCTGCTTCCAAAGCAAGCTCAAGCCCTTTTTGATTTGGTACAAGTGCAGAATATTTCACTCCTGGCTTACGTTTAATTTTGCGGCCAACTTCATGTGCATCAGATAATGCCGGTACCCATTTCGGATGGACAAATGAGGAGTATTCAATTTCTTTCACTCCTGATTCTGAAAGCATATTAATCCAGTTCACCTTATCTGCAGTGGAAATAATTTTCTTTTCGTTTTGCAAGCCATCACGCGGGCCTACTTCTTTTATTTGTACAAGATCTGGCCATCGTCCCATTTATAATCCTCCTCATATCTCACTGTATGATTGCGCTTTCATTAACGGAGTTTACTATAATTATTTGCTCTTTATTAATTACTATATTTATATTCACTTCTGTTTCTTATTATTCAACCTTGTTGAATATAGTATATAATAAAAATTCAGACAAAGTCAATTACTTTCGCACGGAGCAGGAAAAACATTGAACTGTATCAATGTAAAATTCTCTTTCAGGACCTTATCTATGAAAAGCTTATTCAACTGCTGCCGATTAAACCTTTCTGCGGCGGATTAGCTCGCTTTACTGCCGATTCCCCTGTCTCTTCACATAAAAAAAGTCTTGAAATCTTTTATAGATTTCAAGACTCTCTAATGTTAGCTTTACCCACGAATTGATTTTAGTGCTGTACTCCAAGCTATAACCTGATCAAGCATTTGGTTAGCATTTGCTGCGTGATATTCTGCCGGTTGGAAGATACTCATATTTTCGAAGTCAGTCATTAAAGAAAAGGTAACAGCGGTGCGAACATCCGCAACCTGTAATTCTCCTAAAATGAGACGAAGATTCTCAATAGCTCTTGCCCCTCCCAAACTACCATAAGAAACGAAGCCTGCAGCTTTATTGTTTAGTTCCGGATTTAGGTGGTCAAGCGCATTTTTAAGAATAGCTGAAGTTGCATGATTATATTCTGGTGTTACAAATACAAAACCATCAAAGGATGCCATTTTATCAGACCATGCTTTTATATATTTATTCGCTTCTTCTTGAGCAAACTTATCCAGCTCAGCACCTAGAAATGGTAATTTGTAGTCTGCTAAATCTACTAATTCATATTTAACCTCATCGTTACGGCTAATAGCAAAATCATATGCCCATTTTCCAACAGCTTCCCCATTACGCCCTTGACGTGTACTTCCAACAATTATCCCTATAGTTAACATATTCTTTTCCTCCCATATATAAATATCTTGAATTCAAGATTATTGATTAATAATTTTATAATAACACCCATATTAATCAAAAGCAATCTATTTATTTTAAATTCAAGATAAAAAATATGTATCTATTATATTCATTGCTTGCAGTTTATTGTGATCATGATATGATGAATTTTTAAGGAGCAGAAGATAAATGAATACATTTTTAATCAAAAAGGTTCTAAATAACAATGTACTTATCGCTTTAGATGAACAACAACATGAAGTTGTGCTCATTGGTAAAGGAATTGGTTTTCAAGCAAAGAAAAATGAAATAATACCCGAATCTTCCATTGAAAAATTGTTTGTATTGCGTAGCGAAAAAGAACAGGAACACTATAAACAGCTCTTGCCTAATATTGATGAGTTCACAATGGATACAATTATTAGCTCTCTTGAGATGATAAGGAAACGAACGAACACACTGGTAAATGAACAGGTATTTGTTGCCCTAACAGATCATATTCTATTTGCCATCACCCGTTTAATGAAAGGCTTGGCAATTCGCAACCCATTTTTAAGTGAAACGAAAACGCTTTATCCCTTTGAATATGAAATCGCTGCAGAAGTAGTTGACTTTATTAATCAATCCCTGGATATTAACCTGCCACCAGGAGAAATTGGCTTTATTACCCTTCATATTCATAGTGCCATAACAGATACACAATTAGCAGACATTAATCGTTACTCTCAGCTTGTAACTGTATTAATTGAAACCATTGAGAGCCAACTCAAAATAAATATAGACAGAGAGGGAATTGATTATATCCGATTGGTAAGGCATCTCAGATATACGATGGAGCGTGTATTAAAGGAGGAGAAGATAACCGAACCGGAGAAGATAGCAAGCCTATTGAAAAAGGAATATCCTACATGTTATAATTTAGCATGGAAGCTTATTAAGATTATGCAACAAACTTTAAAAAAACCTGTGTTTGATGCGGAGGCAGTTTATTTAACGATGCATCTGCAACGATTAACAAATAAATATGAATAATAATAGTCTTACGTGTTACTGACTCGATCAGGCATGAGTAGATGATTTGATGAAAAAAACAGATTTGGGAAAACTATCCCCTATCTGCATTTTGTCAATTCTGCTCATGCCTTTTTTTGTTGCTTAAATAAGCTTATCTATTACTTAGGAGGTTTTACAATGTTTAAGAAAGCTTTTGGCGTTCTGCAAAAAGTGGGTAAAGCACTTATGTTGCCTGTCGCTTTACTACCCGCTGCCGGCCTTCTGCTCGGGCTGGGTAATGCTGCCCAACAGGAGACAATGCTTAATTATCTTCCTTTTCTAGGGGCAGATTGGGTTCAATTACTAGCCACGGTAATGGAAGATGCTGGTGGCGTTATCTTTGGTAATCTTGCACTTATTTTCGCCATTGGTGTTGCTATCGGTCTTGCTGGCGATGGAGCCGCTGGTCTAGCCGCACTTGTAGGTTACTTAGTTTTAAATCAGGTGATGAGTTCCTGGATTGGTGTATCACCTGACATGCTCGAAAATGACCCAGGCTTTGCATCGGTGTTAGGAATACCTACATTACAAACCGGTGTGTTTGGCGGGATTATCGTCGGGTTAATTGCTGCCTTTTGTTACAATAGGTATCATAATATCGAAATGCCTTCATTTCTTGGATTCTTTGCTGGTAAGCGATTCGTTCCGATTGTAACTGCAGCAATGTCCTTTGTTGCAGGATTGATATTACTTATTGTATGGCCACCTGTACAGGATGCGATGAACAGTGCATCTTATTGGCTAATTGAGGAAGGTACTTACCTTGCAGTCTTTTTCTTTGGGTTTATTAAAAGACTGTTAATCCCGTTTGGTTTACATCATATTTTCCACGCACCTTTCTGGTATGAATTTGGTTCTTATACAAATGCAGCAGGTGAGTTAGTTCGTGGAGATATGACCATCTTCTTTGAACAATTAAAAGACGGTGTCGAGATTACTGCCGGTAATTTCATGGCTGGTGAGTTTCCTGTAATGATGTTCGGTCTTCCAGCTGCTGCCTTAGCTATGTATCATACTGCCCGGCCAGAAAAGAAGAAACTGGTTGCAGGCTTGCTTGGTTCTGCAGCATTAACTTCCTTCTTAACCGGAATCACAGAACCAATTGAATTTACATTTATGTTTATATCTCCAGTATTATTCTTTATTCATGCTGTATTAGATGGATTTTCGTTCGTACTAATGACTTGGCTGGATGTAAACGTAGGTTATACGTTCTCTGGTGGTGCCATTGACTTCTTCCTATTCGGAATTCTGCCTGGTAAAGAACCATGGTGGATCACCATCATATTAGGAGTTATTTTTGCTGTCGTGTACTATGTTATTTTCCGTTTCTTTATTCAAAAGTTCAATCTGATGACACCGGGCCGTGAAAAGGCAGATGAAGATACCGATAATACAACAAGTAAAGTAAAAACCGGAGATCTTGCTTTTAATGTACTTGAAGCAATGGGTGGACAGGAAAATATTGCTCATTTAGATGCATGTATTACCAGACTGCGCGTATCAGTTAATTCCATTAGCCAAGTGGATAAAGATCGTCTGAAAAAGCTGGGTGCTGCTGGCGTACTTGAAGTTGGCGACAATATCCAAGCAATTTTCGGACCTCGTTCTGAAACAATAAAAGGTCAAATGCAGGATATTATGGCAGGAAGAACGCCACGTCCAGTAGAAACAGATCAACAGGAAGAAATCAAGCAACAAATTGAAGAGGTTAATCCGGAAAGCATGCAAAATGATGAGACAGCTATTAATGAGTCAATTTCTTCACCATTAAGTGGAGAGCTTGTTCCACTTACAGAAGTACCAGATGATGTTTTTGCAGGTAAAATGATGGGAGACGGGTTTGCAATTGTTCCTGAAGATGGCGAGATTGTTTCACCTGTAAATGGTAAAATCGTGAATCTTTTCCCTACAAAGCATGCAATTGGCATATTATCTGAAGGTGGAAAAGAAATTCTCATCCATGTAGGTATTGATACAGTTAATTTAAAAGGAGAAGGGTTTGAGCCACTTGTTAAAGAAGGCGATGAAGTGAAGCAAGGTCAGCCTTTATTAAAAGCGGACTTAGCATATATTGAAAAACATGCAAAATCAACCATTACTCCAATTGTATTTACAAACCTAAAGGATGGAGAAACAGTTACCATTGAAAGAAACAGATCTGTTTCTGATAATGAAGAAAATATAATTACTATAAAATAAACAAGGTTATATTGGATTCCATTGAATCGCAAATGTATATACTGCGATTCAATGGAGTTATTGTAAATTGCCGTTTCTAAAAGGTACACTACTAAAATATATTTTGATACGATAGTGTCAAAAATAAAAAGCGAAGCAGTTTATCACTGCCTCGCTTTTATTTTATAGTTCAGCTGGTCTTAAGCTGTTCAAGCGTAATTGCAACCATTCATATTCTCGAGTTTTACGTGGGATAAACTGTCGTATTTCATCGTCATGATACCCCACCTGCATTCGCTTCTCATCCATAATAATCGGACTACGTAACAAACCAGGATGCTTCTGAATAATTGTAATTAATTCTTGTAAAGATAATGCATCAAAATCCAAATCCAATTCCTTATACACTTTGGATCTTGTAGCAATGATTTCATCTGTACCATCTAATGTACGATGTAGAATTGCTTGTAATTCCTGCACTGTTAATGGTTCTTTTAATATATTTCTTTCTACAAAGGTTAGTCCATGATTTGCGAGCCAGTTTTTTGCTTTTCGAGTTGATGAACATGGTGCGCCGTAAACTTTAACAGTCATATTGCATACCCCATTTTCTAATTTAAAATTACCGTGAAATAATTCACATAGTAGCTTACTTTATTTCAAGGCATATCACTTGGATAAACCTCTTTTTAATAAGCTTATTTCAGCAGTATAATTATGTACTGCCTCTTTATACGTTAGATCCTTAGCAAAGGTTTCAATTAAATTACGCAAAGTTACCACGGTTAAAATTTTCATAATATGTGATAGATCACTCTCATGCTCAATATTTAACTTATCCTTATTAATTAAAGATCTCACTTCATCTAAGTGATCTTCCATAACCGTATCTATAAATATCTTTTCGAAGGTGTTCTCAATTTTATGGTTCATATTTAATAACGCGTTTTTAACAAAGTGAAGATTCCCCTTGTTTGTTGCATTACTTATTGTTTGACAATACATCTCTCTCATTGTCTCAAAGATATCACCATTCGTCTGTTTTAAAAAAGTAATAAAATTTATTTGTCTTCTTTTCGCATGCTCTTCCAGCAGAAAAAAATAGGCATCTTCTTTATCCTCAAAATACTGATAAAAACTTCCTCTAGGAACCTTTGCCATTTTAACAATGTTAGCAATTGAGGCTTCAGAAAGTGCAACTCTTGAAAATTCAGCTTCCGCAGCCTCCATTAATACTTTTTTCTTTGACTCTGCCAAATTATAAAAGGTTGGTTTGGGCATTCAATCCCTCCTCAAATGACATCGTGTCATCTTCTGTAATTTAAGTATAAATGACACCGTGTCATAAGTCAACCAAATTCGTTAATAGTTAACTTACCAGCGATTCACATGGTTCTTAAATGCCTGGATAAATAAATAAGGAGGTTGTGCTACCATATAAGTAAATACACCTTTCATTGTATGTAAGTATAATAAACCTCCACTTCCGTTTATTTCTCTAAATGATACATCGTTTACAATCTCTAATGGAAAGGTATGATACTGTGTAACGATTTCCTCTTCATACATGTACATCATTCTTTGATGCTTTATGTGTTGTTGGCCTGCGCTGCTTATAACTCGCTCCACCTTACTATAAGGCTGCCGTGCGATTAAATACATTGATTGATTCCTCCGTAGACATTACACATATCTTACTATTCCCCACTGTATTGTTCAATAAAACGCTGAATATGTAACAAATTTTTAACAAATTTGGCTTTCTTAAAAAATGCTCGCTCAAAAAACGAAAGCAACCGGCTCTCACAACCGGTTGCTTTCGTTATTTTACTTCAATATCATATTCTTTATGCTCATGAAGGTCTTTATCGTCTTCTACATGTATAACTGTAGTGTATGCTCCACTTTCTTTAAACGTATGCTCAGCTGTATATTCGCCAGCCTTATCTTCCTTGGCATCTACCCACATTGTTTTCTCTTTATTTCCATCAGGCACAATCTCATATCTCACTTTTACACCTTTTAATGGTTGGTCATCCTGAGTCAGATGAACAATTAACGGAGTAGTTTCTCCTGCTTTTACATCTTCAGGTTCCTTGAAGTGCATGGAGAATCCATCTGTGTGAGCATGTCCATCCCCATCACCTTCATGTCCACTATGACTTTCATGTTCTTCCTTGCCATCTTCATTAGCAGCATGATGCATGTCAGACTCCCCATCCCCAACGGTGACTGATTTCTTGGGCATCGTATGCAAATCTCTTGCTGTCACATGTGAGAATATCTCGAACATGGCATTTTTATCAAAGGTGACATTCGCTGTATACGTGCCGTCTTCATTGTTCGTAGCTTCTATCTTTGTGCTATCATCTTCATTGCCCTTTATCCAATACTCGAATTGTACTTCATCTGCATCTTTTACCTTCTCGTCGCCATATGTAACTACAGCTTTTAATTCCACTTCTTCTCCCTTTTCCACAGTTTCAGGCACTTCGAAATTTACATCTAATGATTTTAATTCTTCCTCGTCTGTTTTAGAATTGCTCTGATTTTCTTGATCTTCTCCACATGCAACAAGAAAAATTGCTGATAAAAGCAGGATTGTTCCTACCCAATATAATTTTTTCATGTGTGTACTCCTCCTATTATTGAACCTTTTCTAAATCCTTTACAATTTGATCTAACTGTTTGGAATCTATACCACTGTATTGTTTTATAACTTCTCCATCAGGGTTTACTAGAAAGAAACTTGTTCCATGTGTAACCTGATCTGATTCGGCAGGTGCTTCTTTTACTAAAGAACGGAATGATTTAATGGAAAGCTCTTTGATTGTTTGGAAGTCATAGCCTGTTAAGAATGACCAGTTTTTAAGATCTGCATTATATTTCGTTGCATAATCTTTCAATACTTCCGGAGTATCATTTTCCGGATCAACACTGAAGGATACTAACTGAGCATCAACACCAGCTTCTTTTAGATCTTTTTGCAGTTTTGCCATGTTTGATGTCATTGGCAGACAAACTGTCGTACAATTCGTAAAGACAAAATCAGCTACCCACCATTCGCCTTTTAAGTCATCAAGGCCTAATTTTTCCTTATCCTGTGTTGTAAATTCAAAATCAGCTACCTCTTCTGACATGTTTGTTTCAATCTTTTCTCCACACGCAGTAAGAAAAAGTATAAGTATAAAACCTAACAAACCTAGTTTCTTCATAAAGAATTCTCCTTTTGTTCATATATTTTCTACTTCATTAACACTATGGCAGCAGTCGCCATTCATCTGGTTGTAAATCATTTCAGATACTTCCTGAAATGGAAGTACTCTGCCACCAAAGCCTTTAACAAATTTATAAGCTTCTGTTTTCCTTTCAAAAGGAAGTGCTTGTGGCTGACAGCAGTCCAGTTGTAAACTAGTATCCACCACATACCATGCTACTAATGCACTGATTGTTGTATGTCTGAAAAAGTCCGCACAAATTGCTTGAACCACTTCTTTATCCAGTTGGCGGTGACGGATTAAACCACAATGAGCGCAACACGTTACTTCTATTCGATTATCAGAAGTTATCAATCTGTAAGCCATTCTCTCATTGACCGTTTTACAGCAAATCACACACTTTCCTTCATTCACTTTTTTTTCGTCCGCTTCGGATTGAAGAGATATTCCCCCAAATGTTTTTTCTATAAAGCCATCCTCAATCAGTGGCTTGACATCTCGGTGTATAGTCATTTCCGATACTTGAAGCTCTTTACTTAGCTCAGAAATCTTCATATGTTGATTATCCAAAATCAATTCTCTTATCCGCTTCTGCCGTTCAATTGGCAACATACCAAACCAACCTCCCACCATATAATAATTTCACTCACGAACTAATTCATAAATTTAGATAAATCGCGAACTAACTTTTGGTATTTAAGTTACGTATTAAAAATATATTTGTTGTTGGAAAGCTCACTGAAATATTGAAGAGGTAAGCCCCATTGATTTCCATTGCATGCGGACGCTTTCACACCTCCGGGTACAAGGGCGACATCTGTTCGTAACCTCACAGTGTCTTCTTTGCCGCCCGGCATGGCTTCAGCCGCTTCAGCCGCTTCCTCCGTCCAGGGTCTTCAGCTCATGCTATTCCGGCAGGAGTCGCGGGCCAACAGGACAGGGAAAGCTTCTAAGAGAAACATCGCACGCAGAAAAGCGGGTTTCTTTTTCAAGGACGTTGGTCATGCAATCGTTGCCACAAAGGTCTTCGGTGGGACGAGTTAGCGCAAACGGTCTTTGATGGGGCGAGTTAGCGCAGCCCCAGTCCCAGGACGTGGCGGTCTTAGATTGCCGCATTCCACTCCAATCAATTTGTATTGCGCTTTACTATAAAAATATATTTAAGTGGAAAAATGTACCTCAGCGAAGGAAAAATACGGAGACTTCTGGGGGAGATGAGGCATAGGTGAGACCCCGGAATGCGTTAGCATGAGGAGGCTCATCAGCCGCCCCCGAAAAGCGCAGTGTTTTTCCGTAGCGGTGTTATTTAGCTATTTTGTGTTAGCTGAGAAATAAGTTTCCTCAGTTCGCAGTTTCCTACTATATAAAAAATCATCTATATTATGAGAAATGTTTCTAATAATTAGTAACAATATCAAACAAAGCATAACATAGGAAGAGTTCTTAATCTGTGACATTCTTGTGAATCATAGATAGAAAAGAAAATAATTATGTGTTATTTTCATCAGATTTTCACAATTGCTCGTTATACTGGTAGAGACAGTGTTTACCTGTCATGCTATAGATATCTTAGTACATCAAAGCTCAAATGAAGGAGTAAAAAAATGGCATATACTGCTATCTTAACCAATATTGGAATACTTATATTAAGCATACTCGCCGGGCTATTCTCATTTTATTTAATAAGTGACCTACCAAAAGAAGAAAAAAAGAAGCAGGCAGAGGAAATTACATCACAGATAATTAATTTTATACTATTTATTTGGCTGGGGAAAATCATACTTCATCTCGGAATATTTATTCAGGATCCTCTGGCTGTCCTTGCTTATCCGAGCAATTCCCATGCTCTTTATCTTGGTTTATTATTTACCAGCTTAGCAATTGCTTACAAAAAATATAAACAAAAAATCGAAGTAAGCTCATTTATTCTTTCTTTTGTACCGGTATTTCTTGTAGCTTCTTTTGTATATGAATTCATCGAAGTTGTTTGGAGGGACAATTTTTACCACTGGAAGTACTTAACTTTATTACTAATCTTACTAGGCGCCTATTTAATTTTACATAATCGCCTGTCTAAATGGAAATTGATTTGGGTGACACTGACTGGCTGGATAGCGGGGCAGCTCCTTTTAAGCTATCTCATGCCATATACTACAGCTTTTGGCTATACAATGGCTCCTTGGTTTTTAATCCTATTTTATATAGCTAGTAGTTCACTAATATTTTTTAGAAAGAAGGTATTTAAATGACATCAGCAGCTGATCTAACTATTTGGCTGGCATTTGGCGCAGGGTTGTTATCATTTCTTTCACCATGTACCCTGCCAATTTTTCCAGCATATTTATCCTATATTACCGGGATGAGCGTAAAAGAAATGCAGGACAAACCAAGTATGAAAATCCGAAGTAAACTATTAATTCATTCTGTTTTCTTCCTACTGGGCGTATCGCTCATATTTATAGGTTTGGGCATTGGTGTTTCTTTTCTTGGCCAATGGATTCAGGGCTTACTTGCCGGTCAATCAGGCTTGTTCATCCAGCGAATTGCCGGGATTTTCATTATCATTATGGGTTTATTTGTAGCAGGATGGATTAATATTACTTCATTTATGAAGGAAAAGAGATTTCGTTTTACAAATAAACCTGTAGGCTATCTTGGCACGGTTTTCGTAGGAATGGGATTTGCAGCAGGTTGGACGCCTTGCATTGGTCCTATTTTCGCTTCGATACTTGTAGTTGCTGCGAGTAACCCGGGTCAAGGCGGCCTTTATACGCTTATGTATGTCATCGGCTTCGCTGTGCCTTTCTTGGTACTAACTTTCTTCTTGGGATCAACTCGGTGGATTGTTCGGTACAGCGACAAAATTATGAAGGTTGGCGGAATTGTAATGATTCTAATGGGGGTTCTTCTCTTCACTGGACAAATGCCGCGAATTTCCGCTTTCTTACTAAAATTGGTGCAGGATACATGGTTAACGAAACTAGGATAATTGGAGGTATTGGGACATGAAAAAAATAATTATTGGCGTTATTATTACAGCTATGTTTGCATGGGCGGTTTTTGATTTGGTTAGTAATCAGTCAGATGATTCGACTAAGACAGAGAACGAGGAGTTCACTTCTACTGATAGCGGAAATAGTATAACCTCCCCACCAAAGGAAGAGAATCAGGAAAAAGAAGAGCCTGCCGATAGTAATGCAGTGGGTTTGGAGGTAGGTAATATTGCACCCGATTTTAAACTCAACACATTAAATGGTGAAGTTGTTAAACTATCGGACTTTAGAGGACAACGTGTGATGTTAAACTTTTGGGCCACTTGGTGTCCGCCATGCAGAGCAGAAATGCCCGATATGGAGAAATTTCATAAAAATAAAGATGTAAAAATTCTTGCTGTTAATTTAACGGAAACAGAGAGCAGCAGACAAGCTATAGAAGACTTTATCAAGGAATTTGGAGTTAGTTTTACCGTTCCATTAGATGAAAAGACTAACGTTGCAGATCAATACCAAATACAGCCTATTCCAACATCCTACATGATTGATTCTAATGGCCGCATCCAATTTAAAGCGTTAGGCGCAATGAATTACGAGTTTATGGTTCAAGAGTTTGAAAAGATGCAATAACCCTTGGCAAGGTTTAGACTATTAAAGGGGTGTATTTTTCTTGAAACAGACCATTATGATTGTTGAAGATGATACAATGATTCGTCAACTCATTCGGATGTATTTAGAGAAGCATGACTATGATGTAGTTGAAGCAACTGACGGAGAAGAAGCACAGCATAAATTTCTCACCTACCGTCCTTGCCTTATTATATTAGACCTTATGCTGCCCAAGTTAAGTGGGGAAGACTTCCTTACATGGCTGCGTGAAAAAGAAGAGCAGACTGTGTCCGTGATTATGTTATCAGCAAAAGCTTCCATCACAGATAAGATTGCTGGTCTTCGTTTGGGAGCAGACGATTACATCACAAAGCCTTTTGATCCAAATGAGTTGATAGCTCATGTGGAAGCAGTACTTCGAAGGACAGGTCAATTTTGTCAAAAGGTAGTTCTGGACGGTTTATGTATTATGCCTCGTAAAGGTGAAGTACTACTTTATGATCAGGTAGTGAACGTAACTAAGCATGAATTTCAACTGTTATATTATTTCATGCAAAATCCAAATATCGTCTTCTCCCGTGAACAGCTTATTTCACAGCTCTATCCAAATGAAGAGCAAACTGTAATGGATCGAACGATCGATGCACATATAAAAAAGCTAAGAGAAAAAATTGAGACTTCGCCAGCTCAACCTAAAAGAATTCAGACGGTACGAGGAATGGGGTATAAATTTGTTACAAATACGTAACTTTATCTCAGCAATTATTCCTTCAGGTTTTTTATGGAGATTAACCTTTTTAAATACTGTTATAGTTGGAATTGCGACCGTCATTCTAGGTTGGTCTTTATATAATACGGCTTGTACACTGGCTGATGCGGTTGGTAATATGAATGCATATTCGCAGCAGCAGTATAATAACACGCTAAGAACCTATCTGATTATATTTCTCTTATTAACAATTACAATGGGAAGTCTTTTGCATTATTACTTAACTAAACACTTTATTAAACCAATTCGAATGTTAATGAAATCTACAGATCAAATGAAATCAGGCAATTTTCCCGAGCAAGTACCAGTTAAAAAAGAAGATGAAATTGGGCTGTTAATAAAAAAGTTTAATGAGCTTGTACAACAATTAAATACAAATGAACAACAGCGAAAAAGAATGGTTGCTGATCTATCTCATGAATTCCGTACGCCTTTGGCTAATTTAAATGGATACTTACTTGCTTTAGGGAATGGTGATATTAGAGGGGATGAGAACCTTTTCCGCTCCTTGCATCAAGAAGCAGAACGGCTGACTTCATTAGTTGAGCAATTGGATGATTTAAAGGAATGGGAATATTTATCCAGTCATAACCTTTATGAAAAAGAGGAAACAGAAATCACAGAGTTACTTCATCAATGTGTAACGATGTTTGATAGGAAGTTCCATAAAACAGAAATAGCTCTTCATATCGATGTTACTCCTGCAAAACTACAGCTCCACAGGGAAGGTATCCAGCAAGTCTTAACAAATTTTCTTGATAACGCTATTCGCTATTATCAAGGTCCGGGTGATATTTATCTAAAGGGAGAACAACTCCAGGCCGGATATAAAATTTCTTTGGAAAGTCCTGGTCCAACAATAGAAGAAAACGAAAAAGAAATTATTTTTGAACGATTCCACCGGTTAGATCCCTCCCGAAATAGAAATACAGGTGGATCTGGGTTAGGCCTGGCAATATCAAAGGCTATTATAGAACGGCACGGAGGGGAAATAGGAGTACAACCTAAAGAAAGTACAAACACCTTTTGGATATTACTCCCTATTAACTGATCTGTGACTTAACAATAATTTGGAAAGTTTTATTATGGGGATTGTTTTTTCGAATCCATAAAAGGCGATATAACTGAAGTCGCTAACTTTCCTAAATTAAAAATTCCATATCTTTTCAGCATAGTAAATAGCCGTCTGACCTCCAGATTTTATTGGAATTCAGACGGTTTTTTTTATAGTTTCGTAATAGGTCAATATATCCACTCGGCCGAATTAGCGTAAGTATAATGATCTAAATATTTATAATAATATTTACAATTTACAGAAAAAATTATATTATAAAAATGTTCATTAACTTTTTTTGGAAACTATTAAGAAATAAGGGGGACATTAAATGAAGAAGAAACAAGCAATTATTTCTAGTACTTTAGCATGTATACTAGGGCTTGGAACATTTGGCGCTGTAACTACCACACCCACTGTCACCGCACCCGTCAAAGCTTCAGCGGCTACGGAAGTCGGTTCACCGATAGATTTGGGTATCGCAAATGAAGATAGATTAATAGAAAAGTTAAAGGAAGAAGGTAAAATTCCCAAAAATGCATCACCTGCGGAAGCAGAAAAGAAGCTGAAAAAGTTTCTCCAAGCAAAGGCAAAAAATGCAAAAAAGACAAAGGACAAGCTCCCTAAAGGACTTGATGCAAACCTAAAAAAAGAGAGTGATAATGCCAATAAAGGGTTAAAAAAGGGCAAAGGAAATAAATTAGGACAAGCAAAGAAAAATGAAGTTGATACTGTAAAGAAAGAAACATATAGTGGAGAAGTTCGTTCTGACAAAGTATTGGTATTAGCAATAGAATTTCCTGACTACCCTAAAAGCTCTATTACAAAAGAGGAAACGGATTTCTGGTATGAAAATTACACACATGACCACTACCAGGATATGATTTTTGGAGAAAACGGATACACAGGACCTAATGGTGAAAATCTTGTATCTATGAAGCAATATTACGAAAAACAATCAGGTGGTAGCTATACCGTCGATGGAACGGTAGCTGGCTGGTATACAGCAGATCACCCTGCAGCCTATTATGGTGGAAATATTCCATCACCTGATGGAAGTGATGCACGCCCTAGAGAATTAGTATATGAAGCGTTGACGAAAGCAGGGGCAGACCCCGAGGTTGATCTAAGTGAGTACGATGTATGGGATAGAGATGACTATGACGGAGATGGCGTTTATAATGAGCCGGATGGGATTATTGACCATTTGATGGTTGTTCATGCTGGAGTAGGTGAAGAAGCTGGCGGCGGTTCTCTCGGTGGAGATGCCATCTGGTCACATCGCTGGAATCTCGGACAATTAGTTGCAGTACCTGGCGGCAAGTCAGATAGCGATCGTTTCGGTGGTTTGTTAGGAGCCTATGACTACACGGTCGAGCCTGAGGATGGGGCAGCAGGCGTATTCATTCATGAATATGGCCATGATCTTGGTCTTCCAGATGAATATGATACGATATATAGTGGAGCTGGTGAAGCAGTATCCTATTGGTCTGTAATGGCAAGCGGTAGCTGGGCCGGAGATATTCCCGGAACAGAACCTCCTGGAATGAGTCCATATGCACGTGAAATGCTTCAGAATATGCATGGTGGAAACTGGTTATCTGGCGCTACACTGAAAGCAGATGAGATTACGAGTGAAGGTACTAATGTTTTAATTGATGAAGCAATAACAAAAGGTGTTAACAACGATGCTGTTCGCATTGATTTGCCTGATAAGCTAAATGTTTTAAATACTCCACGAACAGGTGAATTTGAATATTATGGTGGCAAAGGTGACGAAGCAGATCATAAAATGTTTACCAGCATTGATTTAAGTGATGTAACTACAGCCACACTTGAGTTTGATGCTTGGTATAATATTGAAAAATACTGGGATTATGCAATGGTACAGGTCTCCACAGATGGAGGGAAGACTTGGGAGTCTCTAGCTAGTGAGAATACCACTAGTCAACTTGATCCAAATGGGTATCCAGCCATTTCAGAAAACCTCCCTGGATATACTGGCTCAAGCAATGGCTGGATTCATGAGTCATTAGATATTAGTAATTATGCAGGGCAGGAAATTCAGGTGCAATTTCGTTCAATGACAGATTGGGCAACAAATTTGGATGGTTTTTTTGCGGATAATATTACTGTAAGAGCAGATGGCAAGGAAATTTTTAACGATGGGGCAGAGACTGAGCCGAATTTCACCTTAGATGGGTTTAAGAAGCACGATGGCACTTATACTACAAACCATTACTATCTTCTTGAATGGAGATCTCACAATGGGGTTGATGAAGGATTGGCGCATATTCGCCGTGGGGCAAGCCTGATGTCTTATGATGAAGGATTGGTCGTTTGGTATGTTGATGAATCTTATGATAATAACTGGACAGGAGAACATCCTGGAGAAGGATTCCTAGGCGTAGTTGATGCAGATCAGCACACCAATTATTGGAGTGATAAAACCGCTGGATCGACATCTTACCAGTTACATGACGCAGCCTTCAGCTTAGATAAAACGGAGAAAATGTCCATTACTTATCCTGATCTATATAATATGAAGGATAATTTCACTAAACGTATTCCTCTATTTGACGATAGTGCAGACTACAGCAACCCGGGGCAGATAGATGCTGGTCGGAATATTCCAGAATACGGTTTAAAATTCCGAGTAGCGGGACAAAGCAATGATGGAACAGTCGGAAATATACTTATTTACCGTTAGGCAAGCAATAGTTGAAGTGTTATTAATACAAAGAACCTACCTCTCGTTCAGAGGTAGGTTCTTTGTATTAGGGGGATACCTTATACCCAGGCACTCATACCGCCTTTTACATTGGATACTTTTTCAAAACCTTGTTTCTTAAGCATTTTTGCTGCCTTCGTACTGCGCATTCCGCTCTGACAAATGACAACAACCTCTTTAGATTTATCTAATTGCTTTGTTTGGCCTGCCAAATTGGATAAAGGGATATTCTTAAACGGCTTTCGATTCTTTGCTTTAAACTCCCCAGGGGTACGTACATCAATGAATTGAATATTTCTATCCTTCATCTTCTGTTTTGCATCGGAGGACGTTATATTCTCCACCCCTTTTGCAGGCATAAAACGGCTAAATATAAACGCGATTGCCAACAAGATTACTATCCATTGTACTATTTCCATATCTACATACCTCCTAGAAAAAATCCAGCCAAATTTTTATAGCTGTACCTAGTATTAAGATCGCCAATAACCATTGCAAGATTTTCGTATTGACCTTTTGTCCGAACTTTGCTCCAAGTGGGGACGCAATTAAGCTTGCTACAATCATGATTACGGCAGGAACAAATAAAACCTGTCCCGTTAATAACTTCCCAGTAGTGGAACCAATGGATGAAATAAATGTAATCGCCAAAGAGGTGGCAATCGTCATCCGAGTAGGGATCTTTAGTACAATAAGCATAATTGGAACTAAAATAAATGCTCCCGCAGCTCCTACAATTCCTGCACCAACACCTACAATAAGGGCTAATACAGCTGCAAGCCATTTATTAAAAGTAACCTGATCCAGCGGAATATCATCGAGCCCTTTTTTAGGGACAAACATCATTACCGCTGCGATAGTCGCAAGTATTCCATAAACAAGATTAATTCCTTGGTCTGTCATGAGCTGAGAGCCATAGCCACCTATAAAGCTACCAATAAGAATGCTAATACCCATATAAATGATTAACGTCTTATTTAAATATCCGCCTTTTCGGTATGCCCATACTCCCCCAATGGTTGCAAATAGAACCTGTACTGCACTAATCCCTGAGACTTCATGCGCAGAAAAGGCAGACAGTCCAAGCATGGCCGGGATATATAATAGCATCGGATATTTAATAATAGAGCCACCAATTCCTACCATTCCAGAAATAAACGACCCAATAAATCCAATGAGGAAAATGGTTATTAAAAAAAGTATACTATATTCCATCAATCTACCTCCTAACTAAGAAAAGCGGAAGCACCCGTTTAGCAACGTACAAACTGGAAATCTTCTGCACGAGATAAAGGAAACATGCCCCTGCAAAAGGGGTATGCCGACGGTGGCCGCAAAGGCCGTCATTAGTCGGCCTTCCTTCATATATCTAGCGAATCGATGTTGACTTATCGTAGAAAGAAGATTGAAGTTTGGGGCTGCGCTAAATGCTCGCCCCATCAAAACCTCTGCTAGTTGCTGGGTGCTGTAGTTGGACATGACTTCCGCGAATTGAAAGCTTCACAGAGTCTGCAACTTCCTTTCTTATCATTTAGAGAAGACCCATATTGCATGGGTCTTCGTCTTTTTATGCTTTCTTAATCCAAAATTTAAATACGCCATCTTCTTCCGCGTCTTGAACGACTGTATGGCCACCTGATTTCGCCCATGCTGTCAAATCACTCTTTGACCCTTTGTCTGTCGCATGCACTTCCAAAATCTCTCCTGAATTCAAGTCTTCCATTGCTTTCTTTGTTCTTACAACTGGCATCGGACAAGCAAACCCTTTTGCATCTAAAAATTTATTTGATTCCATCTTAAAATTCCTCCTAAAAATAATTTGTTTTTATATTTCTATACTATTTATTACAATCGCTAGCTCTTCTAATTCTTCTTACTTTTCTCTAGCCTTCTACCGCACAGCGGTTTGGGCCGGATTCCATTTCTTTTTGCTCTTCCACTTCAGGTTTTATTTTCCCCATATTTGTTTGGCGTATTTCCTGATAAGCATTTGGCTGTGGTGGTAAATTCTCTGTAACCATTCTCCTGAATTCATTTTCATCTTCCACGTTCAAGCCTTCATTCTTTTTGTATAGATCTCCTAGTTTAGCAGCAACTTTTCCGCCTTCTCCCAGCTCCTCTGCAAATGAATAGTGTGCCGGAAGAACAAGCAGGTCATCGCTAAGCTCTTTATACTTGTTATAAAGTGTATGACGGAGATCTCCCACCCAATCTTCTGCTTTACCTGCTAGGTCTGGTCGACCAATGGATTTCACAAATAGGATATCTCCTGTTAATAAATACTTGTCATCAATAATAAATGACGTACTCCCGATGGTATGTCCGGGCGAATAAATTGGATGCACAACAACTTTTGTATTACCAACCGTAATGTCTTTTCCTTCTTCTAATGCAGTATAATCAAACGTAACCTCTGTCGCATCCTTCGGTGGCAAGTGATATGTTCCACCTACTTTTTCAGCAAGGGCACGCCCTCCTGATATATGATCTGCATGTAAATGGGTATCGATTAAGTGCTTGATCTCCACCCCTTTGTCCGCAGCAAATGTTTCATATGCATCAATCATTCTTGCCGTATCAATAATGGCAGCTTCTCCATTAGACTCTATAAAATAAGAAAGACAACCTTTTCCGAGACGGACAAATTGATACAATGCTCCTCCACCATTTAAATCACCAATTTTCACTGGTTCCAGGTGTTCACTCCAGGCCTTCATACCACCTTCCAGATTATATACTTTGGTAAATCCAGCCTCTTCCATCATTTCGGCAACCATTTGAGAGGATCCGCCTTTTGCACAAACAACCACAATTTCTTTATCTTTATCTATTTCAAGGGAATCAAGACCGTCTAATAAATTAAAGTACGGCTCATTAATAACCCTGATTTTGCCACCTTCAATTTTCCAATTATCATATTCATCTGTATTTCGGACATCCAAAATTAACAACTCTTCGTTCGCAATGATTTTTCGTGCTATATCTTTTGTAGTTACTGATTTAGACAATCAGATCTCCTCCTTCATTAAAATGATAATGTTATATTTGCATCCTTCGCGTATTCAATAAATGAAGCGGCTCCGCCTACTTCAATCCCATCAATAAAGGCTTCCTTTTCGAGGTTCATGACATCCATCGTCATTTGACAAGCAATTATTTTAATATTTAATTCCTGAGCTATTCCAACCAGCTCTTCAATTGATGGTACATTTGCCTGTTTAAAGCCTTCTTCAAAATGTTCTTTTCCTTCAGGAAGTGGTAAATTTTTGTGTGCTTCCTTATGAATGAGGTTTAATCCTTCAAACGTAAAGAATATACCTACCTCTGCATCAGACGCTGCCGCTGCAGTCGCCACATTAAAAACTTTATATGCATCAAATAAACTTCCGTTTGCAGCAATAATTGCTACTTTTGTGTTAGCCATAATCCATTCCTCCATATTAATTAGTTGTTTTTATCTGTTGGCCCTTCCCACGTTGACATACCAGGTATGACATTCTTTACATTAGGAAAGCCTTTCTCTGTCAACTTTTGTGCAGCTAGATCACTACGGTTTCCTGTACGACAAATTACATGTAGCTCGTTATCTTTATCCAATTCTTTCATTCTTTCCTCAAGATCTCCCAGTGGAATATTAATTGCATTAGGGATATGGCCAAATGCGAACTCAGCTGGTTCACGCACATCCAATATAGTCAGATTTTCTCCTGCTTCTATTTTTGATTGAAGATCTATTAATTGCTCCACATCTTCGTGCTTTGTTTCTTGTTTTGTTTCTGCATCACTTGCTTTTCGTAAATAATGCGTTAAAACTCCAGCTTCTTCTACCGTGCCAAGATATTGATGACCTGTACTTTCTGCCCAGGCTTTCATATCTGTGGTAGAACCTTTATCTGTAGCTTGGACTTCAATAACCTGACCAGCTTCCAGGTTTGTCATTGCTTTCTTCGTTCTCACAATTGGCATCGGACATGCTAATCCTTTTGCATCTAATATTTCATCTACTTGAATATTCATGTTCATCCTCCTATTTCTTTACTTCTCCATTCCAATCAAGCATACCGCCAGCAACATTGGTTACCTCATAGCCTTGACTACTAAGAAATTCACAAGCTTTCCCGCTTCTGCCGCCTGACCGACACACAATAAAGTGATGTTCATTCTTATCCATTTCATTCACTCGTTCAGGAATTTCACTTAATCGAATATGCTTTGCCCCAGGAATTATTCCTTGAGCTACTTCCTCATCTTCTCTAACATCGATAATGCTTAACCCCTCTTCGGTTTCCATCTTTTTTGCTAGTTCTGTTGTAGTAATTTCTTTCATTTTAAACAGCCTCCGTTTCGTATTATTCTTTACCCCTATAGGTATTAATAAAGGTAAAATTTTTTAAATAAATAAATTAATATTTCCATCCTCTGCATCACCTATATATGCAGCAACTCCACCGTAATCAACACCATCCATCATTTCCTTTTGTTCAATACCCAGTAAATCCATTGTCATTGTACAAGCGATTAACTTAACATCTAACTCTTTCGCAAGATCAATTAGATCTGGCAATGGCATGGCATTATGCTTTTTAATTACCTTCTTAATCATTTTCGGGCCCATTCCCAAATAATTCATATTGGAAAGCCCCATTTTGTCAACACCTCTTGGCATAAATTTGCCAAACATTTTTTCCATAAAACCTTTATTTACAGTGATCTGTTCATCTTTTCGAAGAGCATTCAAACCCCAAAAGGTATGAAAAATAGTTACTTCATGATCATATGCAGCAGCCCCATTTGCGATAATATACGCAGCCATTGCTTTATCATACTCACCACTAAATAGTACAATCGTTGTTTTTTTCTTTTCCGCCATTTATTCTCTCCCTTTCTGCTTCCTTTACTCATATTACATATACGTGTACGGGTATTAATTTATTTCTAAAAAATGGGCTAGCTATTTGCTTCACCCACTTGTATTATATTAAAGGTCCTTTAATTGTTCGTCAAACCTCTAGCCTTATCTGCTCTTCACCAATAGATTAACCGCTTCTTTAATAAGCTCCTCTGTATTTTCCCCGTTTTCTTTTTCCTCACGAATGCACTGCTCTAGATTCGTACTGACAATTAAAGCAGCAGTTCGATCTAGTGCGTTTCGGGCTGCAGACATTTGAGCAACTACATTTTTACAGTCCTTTTGCTCTTCCATCATTTTAATAAGACCTCTAACTTGCCCCTCTATCCGCTTCATACGATTCATTACTTTTTCATCATATTTCATAGGAATACCCCTCCTCTTTACAATCATTTGATAAACATAAACAATACCCTGTTACCTCAATTCCTTTTCCTTTCAGAAATCGAGCAGCCAGGTTTTTCTCAACCAGGTCAGTACCAATAAGGATAATGCGTTTATTTGGTATTTCATGATAATGACGTTTTAAATAAGGTAGCGGCAAGCAATGTGCGTCTATAATAAAATCACGATTGGAGGTCTGGTAATCTCTTATATCCAATAACTGCACGTTTTCTTCCCGAGAAGCTGCGACTTCTTGTGGAGTCATTTGTTTTACTCCTCGGACAGGCATATACCGTTGATAAACGAAATACGTTGCAGCCATTAGTCCTAAAGCAACCAAATAAATCATCGCCTACCCCTCTCTTCTTTGTAATACATTTACTATAATATACCCCTATAGGTATTTTGTCAAACCCTTTTATTGTTGTAAATTATTTTTTATTATTTGCACCCGTTTTAGCATACGTTCGTCTACGCTTAATACCTTAAATGATAAGTTATTTCTTTCAAGTGTTTCTCCTTCAGAAGGGAAATAATTAAACTCCCTCAGTAAATATCCAGCAAGTACATCCTCTTCCTCAGGAATATCTGTATGAAAAATAGTATTCAAGCGATGTAAGGGGATTTTTCCATTACAAATAATTTCTGTATTAGTAACCTTTTCTACAAGTGGCTCGTTTCCTTTGTCCATTTCATCTTCTATTTCCAGACCAAGTAATACTTCTAGAATATCTTCGTGAGTAAGAATACCTTCAGTGCCGCCATACTCATCTAATACAATTGCCATGTGTTTCTTTTCTTGCATCATTTTACGAAATACCCATTCAATGGAATGAAATTCAAAAACAATTAATGGATCCATATCACTGTATGACTCAAGAGATTCTTCCGGTTCAATGGACCAGGACAGTACATATTTCGAGTGAAATACTCCAACAATGTTATCAATATCTTCCTCGTAAATAGGGTAACGGGTAAACGGATTTTCAATTGCCATATTCCTCACTTCTTCAAAATCTGCTGTGTGTGGTAAGGCAACAATATCTACACGAGGTGTTTTCAATGCATCTTTTACGTTCAGATTATTAAACTCCAAGACGCCTTTAATCCGGTACGACTCGTCCTGCTTAAATATCCCTTCTGTTCTTGCAATATCAACCATTGCTCTAATTTCATCTTTAGAAATAGAGGTGCTGTCTTCCTGCCCTTTGGACAGAAATTTTATAATGAAGCCAGTCATTGCATTTAGTACAATGGTTAACGGCTTAAACAACAAAACAATTCCTTTGATAACAGGATAAATTATATAAGAGATCCGATCAGGGAAGGTCGCCGCAACGGATTTTGGTATTACCTCTGAGAAAATAATGATTACAATAGTTAATACAGCTGAGGCAACCGCAACATTTATTCCATAATCTATTGCTACCATCGTTACTAACGTAGGTAGTAAAATATTTGCGATATTATTCCCGATCAGTATTGTTGTAATAAATTCTTCCGGCTTGGACACCAGATTTAACAGTTTCTCTGATTTTTTATCATTATTATTCGCTTTGGATTGCAAACGCATTTTGTTTGCAGCAGTTAAAGCTGTTTCACTTCCAGAAAAGAAAAATGAAACAAAAAGTAGTACGATGATCGCGATGATCACTATTATATTCCTCCTTATGTTGACTCACTTGTTTCTATGATAAAGGAACCTGATTAATAAGAAAAGTACAAGCGCTTTGCTTTAGTTGAAGTTTCTGTGAACATAGAGTACATTCGCGCCCCAGAGCTGCATATGGAAGGATGGCACCTAAAATAAATAAGAATTAGCGCTCCTGTGGCAATCTTAGCTTAAGTTTTTTGCCTTAGGTACTTATTTTTCCCACGTGTTTTTGATATAAACCTGGTTAAAGTAATAGTACCCCATTTATAGGAGGCTCAACATGAAAAGCACACATGAATTTGTAGAGAAATTTAATGATACAAAAAGAAAAGATCAGTTAAATAAACATCGACAAGGGCATAATGACCCGGCAAAAAAACTGCCTAATAAACGCCATTAGTTAGTGCTTAAAGAAGGAGTGGGGATAGTATGGATAAGCAGCGCGCCCAGGAAATCATGGATTCCTTGGCAATGATTCAGGTCCATTATCATGGAATCCCTGTATATATTGAGGGTATTAACAATAAAGATGAAACAGCAACTGTTTTCCCATTGGATGAGATGCATAACAGTCAGCACGTTGAATTGCATGGGTTAAGCGAGAATAGAAGTACACCTTAGAAAGCAGCCACACCGGTTAATAAAAACTCGACCGAGTGAGAAAAAAAACCGAACTGGAGCATAATGTATGAGCCAGTTCGGTATAAGAAATCTACCATACAATATGTCACATTCGTATACCCACGCCCCTATTGTTTATCCTTGTTCTTTCTTTCCAAGGTCATATACGCAAGCGGTCGTTCTGGATCAGACATCAGTTTTGCTACATAGGAGGTTGTTAAATGGTATCCTTCTTCGACTTTCTCCGCTAAATAATTTGTTCTTTCAAATAGAATGGAACGAAAATGGTCCATTTGGCGGGTGATTTTCTCTGTAATCGCTTCTTGATTTTCCATTCTTTCCAGAACCTTTTCTTGACTCACTTCATGTTCCTTCACTTTTTCTCCAATTTCCTTTTGCCATTCTGTCTGTTGCTCAACTTTTGAAGTAAGCTTTTCATTTACTTCCCTGTGTCTTTCCAATTTGTCCGCGATGTCCTGGTAGCCTGAAGTAATCTCATTAAGCTGTTGGTCATACGTTTCCTTTAATAAATAATTTTCTTCTATTAATTTCTGTATGCTCAGCTGATTACCTTCCAACTTTTGCAGTACTTTTATAACATCGTTCTCCAATTTGTCATGTGTATCATTTAACTGCTTAAGTTGATTCAATTGGGTCGTAATATCTTTCCACTGATGTGTTTGTTTATTACTCTGTTGTTCATAGAGATTTTTTAATTCATAGAATGATGTAGATAGTGACTTATTTACCCTTTGCTGCTCTTCAATCATTTCTGCCACATGGTTTTTTATAAACACCTCCTGATTAGGTGCTTGTATTCCTTCATTATTTTTATAAATATCACCATGACGATGATTAATATATAAACCCATAAACTACACTCCTTGATCAGTTAACTGTTATAGCTTATGCAATTTCTGGACTTTTGACATAGAAGAGGGAGGTCAGTGTTACTGGGGCATATTATGCTAAAATAACGGGTATAACATTGGATGGAAGGGGAGAGTTCACATGTTAAAAAAGTGGCTACAGAATTCCAATTATACAGTCGTTTTCACTGGGGCAGGAATGTCTACGGAAAGTGGGCTACCTGATTTCCGATCTTCTAACCAAGGACTATGGAATAAAAAAGACCCAAGCAAAATTGCCAGTACGGATGCATTAAATAATAATGTAAATGACTTTATTTCCTTTTACAGAGAACGCGTATTAGGTGTGAAAGAATATAGTCCACATAAAGGGCATTATATTCTTGCTGATCTCGAAAAACAGGGATATGTGAAATCCATTATCACGCAAAATGTAGACGGCTTTCACCAACAAGCCGGATCGAAAAACGTAGCTGAACTGCATGGTACGTTACAAACGGTTCACTGTCAGAGTTGTGGAGAGGTGTATAGCAGCCAAGAGTACGTAGATAAAGAGTATTATTGTACCTGTGGAGGTATATTGCGTCCTTCTATCATATTATTTGGTGAGACACTGCCACAGGATGCCTTTCAATTTGCCTTAGAGGAAAGCCGAAAAAGTGATCTATTTATTGTTCTAGGCTCATCACTAAGCGTTACGCCTGCTAACCAATTTCCTTTAATAGCAAAAGAAATGGGCGCAAAACTTGTTATTATTAATCGGGAAAAGACTCCCTTTGATTACTATGCTGACCAAGTTATTAGAGACCAGGCAATTGGTAAAGTACTAGCAGAATTAGACATGTAGGCATACTAAAAGCCAGAGACTCAAAAGGTTGGATACTTTACAAATCTCTGGCTTAATATGTTTTTTTAAGTTTTGTGTGGTTTCAGCCATTTAAGCCATCCATTTTGGAGGGGTATTTTTATCCCAGAATATTTCTCCAATTTCATGATGCTTAACAAAGTTATCTTCCTGTAAATGATAATGGAAATTAAACCAGTATCCTTCCAGTGGGCGGTTATCTCTACGAACATCAAACCTAGCTATATCTTCATTGGTTCGGAGATCATAGACACTGAAAATTTTTTCACCAAATCCTTCTGTCGGCTGCTGGGTGATCTCGAAATAAAAGTCATGATCTTCTTCTGTAACCAAGGTTTCCACTACGGTCTCCATTTCCTTAATAATCACAGCTAAAAACTGATCATCCAAGCGCTCACTAATTCTAGGTCCTAACTTGGTATACGTCTGTGCTTTAACATCCTTCTTTAACGCATCTATATGTAAGCTGTCTGTTGATAATCCTGTCGCTTCAGTTGGCCTGTCTTCCACCATTTTTGGAGAGAAATCTTCGAGATGATCTCCTTTAGAAGACAAGGCATCTTTATTGTTTTCTGCATTTGTGTGTATATCCATTTGTGGCACATACATGCCAAGCGTCATAATTGCAACAAGAACGACGGCTATTTTTCTCATCCAAAGCTTCATGGTTTCCAACTCCTCACTATACATAAATTTTAACACTTTTTCAGAAGTTGTCCACCATTTTAAAAATTTTTGCAAAATTAATTTATTATAAAAAGCCCGCGTATTACACGGGCTTTAATAACTTATTAGACAGCGCAGCGATTAGGACCTATTTCCATTTCTTGTCGGGCATCATCATCTGGGTTTCTTTTACCCATATTTACCTCTCTAATCTTTTCATGACTGTTCGGTTGGGGAGGTAATTGATCTGTTACAAGGTTTTGGAATTCATCCTCATTCTCCACCTGCAAACGATCATTTTGTCTGTAAGGGTTGTTCAGATCGGCTTGAACTGTCCCATCTTTATTAATTTCTTTCATATCACCAAAGTGGCCAGGCAATACAATTAAATCCTGAGATAATTCTGGATATCTTGCGTACAGCGTTTCATAAAGATCTTTTACCCATTCATCTGCTTTGCCAGCTAGATCCGGACGACCGATGGAATCGATAAACAACGTATCCCCAGTCAGTAAATATTGATTGTTAATGATAAAGCTGGTACTCCCTGGTGTATGACCTGGAGAATGAAACGCTGAAATTGTTACAGATTTACCTACCTCTATCTCTGTATTACTTGTAGTTGCCTTATAGGTTAAATCAATATTTTCCTCTTCATTTTCAGGGAAATAATAATCAGCACTTACCTTGTCTGCTAACGTTTTTCCTCCAGAGATATGATCTGCATGAAGATGGGTATCCAGAACGCTATGAATAGAAGCTTGTTTATCTTCTGCGAAACGTTTATAGATATCTGTCATTCGAACAGGATCGACCACTGCTGCTTCACCATTATTAATAATCATATAAGAAAGACAACCCTTACCAATACGTAGAAACTGATAAATTTCTCCTCCATCAGATAAGTTTGCTACTTTGACTGGTTCAAGATGTTCGCTCCATGCTGTCATTCCCCCTTCTAAGTAGGTAATATTTTCAACACCCGCTTTTTTAAGGGTTTCCACTCCATCTTGAGAGGATATACCTCTTGCACAAACAACATATATGGTTTGATCGTGAGGAAGCTCTTCTTTTATATCTTCTACTTCATCTTTTAGTTGTTTAAAAGGAACATTTATACTTTTTACGTTTTCTCCTTCAATTTTCCAATCAGAATAATCCTCTTCTTTGCGGATATCAAGGATAAACACCTTTTCACCATTAAGAATTTTTTGAGCTAATCTTTTAGTTGTCAGTGGCTTTACTTCCGCCATTACTGATCCCTCCATTTAAAAATTCTTTATATAAAACCTCTATAGTATACCCGTACCCCTATAGTTATAGATTTAAACGACAGAAAGGAAGAGATAGGATATAATAGTTCAAATGAATTACAACGGAGGGTGAGTAGATGATTAAAATAAAGGAGCTACAATTAAAGGAAGATATTATAGAGGCTTTTCCGATTATGAATGAGCTTCGTTCGCATCTTGATCTCGATTCATATATAGAACTGGTTCAAGAAGCTATAGAAAAAGATATGTACCACCTTGTTGCTCTTTATGAGCACGGGGAAATAGCTGCTGTCATTGGATATAAACCAATGATCACCCTTTATTATGGCCGGTTCATTTGGGTGTGTGATTTGGTTACAAAAGAGGATAAGCGTTCCAATGGTTTCGGGGAGAAGTTACTGTCCTTTGTAGAGAATTGGGCTAAAAAAAACAAGTATCAAGCTGTTGCTTTGTCCTCCGGTTTACAACGTACAGAGGCCCATCGCTTTTATGAGGAGAGAATGGCGTATGATAGAGTAAGTTTCGTTTTCAAAAAATTAATATAGAAGATAAGTAATTTGCCAATTAGCGTTAATTTTCAATTCCTAGAAAACCTCCGACTGGTAGCCTCATCGGAGGTTGATTTCGTCACTTTTCCCAAATTCTGTGGATAGTTGCCTTTCCATTAGCTATATTGAGCTCAAATACATCTGGATTTGTAAGACTGCTCCAATATTCAAATCCATAATTCGGATCTATGTACATGAGAAGAAGTGATAGCAAATTTCCATGTGTAGCTAGGATGGTACTCGTATCATCTTCTAATTCCTCTATTACGGACACAATGCGTTGTGTTGCTTTATTACTCGATTCCCCACCAGGATATGTTAGTTCCAGATCTTCAAACGTAATTCGTAGTTTTTCAAACCAATCTGAAAGATTCTCTTTACTTAATACACGTTCAGCAAGTCTTGGATCAGTTTCTATCTCCATATCCCATTTTGAGGCCAACGCATCGACCGACTGTTGGGCTCTTATAAAAGGACTTGAGATAATACGGTCTGGTCGTTTATTAAAAAAAGCTGCTAATTGATTTGCCTGCTGCTTGCCTTGTTCTGTAAGCGGAGCTTCTGGTTCTTGCCCCTCTGCCTTACAATGTCTTACTACATAGATTAATTTACTCATGTTTTTGCTCCTTCTTTATAATGGTATAGTAAGCATTTTTTCCATGAAAGCCTGTACTCTCTTTTTCCCTTCCAAATTCAGGGCGGAAATTATCCACTCCTTTTCGCTAGCAACAAGCTGTTGAATACGCCTTGCTGCTTGTGAATGAGCTTCAGGGGTAAGGCTTTCAAAAATAGCTGTAATACTACTTACCATCTGTTCCGGTACAGAGGATGCTATTGTCTTTAGTCCCAGTTGCGCACGTTCAGGACAATAATGATGAAGCAATACCCTTGCCATATGTGTCATCACATGCTGCAGCATAGCCACAGACCATAGGTCATTCCCTCTGGAAGCCGACTTCTTATATTGAAACAAAAACCACACAACATCTATGACATCATCTTTGAATTCTTCTTCCGACAATCGTAAATTTTGTGAGCTTTTATACTTGTCTAATCTGCCTTCCGGGTCATATAGTACCGTAAAATAATCCTTCTGCTTAAATGATTGTTCCGTAACTGTAAAGAGGTCGAGGTGAAGGAGATTATTATATACAGCAATAATTTGTGGTGCAATAATAAAAATATCATCCCAAAATAATATATCTTGATATGCCTTAAGGTGCATGAGTCGCTTTTCCAGAAACAGTGCTTCATCTTTTTGGTCAACCAGGCAGTATAGATCAATATCAGAATGCTCGTCATGCTCACCTCTACCCATCGACCCTTTAAGGAAAATTGCTTTCACAAGTGGATCTGCTTTTAGACTCTCCGTTATTTTTTCTACAGCATCTTCTTGAAGCAAACGCCTTTCCCCCTTTTCTTATATAAATAAATATTACGCCATTATATACTTATACTGATAAATAAAACAAGTAGTAAAGACAACATTTAGGAATATATGTTGAGGATTTCCAGTGGTTCGCAAGATAGAGGAACTAACTTGGAAGTAATGTAAACAGTCGTTTCGATAAATAATGTATGGCAAGACAAAATCTTATAAAGTTCAATATAGGTAATTAGATTCTTTTGCTCTCCTGCCGGTTAACCTCTTCTCCGGCGGATTCTTTTGCTCTCCTGCCGATTAACCTCTTCTCCGGCTGACTTTCTCCTTCCATAAATTAAACCCGGAAGATACATAGCGTACCTTCCGGGTTTCGTCCTTATGCCTGTCTTCGGTTAATTTTATCCCCATTACAGGAAAAAACGACTTTCTTTTCCTCTACATATGTTTCCATATAAACGGTTCTGCCCCAAAGCTGATAAATATATGGCAGGACATTTTCCAAATACTTTACATCCAGCTCTGTTCCTTCATAACTGTGTACGAGATATAACTCGCCATTACGTAAATAGTCCCCGTTTTCTACACAAATATATGGAAAACCGCCGTTCACACGCATGGAAACAAGCTGTTCACGCACATTTTTATAGTCTTTATCCGTAATTTGATAATTCCTTCCCTTTTTCTCAAAAAGGTACATATCTTCACGTTGTACTAATTCCTTCGTTAAATAATTGCGGATAAAGGATATATCTGATTCCATCTCTCTTACCTCGAAAATTTTATCTCTTCCTGAATTTTGCTTCACGCCAAGCATTTTCATTTCCTCTGTTGGATTATTGTAGCGTTCTTCGATGTCCTCAAATATTTTCAAACCTAGGTAATAAGGGTTAATACCCTGTTTGGATGGCTGCACAACACCCGCGTTTAGCGTCGCAAATTCAATCGTTTCATCTGAGGTCAGGTCCATTTCTCTTAGTATGCGTTGGTGCCAATAAGATGCCCAGCCCTCGTTCATAATTTTGGTTTCAAGCTGTGGCCAGAAATAAAGCATTTCTTCACGCATCATAGTCAGAATATCACGTTGCCAGTCTTCCAGCTCCCGGCTATATTCCTGGATAAACAGCAAAAGATCCTTCTCAGGTCTTGGTGGGAACTTTTTGCTTTTTCTTAATGCAGGTAATCGATTATTTTTATCCTCTATTCGGTCCAATTGCCAAAGGTCGTCATAAGGGGTTTTAACAGCTTTTTCCTCTGCCTCTTCCTCCTCCATATCATACGATGGCAGCTTCGGACGTACGATGGATGGGTCTATATGTTCTTGGATGGCAAGCACGGCATCCAAAAATTCCTCTACTTCCTTCTTTCCATGGATGAGCTCATAATTTGCGATTCTTTCAGCAGTAGCAGTCATACTTTCAACCATATCTCTACGGGTATTGGAAAAACGCACATTATTTTTGAAGAAATCACAATGGGCAAGGACGTGGGCAATAATTAATTTATTCTGGATTAAGCTGTTTGTATCCAACAGGAAGGCATAGCAAGGATTAGAATTGATAACCAACTCATAAATTTGACTCAATCCTAAATCATATTGAAGCTTCATCTTGTGAAATTGTTTCCCAAAACTCCAATGTGAAAATCTTGTCGGCATTCCATATGCACCAAATGTATAAATGATATCTGCAGGACAAATTTCATAACGCATGGGATAAAAATCAAGACCAAATCCAGCGGCGATTTCAGTTATTTCACTAATCGCATGACTGAGTTCCTCTGTTTCCTTCAAAATTAGATCCCCCCAATTGACTTTATATAATGTATGCTACTACATATAAAACATGAACCCTCCAGAAAAATGTATGATTATTTTGGATAAGGAAAACTTATAGTTAGGAGGGATTTATTATGCATCAACAATATTTATCAATCGAACAATTTAATAAACTACTTCATAAATGGAACGGTAAAACGGTAAAAATTGCTAAACAGGAATTGGATGATTATGATGAAATAATTATGCGCTTGGACCGTATTTCCTATGAAACCGACTCACAGAGATTGGATGATTATGAGCCGATGCATTCCTTACATTTAAACGGAATGGGAAGAATTGAAAATGCCACCAGCCAATTTGAGCCATTACCTTCCCCACTGTATGAGATACCTTTGGAAGATTCTTCTCTCTACCAGTTTGATGGAGAGCGCTTTTCGCTTGTAACGGATCGAGCTATTTATACTATTGAACTTGCAGGTGAATGAAACAAGTGCCCGACATGTAAAGTCATGGCACTTGCTCCTCTTATACGTTTGTTGTTTCTTTTTGAAAGAAGCTCTTCAACGCATGATATACATCATTTTTCTCTTTTAAAATATAATGGCGAAACTTTTCATCACTAATATTCTCATATGCGCGCATTAAAGTTGACTTTCGACTATATCCGTTTACTTCTCCATAGCCAAACATGCTTGACACATCCATAATTTCATTGACGAGCTTTATACATTTCGGATTATCAGATGTGATGTTCTCTCCATCTGAAAAATGAAAAGGATAAATATTATAGCGTGTTGGGTTGAATCGTTCATCAATAAGCTCCAGAGCTTTATAATACGCCGACGAACAAATTGTTCCACCACTTTCTCCTTTAGAAAAGAAGGCTTCTTCCGTGACAACCTTTGCTTCGGTATGATGAGCGATAAAGGCAATTTCCACGGATTCATACTTTGATCGGAGGAACCTTGTCATCCAGAAAAAGAAGCTTCTTGCAATATATTTTTCAAATGTTCCCATGGATGCACTCGTATCCATCATCGCAAGTACTACCGCTTTAGATTCCGGTTTGATGACATCATTCCATGTCTTAAATCGGAGGTCGTCATTATAAATGGGTGTAAGCCCTGGTCTTCCTTCTGTTGCATTCCGTTTAATTGCTGTTAAAATCGTCCGTTTTTTATCAATATTACCCATAAGCCCTTTTTTGCGTACATCATTAAACTCCACTTTTTCTGTAATAATTTCAGCTTGCTCCTTCTCCTGGAGATTAGGTAGCTCCATCTCCCGGAAGAGAGCATCCTCCAACTCAGCTAGAGAAACCTCTGCTTCATAATAATCCTGGCCAGGCTGATCTCCCGCTTTTTTTCCTTTACCAGCACCGTCTTCTCCTTGACTACTGCCGTCTCTGGCAACAATATCACCAATTTGACTATCCCCATCGCCTTGCCCGACATGTTTTGTTTTATCATAATTGTACCTGATTTTATATTCATCCAATGACCGTATAGGAATCTTAATGACATCCCGACCATTTGACATAATAATATTTTCTTCACTAACTAAATCCGGCAAGTTGTTCTTAATGGCTTCTTTCACCTTATCCATGTGACGTTGTTGATCCTGATAGCCTTTGCGATGGAGGGACCAGTTTTCCTGGGAGACAACGAAATTTTCCTTTTTCTCCTGCATACTATCTCCTCCTGTAAAATTGTTAAAAACTTACCTTCCAAGCAATTGATTGCTTTCTTTATCCTATGCAGCTCGGCTCTAGTTATTGCACTTTTTAGAAAACTTAGGGGAAAATGAGAAAAAGAGTGGTGATGTTTGTATGGGTGAATGGTAGTTGTGAGGCGGAAGGCAGATTTCGGCTGCATGGGGGAATCTTTCGGCGAGAATCTGGATTATTCGGCGTCGCTGCATTCCTAATGCTGCGATTTTCATATGCAGGAAAAGAGACTGCACATGGCAGTCCTTTTTTAATTGATATAACCTCCGTGCTCATATATATACGAAGCTACCCCACGATTACGATGGATCGATCCTTTAAAAGAATGAGATTTTAATAACGAATCAATCTGATTACGAATCTTTGTTTGTTCCTCCAAAAGTTCTCCTTCCAGCTGCTGTACAAGGAACAGGATCTGGTTACGTGCCTCTTCTAGGGATGCTTCCATCAGATGTTGTTTAATACCATCCTTCTGCTCATCTCTATATTTCCTTGTACGCATTAACACCGATTCGGAGGCAAATAGATGTATAGCCAGATCAGACAGCTTCATAAGTACCTCTTGCTGCTGCTCCAGATGAGTATCATACTTTCTACGTGCCAGCTCAACAAGAACAAGATATATGGAGCGAATATCCTGAACCAGTTTCAGCCGGTCCCCACTTTCCTCTGTCGATGCTTCGTGCAGATAAGTAAATGCATCCTTTACAGCCTGTTCATATGGAAGCACACCTTTCGCGGCTTTCTTTAGAAACTGGCCCGGCAGCAGCAGGCGATTAATTTCATTTGTCCCCTCAAAAATTCGATTAATCCGGGAATCGCGGTACATCTGTTCAATGCGGTATTCATTAATAAAACCGGCACCACCATGTAGTTGTAATCCCTCATCCACAAGATAGTTCAATGTTTCTGAACCATATACCTTACAGGCAGCACATTCTATAGCATATTCGGATAATGCTGTAGCTACCAGTCGCTGGTCCTGTTCCTGATCCATTCCGTGCAATGCCTCTTCCAGCAATGCTGATGTTCTGTATTGCATAGATTCCGATGCATAGATGCGGGCAGCCATTTTTGCTATCTTCTCTTTGGAAACACCAAATTCAGCAATCGGCTGGCCAAATTGCTTTCGCTCTGTAATATGGTCGACTGCTTCACTTAATGCATATTTGGAGGCGCCGACACATGCGGACCCCAGATTGAAGCGACCAAGATTAAGAACGGTAAAGGCGATGATATGCCCTTTCCCTACTTCACCGAGTACGTTTTCAACAGGAACCTTACAATCCTCCAGAATTACTGAACATGTAGAGGATCCTTTAATACCCATCTTCTTCTCTTCTGGTCCAAGTTCCAAGCCCGAGAAATCCTTTTCTACGATAAATGCAGTATACTGATTGCCATCCACCTTGGCATAGACGATAAAGGTATCAGAAAACGCCGCATTGGTAATGTAGAGCTTTGTTCCGTTTAGTAAATAATGTGTTTTAGTTTCATTCAGAACAGCTGTCGTCTTTCCGCCCATCGCATCAGAGCCTGCTTCCGGTTCTGTGAGACAATAAGCACCAATATATTCACCACTTGCGAGCTTTGGCAAGTACTTTCGCTTTTGCTCGGCAGTGCCATAATACGTAATAGGCAGTGTCGCAATACAGGTATGATTGGAATGTGCTACACCATAGCTTCCAGTGCGTCCCACCTCCTCACCAACAAGCCCTTTGCTTATTTTATCAAGACCCAACCCGCCGAATTCTTCTGGGATACTGTGTGCAAGAAGACCAAGCTTACCGGCCTTTTTCATCAGTCCTACAACAACAGGAAACTCCTGATCTTCGATGGCATCACGGTTGGGCTCCACTTCCTTTATTGCAAATTGCCGGGCTGATTTCTTTATCATTTTATGCTCATCTGTTAAATCTTCCGGGAAAAACATCTCTTCTGGTGGTTGTTGCCGGATTAAGAAGGACCCTCCGGTTGTCCGTAATTTTTCAGTTCGCAATTTAATTCCTCCTGTCCTGTTTTGCTACCAGCTCCTATACTCCTATTTATGCTTGAATACAGGTTTACTTTTATTTATAAACGCATCAACACCCTCGCGGACATCTTCTGTCTGAAATACATCAGTAAAAAGCGTTGCCTCCAAATCGATGCCATCCTGCAGGTTTTTCTCCAATCCCTCATCTACCGCCTGCTTGATTCTGAACAATGACTGCAATGACTGATTGGCAATCTGACCAGCCAGCTTCATAGCAAGGTTTAACCCTTCCCCCTGTGGAGTAACATGATTGACAAGGCCGATTTTCTCTGCATCTGAAGCTGCAATAGGCTCGCCTGTGTACATCATTTCTTTTGCCTTTGCTGCACCTACGACTCTGGAAAGCCTTTGGGTACCACCACCGCCAGGGAACAGTCCCAGTTTAACTTCCGGCAGGCCAATGAAGGCATGCGCTTCAGCGATACGAATATCAAAAGCTAGCGCCAATTCGCAACCTCCCCCAAGTGTCAGTCCATCCAGTACGACAATGGTGGGTTTTGGCAATTGATCAACGGTGTGCAGCATACCATGGATTTCCATTACCTCCTCTTTCATATTTGGGTTATCCATTAGTTGGGGGAATTCTTTAATATCAGCACCTGCCATGAAGGCTTTATTCCCGGCTGTTGTCAAAATAGCACAGACAACCTCTTCATCCTGCTGTACCTGTTCAAATACCTTCTTTATTTGCTGTTGTACCGCGCTTCCCATCACATTTAATGGCGGGTTGTCAATAATAATATGAGCAATCCCATTTTCTTTGCTGTATGTAACCAATTCTGCCATGTTAATTTCTCCCTTCCTTATAGTCATACCAACCCTTGCCTGTCTTTCTTCCGAGATGCCCTGCCTCTACTTTTTCCTCAATCGATTTAGCTGGTAGGTCTTTAGGGTCTCCTGTCTCCTGATAAAGCTGCATGTTGGCGTAATAACCAACATCTATACCGGATAAATCCATAAGTTCAAAAGGTCCGATTGGATGCCGGAGCGCTTTTTTGGTAATCAGATCAATTGCTTCAAAATCGGCATAACCATTTTCAAAGAGGTATAATGCTTCATTGGAAATAGCAAAAAGCAGGCGGTTAGCGATAAATCCATAAATCTCTTTTTCAAGAAGCACACCGGTACGGTCAATTTTTTCGCAAAAGTCCATCCCTGTCTGGGCTGTTTCGTCTGAAGTTTTTTCACTTTTTACTACCTCCACACAATCCATCACAAGCGGTGGGAAAAAGAAATGCATGTTAAGTACCTTATCCGGCCTTGCCGTAACGGTTGCAAGCTTGGAGTTCACAATAGTAGAACTGTTGGAAGCAAGTATTGTATGTTCCGGTGCCAGCTCATCCAACTGCCGGAACACCTTCTGTTTTACATCCAGTTTCTCTACAACCGCCTCAATGACCAGATCGGCATGCTGTACGGCCTCCTCCATGCTTGTTGTGAAATGCAGATGGGAGAATGCCTTTTCCTTTCCTTCCTGTGTAATCTTTTCCTTTGCCACCCATTTATCCATATGACCCGTGAGTTGCTCTTTAGCTTTCACTAATGCTGGTTCCTGAACATCCTGTAAATAGGTTTTAAATCCACCGAGTGCTGATAGCATGGCAATCTGATGTCCCATTGAACCGGCACCAATGACAGCAACCTGTTGAACATGCTCTATTCCCATTTCATTTCCTCCTTATTTACTAACTGGTTAGTATTTATTTTGTAATAGATTGGAAGGGAGAAGTTCCCTTCCAAATATATGCTTCTTATTTTCGGCTTTCATCCCGAATTGCTCTGCGGAGAATCTTACCCACATTTGTTTTTGGCAGTTCTTTACGGAATTCAATGACACGAGGCACTTTGTATGCAGCCATATTTTCCCGGCAGTAGGCAATGAGTTCTTCCTCTGTACATTGGGTTCCTTCTTTCAGCACAACAACTGCTTTTACCGTTTCACCGCGATATTCGTCAGGAATGCCTACAACCACCGCCTCCTGTATGGCCTCGTGTTCATACATAACCTCTTCCACATCACGCGGGTAAATATTATATCCACTTGCAATAATCAAATCTTTTTTTCGGTCTACGATATAGACATAACCATCTTCATCCATACTGGCAATGTCTCCTGTATACAACCAGCCGTTCTGCAATGCCAAATCGGTCTCCTCTGGCATATTCCAATACCCTTTCATCACTTGGGGACCGCGAATAACCAACTCTCCCATTTCCCCGGGGGCTTGTTCCTTCTCACCTATTTCCAAATCAAATATTTTATATTCCGTCCCTGGAATTCCAATCCCAATGCTTCCCGGCTTTCTTGTTGAAAATAATGGATTGCAGTGGGTAACAGGGGAACTTTCAGAAAGCCCATACCCCTCCAAAATCATCGCACCTGTTTTCTTTTCAAAGGAACGCATTAGCTCTTTAGGCATAGGCGCACTGCCACTGTTGCAAATCCTGATGCTGTCAATTCCAAACTTCTCCGCCTGGGGATGACTGTTGATGGCCACATACATTGTCGGTACACCCGGGAATGTCGTTGGCTGAAGATCTTTAATTGTATGCAGCACTTCCTCCAGTTCAAACTTGGGCAACATTATACTCATCGCACCAGTATAAATGGAGAGATTCATACATGCCGACATGCCAAACACGTGAAAAAGTGGAATAACTGTTAAATAACGGTCTTCTCCCAAGGTAATCTTGTCTTTAAAATACTCGTACATCTGGATGACATTTGCCAACAAATTCCTGTGAGTCAGCATAGCTCCCTTAGATCTTCCGGTAGTACCTCCAGTGTATTGCAAAAGGGCAATATCCTCTGCCGGGTTAATTTGCACGGGGTTTGGCAATCCGGCTGCCTGTTGTAAAAAGGCTGAGAACCCTGTGGTCACACCGTCCTCTGTTTCCTGTCCATCCAGCTTTACCTTAATAACTGTTTTCACAGCAGTCTCATCAATAATCTGCTGGAGAACGGGAAGCAACGGTTCAAGAATCACAATCGTTTCCGCACCGGAATCTGTCAGAATATGTGCCAGCTCTTTCCCAACCAGCATTGGATTCACTTGGGTAACAATCCCGCCAGCCTGCAATGCTCCATAATAGCTGATCACATATTGCGGACAGTTGGGAAGCATTACGGCCACCCTGTCGCCCTTCACTACATGGTTTTGCTGCAGTGCAGCAGCAAAACCAGCTGCTTGCATCCCAAGCTCCTTATAGGTAATCTTTTTTCCGTAAAAATACAATGCGGGATGATCCTCATACTCGGAAACCTTCTGCATAAGCATTTCCGGAAGCGACTCATCAGGAATATCGACTTCCTGCCTGATATGTGAAGGATATTGCTTTAACCACACCTTTTCCATTGCATATCTCCCCTTTGTTGGCAACGCTTACATAATTGCCGAGTGAACTGTTACGGTATTAATACAAGCTTTCCCTTTGTCTTCCTGCCTTGTAATAGCCGGTGTACCTCTCTTGCCTCCGTCAGTGGATAGGTCCCACCAATGGTCAACTGCAAGTCCCCATTGCTGACATATCCCAACAGATGCTGAAGGCTTTCTTGGAGCAGTTGCGGATGTCTCATGATCTGGGGCAGAAAGAAACCAATAACAGATTGATTTCGCTTCATCAGGCTTCCCGGGTAAAATTTTGCTTGCTCACCGCTAGCCGCTCCATAAATAACCAGACGTCCAAATGGTGCGAGACATTTAACTGTCTTATGAAAAACCTCTCCCCCCACCATTTCCATTGCAACATCCACTCCCTTGCCGTCTGTAAGTTCCCTTACACGCTGTTCCCAGCCATCTACTGTATAATTAACCATTTCATCAGCGCCAAGTTCTTTTGCAAATTCTCTTTTTTCTTCCGTGCTTGCTGTTGCGATTACCTTGCCGGCACCAAACAGCTTGGCAAGCTGGACAGCCAATGAGCCTACACCTCCTGCTGCTGCATGAACAAGTACTGTCTCACCCTCCTGGAGGCGTCCCATCGTTTTTAAAATGTGATAGGCACTCAATCCCTGAAGGGGCAATGCAACAGCTGTTTCAAAAGCCACCCCATCAGGTACGGGAATAATAGTGGCCGCCGGCAGTGCCACATATTCGCTGTAGCCACCTGACTCAATTAGGGCCACTATTCGCATCCCTTTCTTTACATGCTGAACCTTTGCACCCACTTCTGTTACAATACCCGCAACCTCAGCACCAGGGGTGAAGGGCAATTCTGTCGGTACGACGTATTGTCCCTCTCTTCTTGCCGTATCTGCATAGTTCACTCCAACCGCCTTTACTTCTACTAAAACTTCATTTTCCTTTATCTGCGGAATCTCCTGATCTACCACCTGCAATACATCCGGAGAACCGTATTCATTAAACAAGATTGCCTTCAAACTATGTTCCTCCCTATCATATATATTCTTTTACCTGAGTTTAATTCTTTCCCTGCCCACTAATTGCGGGACTACATCCAGGAAATTGATTTGGCTTATATAGTGCAGATCATCGCCAAGACCATATGCAAGCATCTTCCTGCCTACCTTTGCTGCCGACAAGATAGATTCAGCCTGGTTACTTGTATTTTGATAGAAAATACTTGCGGCAAGGGCGCTATCACTTAAGTCAACCGCTTCTTCTGCTGCAGTAACCAATTGGTGAATAAAGCAACCAGCTCCGTAAAAATCCTCCATATTAAACTGATCACCGGATCCCGAACAAATAACAAGAATCGTCTCCCCATTATATTTTTGGATTACCGCATCCGCTACTGCCTTGCTGTTTAATAATGATGCAATATAAACTTTATTCGCCTGTGCCGCCTTCCGTATTGCCACAGTCCCATTGGTTGTCGATAATAGAACCGTTTTCTCCTTCACCTGATCTCGAAGTGCTAATGGGGTAGGTGCGAGCATGCCAGATAGGGTCTGGCCATTGTATTCTCCTGCAATACAGATGTCATTCTGGTCATTCCATCCTTCTTTTGCCGCATGTGCTTCTTGCGCATTCATAAAGGGGATTACCTGGTTAGCCCCATATGCCAAACAGGTTGTAATCGTCGAAGTAGCAAGCAGAACATCAAACAGAACAGCAAGCTTATCTTCTGTTATTTGGCTTGGATCGATTTCTTCTTTCTTCCAAAGAAGATGTACCTTCACTTTACTCCTCCGCCCTTTGCAGTCTCCCAGGCATAGCGGATCAGGTTTGCAACAAATGTATCAAAGTGCGCAAATCGTTTATCCTTTGTCTGCCCCTGCTTATAACGGTAATAAATTTGCTGGCAAATAACAGCAAGTTTAAAATAAGCAAATGTCAGATAGAAATGTATGTCGGAAATATCTCGTCCACTTTTCTCCGCATAGGCTTCCAGGAACTCCTTTCGTGTATAGAAACCATCCAATACCGTCACTGGCGGCTTCCCTAGCCCTCTTTTCAATATTTCCGGATCGTCTGACTGAATCCAATAACTCATCGCGGCCCCCAAATCTGCTAATGGATTACCAACTGTAGTCATTTCCCAGTCAAACAGACCTGTCATTTCTTTAAAATCCGCAGAAAACATTGCATTATTTAATTTATAATCATAATGAATAATACTTGGTTCCTGAGAGGCTGGTATGTGGTTCTGCAGCCAGTCTGTCAGTATGCCGACATCCTTGACATCGTCGGTCTCTGCCCTTTCGTATCTCTTAATCCAACCGGCAACCTGCCGCTCCATAAATCCATCCGGTTTTGTCATAGTGGCAAGCTCTGTAGTTTGATAATCAATCTGATGTAATGCCACAAGCTGGTCTACCATTAATTCAGATATCTTTTTCCCCAGTTCTGGCTTATAATCTATATTCGCTGGAAATTCGGTATCCAGCACAACTCCGTTTCGTCTTTCCATAAGAAAAAAAGGACTGCCGATAATAGTAGAATCATCCGAAAAGATGTATGGCTTTGGAGCTGCGGAAAATACAGGATTTAGGCTTGACAAGATGCGATATTCTCTCTCCATATCATGGGCTTTCGGTGCTACCGGGCCACATGGTGGTCTCCGCAGCACGGCTTCCCAATCGCCAATTTTCACAAGATAGGTAAGGTTTGAATGTCCAGCTGCAAACTGTTTTAATTCTAATTTCCCCTCAGGAATGCTGGGAATATTTCCGGTAATAAAGTCCGCCAGCCGTTGCTTATCCAGTTCTTCTCCTTTTCGTACTTCGATCGTTTCGGTAGTTTGGTCTGCCATTATTTCACCGCCTTACTACTCAGTATTTCTTTGAATGATTCAGGTATCGGAACAGTCTTCTGTTTGTTCACATTGAAGTAAACAAGGACGGCATCTCCTCTTGCAATAACATCTCCTGATTCCTTCTCCCTCATGGTACTTGTTAATGTCATACTCTTTGTACCCATTCTGCTTACCTCTGTGGTAACACCTAGTACCTGGCCGAAGTATCCTTGCTTAATAAAATCACACTTTGTCGATACTAGCATAAATGCATAATTTTCCTTTTGTATATCAATTCCCATTTTTGCCAAAAACTCAATTCTGGCTTCCTCCATATAAATAAAGTAACTTGTATTATTGATATGACCCAATGTATCTGTCTCACCAAACCTCACCTTAATGTCCAACTATGTCCCTCCTGTTCCTCCATGCTCCATTTACTTAATACCGTTTAGAATCATGTCTGTATAAATTTCTGCCAGTTCATCCGGGGTTATAGTTCCATCAGGCTTATACCATTGGTAGCTCCAATTGGTAACACCTAAAATGCCAAATGCGATCATGTCTGAACGCAGGCCTTCACGGAATTCCCCTTTTTCTTTTCCTTCATCCAAGGTTTTTTCAATGTTAAAACGGAACTCATTTCTCTGTTGCTTAATCTGTTCGATATTTTCACTCTTCAAGTGGCGTATTTCCCTGAAGAAGACACGCGCACTTGATCCTTTATCCGCTATATCGGTAATCAACAGGGAAATAATGCGGCGAATCTTTTCCAACTGGGAAATCTCCTCCTGTTGAATAATTTTCTGTTGTCGGCTTAATAGCTGAGTAATGTAATCAGAATGGATATCCATTAACAGTTGCTCTTTGCTGGAAAAGTAATAGTAGAACGTTCCTTTGGTGACATCAAGTTCGTTTACAATATCCTGAATCGATGTCTGGCTGAAACCTTTTTTCTCAAATAATTTAATACTCTGTGCTGTCATTCTTTCCTTCATCGCTGATTCCCCATTTGTTAATTTTTTTAGTTATTATAGTGTTTGTGGAAAAAACACTTTTCCAGGTTCCAGACCCCGGTGCTTGTTCAATAATCTTATTTATAGCGCGCTCGCTCCGCCATCTACGGCTAAAATATCTCCTGTGACATAGTCGGACGCGCTGGATGCCAGGAATAATGCTGCGCCTTTTAAATCCGAATCACTGCCCAGTCGTTTGAGAGGCGTTCCCTGCAAGATCTTATCCTTGCCGTAGTCAATAAGCACCTGTGACATCTTGGTCGGGAAAAACCCTGGTGCTATTGCGTTGACATGAATATTGTACTGCCCCCATTTTGCTGCCAGGTCTTTTGTAAATGTCATAATCGCACCTTTGCTTGTATTGTATCCGATCGTGTCCATATAAGCAGGATCTGTTCCGCCAAAGCCGGCCACTGATGAGATGTTGATAATTTTTCCGCTGTTTTGCTTAATCATCACTGTACCAACCTCCTGGCTCATCAAAAAAGTCCCGGTAACATTGACGTTCATTACTTTTTGCCATGCCTCAAGAGGCATATCGACAACAGACGCTCCCCATGTGGCACCACTGTTGTTCACCAGAATATCAATGGAGCCGAACCTCTCTTTTGTTTCGGAAACAACCTGCTTCACATCATCCGGATTGGTAACATCACAAGCAACCGCCAGAGTACCCACATTATGTTTCTTCAATTGTTCACACATTTCCTGGCAGGCCTCCAGCTTGCGTGAGCAAATAACTACATTGGCCCCTGCTTCTGCAAATCCTTCTGCAATCTGTGCTCCAAGTCCCCGTGCACCCCCTGTGACAATTGCTGTCTTGCCATCTAATCTAAATAGATCAAGAACGTTCATATTATCTTCCCTCCAGGTGATATTTTTTTAATTCGAGCTTGGCAATCTGTCTGCGGTGCACCTCATCCGGTCCATCCGCAAGTCTTAGTGTCCGGGCATTTGCCCAGTGGGCTGCAAGCGTATAATCATCACTCACACCAGCTGCGCCAAATGCCTGAATGGCTCTATCCAAGACACGTAGCGCCATGCTTGGTGCCACTACTTTAATCATCGCTATTTCTGCTTTTGCTTTCTTATTGCCAACAGTGTCCATCATGTAAGCTGCCTTTAGAGTCAGTAATCTGGCCTGTTCAATATCAATCCTTGATTCAGCAATCGATTCCTGTACAACACCCTGTCCAGCCAATTTTTTTCCAAAGGCTTCCCGTTGCTGCACACGCTTACACATTTCCTCCAAGGCCCGCTCTGCTGCACCAATTAGCCGCATACAGTGATGAATTCTCCCCGGTCCAAGCCTCCCTTGTGCAATAGCAAACCCTTTGCCTTCCCCCCAGATGATATTTTCTACAGGGACTCTCACATTCTCATATGTTATCTCTCCATGTCCATGTGGGGCATGGTCATAACCAAATACAGGCAGCATCCGTTCAATGGTAACCCCAGGTGTATCCAAGGGAACAAGGATCATTGCCTGCTGTTCATGCCTCGCTGCTTCCGGATTGGTTTTCCCCATAACGATGGCGATTTTACAGCGAGGGTCACCCGCTCCCGAAGACCACCATTTCCGTCCGTTAATGACATATTCATCACCATCCCGTGTAATACTCGCTTCTATATTTGTTGCATCACTGGAAGCCACATCCGGCTCGGTCATGGAAAAACAGGAACGGATTTCGCCATTCAGCAATGGAACAAGCCATTTCACTTTTTGCTCCTCTGACCCGTAACGCGCGAGAACTTCCATATTCCCGGTATCCGGAGCATTACAGTTAAACACCTCAGGACCAATCATGGAACGACCCATTATCTCACAAAGTGGTGCATATTCCTGGTTCGTCAATCCTGCGCCATATGTACTGTCAGGAAGAAAAAGGTTCCATAAGTCCTTTTCCTTTGCCTTCTGTTTTAACTCCTCCATAATCGGTGGCACTTTTTCCCATCGACTTGTTTGCTCATTTAGTTGTACTTCATAGGTTTTCTCATTTGGATAGACATGCTCCTCCATAAAATTTGTTAACTTCCTCTGGAGCTCAATCACTTTCGTTGAATAAGAGAAATCCATTACAACACCCCTCTATATATACTGTGGTTAACTCACTAACCGGATAGTATGTTCAGAATATTATAACCAATATATAGCAAGTGGAGAAAAAATGCAAGTGTTGGAGAAAAGATTAGTTGCCTCAAAATAAAGGAATGCTTGAACTAAAATGGATGCATTTTTTTACTGAAGAGATATCTGTGCCGCAAAGTTTGCTTGGTTTTAGTAACTGATTGAATAACATAACGAACTTTCGCTGCCTCATGTCAACACAAAGACAGAACCAGCACTTATCCTGGTTCTGTCAATTTCAAGCTCTACCGGTTCAGCAAACTTCCAACATAACGCAGCAATTCATTTGCTGATACGGAATTATATCCATACTCATCTATTAATCTGGCAATCACTTCGTTAACCTTCTTAAGCTGGGACTCATCTGGCGTCTTGGATGAGGTGGTGATTTTCACTACATCCTTCAGGTCAGCAAACAACTTCTTCTGAATTGCTTCACGCAAACGTTCATGGGAACTGTACTCAAAGCGTTTACCCTTTCTGGCATATGCAGAAATCCGAATTAAAATCTCTTCTCTGAAAGCACGTTTGGCATTTTCCGAAATTCCAATCTGCTCCTCAATTGAACGCATTAACTTCTCATCCGGGTTCATTTCTTCCCCTGTCAATGGATCCCTTAATTTATTTTTATTGCAAAACGCTTCGACATTATCAAGATAGTTATCCATTAAGGTTTTTGCAGATTCTTCATACGAGTATACAAAGGCCTTCTGAACTTCCTTCTTGGCGATTTCATCATACTCTCTTCGTGCAATTGAAATATAATTCATATAGGTTTCTTTATCATCATCAGATATGGATGCATGTTGGTCCAGCCCTTCTTTAAGCGAGCGGAGTACATCTAAAGCGTTAATGGATGGTACTTCTTTACGAATGATAGTGGATGAGATCCGGTTAATCACATACCGTGGATCAATCCCCTTCATCCCTTCTACAGGGAACTCCTTCCTCAATTCCTCCACATCCAACTGATTAAAGCCTTCTACACTCTCACCATCATACAGCCGCATTTTCTTAACAATATCAACGCCCTGTTTCTTGGAATCCTCCAATCTGGTTAGGATTGAAAAGATGGCCGCAACTCTTAAAGCATGTGGAGCTATATGCACATGAGCCATATCGCTGTCGTGAATCATTTTTTGATATATGCGCTCTTCCTGACTTACCTGGAGATTATACGGAATAGGCATAACAATAATTCTGGAATGCAGCGCTTCATTTTTCTGATTTGCAATAAATGAGCGATATTCCGCCTCGTTCGTATGAGCCACAATTAACTCATCAGTTATATAATGATGTATACTAAAAATAAAATACCAGACTGTATTTTTAATTATCAACATATTTACAATATAAAAAGAACCACTGGATTATTCTCCAGCGGCTTGAAGTCTTTTCTGTTTAATTAATAATACTCTTGCAATAAGTGAGTGGATATCTTCGTCTGTTTCTGCAATTTGACGGGAAGGTTTGAATACTGTGATTATTCCACACTTTCCTTCTATCTGTCTAATTTCTTTTGCCTGTTCACTGTCTTGGAGTTGAACATCCTCATTCATTGCAACCCCTCCCCTTGAAGACAATATATGTCCTTTGGGGATTGAACTTTCGTGTAATTTTTCTGTAAACTGCTGCATACGTATTACCTCCTAATGGAGGCCGTATGTATTACTGAATAGTGTTATAAATATGTGTTATGATTGTTGACTTGCTATACATCTTGGCCTTTTATTTTGTTTGTTTGAATATAGGATATCATAAAACTTAAAAGACCAAATTAGTATGAAATAACATTCTTGATAAATCTTAAAAAGAATTAAACAATCTCTAATAGATAATCCAATTCCAATGGAACATCACTATGTAAATCTTGCTTTAGGATAGACCATTCTAAATTGTATTTATTGCAAATCAATGAGAACTGCTTGAGGTTCTCCCAACTTCCTAGTTCCTCATGGTCATATATAAGTACACGATCAAATAATGTCCTATCAATCTGGCTAATATATATTTCTAGCATATCAATGTTTAATAAAAGAAAGATATTTATTCTTTTGTTGAAAGCACTCGCATGGTCAGTGAGCATATGTTTTACATAGTTATATTCCTCAAAGTTGAAAGTAACACCAAAATACTTCCCCAAATTAATCACCCTTCTTGTGTGTCTTTATTTACCTCTCATGATAACGTGAATCTAATCATCTACAAGTAATTTAAATAAAACTATGGAACCTTTTTCCTATTTCATGTAAGTTAGAAGTATATCGGGGGAAAGGAGTAAATATGGCAAACGAAGAATCTGGGTTGTTTGGATTGAAATATTCAAATAGAGATTTTACAGAAGAAGATAATTGGGGAAAAAATCAGTTTAACAGTAGTTTTCCTGCTGCATTAGCCTGTTATATGGACAGTAAGAATATTAACCCTGTTTATCTTAAGTTAGGTAGCGAAGATAGTAGTCTAAAAGTATATAAAGACTACATAACTGTAAGGAATCTGTTTAGAATACCAGAAGATAAAACAATTGATGATGTCTATTATGAATTCGAAGGATTGTACGAACCACACAATGAGTTGGATAGGTCCTTATTGAGAAGTGATTTAGTTATTAAGTCTCTTACAGACGGGGAAGAACCACCAGAATACTATTCTCACCATGAAGTTAAACTCACAGCAATACCTGACAGTGCAACTTATCATAAAGACGAGGTTCAGTATGGAAGTGAGATTGTTATTAGAACGGTCTCTATAATACACTTAGCAATTAATATAGTAGAAATATATAAACATGATAAACTTTCTTTAGAAAGATTATTGAATCCAGTTACTGATAGAATCACAGACTGGACTGACGAGTATACATTATTGGAATTGTTACCTGATATGATATATACACTTAATAGTATATTAAGTGCAAATCTTGACAAACAAAGTCCTTTAATCATGAACCCAGTCTGGAAAACTAAAGGGAAAACTCCAGCATTAGAAGATAATTGTTTGGATATGTTTGTATGGTCTGACTTTGCACTTACAAGACTTTTTATCGACTCAATAAATGTAAATAGAACTAAAATAGACCGTTATTCGCGCGCACTTGTTTGGTTACTATATCTGTTACATCAATCTACATTTAATGATAGAATAGATAGTAGTAAAATTTATACTATGCCTTTTCATAATCAAACGGATAAGGCTTTTGCTTCTAATGGCAATAAGACAAATCCGTATATGAGAAGTAATGAGTTATTAACACCTAGAATTAAAAGAGAAGAAATTGCAAATATAGTCTTAGGGGGCGGTCAAAAAATGCTAAGCCCTGAAAGAAGATTTGATGCTGCAATTTCTGCCTCTACTGATATATTTGAAGAAGAATAAATAGGAGTTGAAATTATGCGCGCGATTGATTTGTTTTCTGGTTGTGGTGGTTTGTCTTTAGGCTTCCAAAATGCAGGTTTTGAAATAATATCTGCTTATGAGAATTGGGACAAGGCTATTGAAATATACAAGAAAAACTTTGAACACCCAATATATGAATATGATTTATCTAATGTAGAGGACTACAATGTTTTTATAAAACAAAACCCCGATATAATTATAGGTGGTCCTCCATGTCAAGATTACTCTTCAGCAGGAAAACGGAAAGAAGAGGCTAATGCAAACTTAACAACTGATTATGCTAATATCATTGCCAATGTAAAACCTAAGTATTTCTTAATGGAAAATGTAGATCAGATTAAGAAATATGATGTTTACAAAAGGGCAGTTAACATTTTTAAAGAAGCAGGATATGGCTTAACTTCTAGGATATTAGATGCCTCTCTTTGTGGTGTTCCTCAGAAACGAAAAAGATTTTTCTTGTTTGGAGAATTAGGCGGTAAAGACAATGCTTTCCTCCCGTTCATTGAAGATAAGATAAGTAAAGAACCAATGACACCAAGAATGTATTTTGGTGATAGTCTAGGACTTGAACATTATTATAGACACCCTAGAAACTATAATAGAAGAGGTGTATTTAGCATTGACGAACCTGCTCCAACTGTCAGGGGTGTAAATAGACCAGTACCTGACGGATATAAAGGTCATCCACGTGACACAGAAGACCCTAGAAAAGTCCGTGCATTAACTACTATTGAAAGAAGTTATCTACAAACTTTTCCTAAAGACTTTATTTTTGAAGGAAGTAAGACAAACTTAGAACAAATGATAGGAAACGCTGTTCCTGTAAAATTGGCTGAGTTTGTTGCGAATGCTATTGATCAATATGTAAGCAGTCAAGGTAATGTTGTAGAATATAAAAGAAAAAATAATACTCATGAAGTCATACACGACCAAATGGATATGTTTGAGGTTATTGGTAACTAGGGTTAATCCTTAGTTACTTTTTTTTATCTACGAAATTACATATACATTGGAATAATAGATAATAAAAAAAGATAAGAGGTGTTATCCCCTTATCCCTTTATTACATTACATAAACATTGATACAATACCAATTCCAAATACCATTAGAACAAAGTAAGTGAATATTGGCTTGAAGATTGTTTGTTGTTTGTCTGAAAGTTTCGGCTTAATGAAACGGTTATACATATAACCAATAAGCATAAAAATTGTTCCGAAAACAATCACGAACATTAAAATTGATAAAATTTCTTTCGCACCAATCTGACCTAAGTTTACCATTGCTAACATGAGATTTTCCTTTACTGACATGAGTATCAGCCTCCTAAAGATTATTTGTTTTACACTTGTACATTTATAGGTCAAAAGGCGGTTTCCTTCTTTTTTCTTAATAAAAAATGAAGAAAATATAAGAAAAATAAAAAGAAAAAGCGTTTCTTAATATATGCCATTTACTCTCATATTAAGTAGCATAAAATTAATATAAATAAATGTCGTGAAAAACCTTCCACAAAGTATTAAAACCATTATTTACATAGGTCTAACCTTACGGCTATCCCTATGTATGGATTTATTTCAGCATTAAATTCAATTTATTTTAGGTATTTTATTTATTACCATTCTTGTTCTATCTTTGGTTATCATTCAACTATCTTTGCAGTATTTTACTAATTATTTTGTTATATCTTTCCCCTTTTTGTACCCATCTTCGAAAGAGTCTAGGTCTTTTTTGCTAACTTTTCCTTTAGATTTCTTAGAAACTACTGTTTTAATTTTATCTTTATTATTAATTAAGTACTTAATAAGAGATTTGATTGCCCTCATAATCAAGTCAGCAGTCTCTTTTCCAAGTTTTCTAACTAGGAAATTGTAGAACTTTTTAATGTAAGTTCTGCCAAATGGAGTAAGTATAGCAATTACAACAGAGAAGATAGCACCAATGAGGAAATATACTTCTACACTCTCAAACATTATTAATCAACTCCTTTCATTAATATTTATTAATAAAAGAAGATAACTGTTATAAGAGTTATAATAGATATAATGATTGTTAATGGTGGTTATAAGTAATATATTGATTAATAACAGTTATCAATCTTTATTAGTTATTAAATGAGGTTCATTTCTTTTAGTTTTTGTTCTAATTTCGCTTTTGTAGCGGGACCATAAATGCCATCTGTTTTTAGTCCGTAGTACATACTTTGGAATCTACGAACAGCATCCTTTGTTGCTGGTCCATAACTTCCATCAACTTTGCCAACCTTGAAGTAAACAGCATTCAGGGCTCTTTGTAATTGCTTTACTTTTTCACCTTTACTTCCGTATTTGAGAATTCCAGAAGGAAGAGGATATTTAGAAACTGGTTTTGGTTGTGGTTTTTGTTTTGAAGTAGAGTTTGAAGATTTAAGTTTGATTACTTGTCCAATTTGTAAAGAATTAGGGTTTACATTTGGATTGTATTTTTTAATGTCATTAACTGAAATATTATATTTTCTACTAATTCCCCAGAAAGTGTCACCCTTCTTAATTTTATAAGTAGAAGGAATGTTATTGGTTTCTTCTTTTTTAGGTGTAGAAGATTTAATCCCTTTCACCATGTCAATAAACTGTTTCCAATTAATTCCCTTTGCACCACTTCTTAAATATCTAGGACAGTTCTTTCCAGAAGCACGGTTATGTTGTATTACATTTTCAATCGGTATATTGTATTTATTCATAAGGTATTTTACTAGCCATACTGTATTCTTAACTGCTGTTTTAAAATCACTATCAGGATTTACACAGATCTCAATCTGAATTCCGTTTTGGTTGTAATACTTATTCCCAGCAGCCCAACATTGAGCATCATCTTTGAAAGATTGAACAATCTCCTTACCATCTACTTGATAATGCCAACTAGCACTACGGCTATTTCCGTTATACTGCAAACGGGCATGATTATCAGCACCTGCTCCTTTTCTTGTATTATCTGTTTCATGGATAACGATGAACTTCTTGCTATTCTTTCCACTATAAGTGACCTTTTTAGCCACATTACTAGAAACTAAAAGTTTTCTAATATTCATTTCGCAACAACTCCTTTCAAAAGTTATTTTTCAAATAAAAAAGAGCCTAAAACAGGCTCTGTAATGCGAGTTAAGTAACTCAACAGGTATTCATATGGTTTATTTTTTCTTTGTAAATATAGAGGAAATGCCCTCTACAACTTCAATTAATTTATTCATGCCGGGTAATCCAATTCTATTTCCAAAGCGTAACAATTGAATGATATTTGAAGTAACCATTAATCCTGTATAACTCCAAGTAGTGAAATATAATACGTCATGCATTACTCCGTCTACACCTATTCCTATAATTGAACTCACTGAGAGGATTATAAATATTCCAAGTGAGAAGAACATTTTCGCTAAAGGTAAAGTGTAGTCTAGTAAGGTGTGCTTCTTATCCATTACATTGATTGTATATTCCACCAACAATACACTGAATGAGAATAACGCCATTAGCAGGAACATAGCCCCTAATTTATCAACAATCCCCTGATTAACGGCTATACCAAAAAATCCAGCAATCAAGGAAACTAATCCCGTGAAGAATCTTTCTATAAAATTCATATAACAACAACCCCTTTCTTTTCCTCACCTCCTTTGTAGAAATAAAAAAAGAGACTACTTAATTTGTAGCCTCATTGGTTTCAATTAAAAATATCTGGTAATGTGTAATACACCTAAATGGATAGTTGTCTGGGTTGTCTACCTCGTCCATTTTTCTTAATTTAAATACACCGATATTACTATCAGTGACCACTCTAAAATAAGGGTATGAAAGTTCTCCTGCATTTTCTAAATAAACTACACTTGCTTTTAATATTTTACTACCACCAATTAAGTGAAGGAAGAAGTCAGCAGGTGTTTCAGTAGGTTCATTTGGGTCTGTTCCTCCTCCACCAGTGTCGCCACCACCTGTATCACCACCATTATCTGGAGGATCAAGTGGATTAGGGTTATATAGGATTAGTGCAGGATATCCATCTGCTGTATTCATAGTCCATATATTAGTGAAATCCCAACCTACATAGGTATTAATATCTTTCATTTCAGCAGTGGTTTTACCTTTACCACCTCCATTAGAAGTAGCAATTCCAGAAACTTCTGTATCCCAATATGAATTTATTACTTCAACGGGACCACTGGTTGTTACATATCCTAACAATCCACCAGCATTATCATTATTAGGTATTCTACTTAGACTGTAACAATTTTCTACATGAGTATTAGATAGGGTTTCACCCACTATTCCACCTATAATACTACCTTCTGCTACTATATCCATATTAGAATATGAGTTTAGTATAGTTATATTATTTGTTCTTCCAACTACGCCACCTATACCAGCATAATCATCTGTATTGGTAAGCGATCCACTGACTGAACAATTTTGTATGTAACTTATTATACTTGAGGTTCTAGCCTCACCAATGAGCCCACCTATAAAGTTTCTTTGTCCCGTTATTTTTACATTGACAGCATGAACATTATTGATTTTTGAACTATCAAAGCGAACCGTCCCAATTAATGCTCCACCATTATTTTTACATGTTATATCAAAGTTAGTTAAGATTAAATTTTTAATTATTGCTCCCCTGTCAGTTGAACCGAACAAACCTATATTAAATTTAGAAGGTCTATTTATATATAAATTGCTAATAGTAAATCCTTGTCCGTCATATGTTCCGTAAAAACCATTAATAGGTGTCCACCCTGCAAATGTCCCATCTGTATATGGAGCCATTTCATGCGTGTAGGACATATCTATATCATTAACTTGAATATAATAAGCATAAGTGTCTTCCCTTACATTCCATAAGTCTGCTTGATTTCTAACATAATAAGGTTCTGCCTCCGTTCCTATACCACTGAAGTGATTTACATATACATATGTTTTATTCTCTTCGTAGTTTTTGACAAAGTAAGGTCTTTCCATTCCTTCCTTATATTCTTCAATGTAATTAATAGTCATATTAGGGTCGTTACTATCACCCTGTAAGTGATAAATCCTTTTATATCTAGTATTATCTAGAACTACTACACCAGAGGTGTTAGCACCGTCTACCCACACAAGATTGCTTGGATATTTAACTCCAATTTCTTTTTCTTTCCGTTTGATTGCTTCAGTTCTTGGTGTGGCATGAACTTCTATATCTGGATTATCAATTTCTACATTCCCTTTAAAGGTTGGTTCAGTGAATTTACTTACAATATCAAGATACTCTTTAACTCGTTCATTTCCAGTAGTATCTGCACCACTCTCAATTAGAGCAATCTCTTCTTTGTAATACTCCTGTATAGCAACTATTCCGTCCCTCCCCTCTATATAAAGAGGTTCAGGGGATAGTTTAACAATCTGCTTATTTTCTTCTTTAATAATCTCATAGTTATATACAACTTCTTTCTTTTCCATATATCCCCCTCCTTTCTTTAAATGTTGAATTTAACGGAGTCAACAGTAGATTCTCCTATTTGATTTCCATTTGAGTTGAGTCCTACGAATCTATATGTGTATGTTTTTGCTGTTGAAACTGTATCAGTGTATCCAGAATTAAATCCTGAAGTTTGAGTGTCTATAAGGGAATTGTCCCTATAAATCTCAACCTTACTTAAATCTCCACTATACTCATAAAAGAATGATACAGTTAGATTAGGTCTATCAATATTATTAAACTTAGCAGAGAACGAGCCTGTTTCACCAGTTCCACCTGAGCCACCACTTGAACCTCCACCTTTTAAATCAGTACGGATATATAAATAACCTTGATTTGAAGAAAGGGTAGGGTCAGGGTCACTTGTTCGTAAATCAACCTTTGCTGCTTTATGGATAGCCTCTTCAACCCCTTCTTCTAAGTTGTTTAAACGGTCTGCAGTAATGGCCGTTCTTTCATTCCATCTTGTTCTCGAATATGCCATTTATAGCCACCTCCAATCGGTCTTTTCAATCTGCAATGTTTCAAGTTTACTTTTTTCAAAGTTAAACTCTTGAATATCTAAATAGATACCTGTTCCTACTTCACTTGTTGCTAAACTTCCACCAATCCATGCTAAGTGAGTGATTTTTCCGTCAATATCTGAACCCATAATTGCACGGGAATAGATTGCTAAAGTATCCCTGTCTTGGTCACTTGTTAAAATAGGCACTCTTCCTGCTTCATTTCCATTGATATAATAAGCAATATATTTCAAACTACTTGCACCTAATAGAACGGGATATAGAGAAGAACTTGGGAATGTATTTCTGCTAGGATATATATAGGTATTAAATAGATTAGGGAATTCAGTTTCCTTCCACCACTTATCAAACTCATGCACAGGCTGGATTAGTTCCAATCCTTCAATTAGTTCCCTATCTTTGTTCTCACTTTTTCCAAAGAAAGAGACCCAATCTTCATGAGCGGGTCCGTTTATAACTTTCACTGAATATACTATTCTATTGTCTTTATCCCTTGCTCTTACAGAGGTAATCAATCCTTCCGTATTGACAAGATCATGCTCTGGTAAATTCACTTGTTGTAGCATACCCGGTTCTAATCCGTCTATATCTGTTTCATACTCAACTTCGAAACTATTCTGGGTTGCATAGTGGTTAAGTATCCGTGCATTCTCCTCTTCAATCCTGTCAAGACCTCTTAGATTAGTCTCTACAACTGCACCAACAATACCAGTTCCCTTATCTAATTCTTTCCTTCTTCTGATTTCACTTCTAGACTTATTAACCAATACAACAGGATACATGCCATAATATCTTACTTGTATAATATCGGCTTCTGTCAATGCTTCACTGTTACTGTTCTGAGTAACAACATTGTCACCAATCTCGAAGAAAAACTCCATTCCTTCTTTGTCTGTTCCTAATTTTTTAAGACCCATAATGACACTTTCAAAAGGAGCGCCATTTCTGGAAATATATACTTGTGCTTGAGAACCAACAGGATAGGCTAGTGTAAAGTTTTTATTACTTCCATCACCTTTAAATTCTTCAACAAGTCCATTCGTTAAAGCATGCCCTCCAACTATATGTTGTTGGTTTCTGTATTTAGGATTACCTTTACTTACTCTTACAGTTCCTCTTAGGGTGTTCTCCCAATTGAGGTTAAAAGGAGCAGGAAAGTTATCTTTGTCTTTAAATATAATATCCTTATCAGGAGTAATCCTTAATATGTAGTTTGATTTTTCAGCCAATCGTTCAACTGCTTTTAATCCACTTATATATCCAAATTTAACGTCAGTAAGATATGCACCTTTATCGGCTAATACATTTCTAATTCCTTCTAGTTTGAAATATTCGTTATATAAAGCCTCTAAAACTTCTTTGGAGTATTTATTCTGATATGCTCTTCCAACAGTTATTTTATCAAGAAGATATTCGTACCCTTTAACCTGTATATTATGTAACATGTAATTATATAAAGCATTGCTTTCTTTAGGCTTATGGATAAATCCACCAAATATCTTTTTCCCTTTATAAAAGGCTTTAACTTCTTCCCCTTCTTGAAACCATCTATTATCCTCAAATGTCATAATCGTAAAGGTGAGAGTATCAAAGCCATTGAGATTTTTTTGTAAATTAAAAGAACCAGCCTTTATGTCGACTAGTTCTCCTCTGATATATACTTCAATCATTTTACTCAAACCCCCTTAACTCTATTTCGTCCTGCATAGTGTTTGCTACGATTTCGGCTAACTCTCTACTATCAATAATAAGTTTAATGATTTGAGGACGGGATTTACCCTGATTTTGTGCCTCTTTTCTTGATTGCATAGGGTCTAATACCATTTCACCGTCTTTCAATAATGCAAGACCTTCACCACCACTTGTAGGTGCATTAAATACACCACCAGTATGAAGTCGTGGAATATTTGGTATATTAAATCCAAAGCGTTCTCCTCCAATTAAAGGAACCCAATCAGGAACTTTAATATTTAATCCATTAAGTCCATTAATTATTTTATTAAAGCCGTCTATAAAGAAGTTAAATGGTGCTTTTATAATTTTGATAGCACCTTCAAAAATACTAGACAAGAAATCTCCTAATTTAGTCCAGACACCTTTGATAAAATCGAATGCTGTTTTTGCACCATTCTTAATTCCTTCCCAAAGTTTAGGTCCAACCTCCTTAATCCATTCAAAGCCAATTTTTAAGGCTTGGTATAGCATTCTCCATTGGAAAGTGAGAATCTTAAATGCGTTTATAGCCCCTTTTTTCAGCATTTCCCAGCAAAACTCGGCTGCTTGTACTATTCCCTCCCAAACTGCAATGCCTACTTTTTTGACCGTATCCCAATGTTTTATAAGAAGATATCCTATTGCAATAACGGCTGCAATGGCTGCTACAATGAGACCGATTGGTCCGAGAGCCATAGTTTGAGCAACTGCAAATGCTCTTGCTGCAATTGTTCCTGCCTTTTGGGCTACTGTCCAAGCCTTAGTAGCGGCTGTTGCTATTTGTTGGTGGTAGGCTACTGCCTGAATAAGTGGACCAGTTGCCATCATAACTGTTGATAGGTTTCCTAATGTTTGGATTTGGTCTCCATACGTATAGGTAAGTTCATCAAATTGATGCTTTAGTTTTTGTAATGGAGTATAACTCTCGGCGTGTATGTCAGCATTCTCTTGTATAACACCACTTGATTCTTTGACTTGTTGTTTGTACTGATTAAAGGAATCCGTAGAAACCCCTAAAGTATCTAACAAGCCTTGCATAGTACCGTCAGACTCATTGACTGCTGCCCTAAACTCTTGTCTTGCAGTTCTTCCAGTCATACCAAATTCTTTTTCTAGTACACCTAAGATAGCAGCAGAATCATTTATGTCAGCACCCATACTCCTTAATTCAGGACCAGTTTTATCAATAAAAGAAAGAAATTCCTCAACTGAACTTGTGGTCTCTTGAAATACAAAGCCAAATGCACCTAATGCTTCTTTTTCATTACCTGCTTCTATACCTATGGCTTGGAGACTAACTCCTGCCTTTGCTAATTCAGGACCAGAGCCACGAACGGCATCCCCTAAGGTATCCCAGTATGTGGCATATTCCTTCATAGCCTTACCTGAGCGAATACCTTGCTGTGTGGCAGTCTCAAATAATGCAGTGGCATCTTCTATCGGAAAGGTTACATTGGCTGTTTCTACCGCTAGTTGCCGCATTTCTTTACTAGTCATATCCGTTACATTAGCCAATCTATGAGTGTCTTCTGTCAGTGTCGCTTGTTTCTGTGCTAAAACGTCAACAGCAACACCTGTAGCAGATATTGCAAGACCAGCCTTCTTTGCTCCACTTTCCCAGTTTTTAAACATATCTTTAAACGAACGATTTGCACTGTCAGCATTTTCCTCAGCCTGTTCAAGAGAACTATTTATAGACTCCCCTGTATTCTCAGCGGTTTCACCTGCACTTTGCAGAGAAGTTTCCATATTGTCAACGGTAGAAGACATGTTCTCCATAGTGGAAGTAGCATTGTCTATAGAACTCTCTATGCTCCCCATACTTGCTACACCAGTGTTTGCTAAATTCTGAAATACTTGTGATGCTTGGTCTTTAGCACGAATAAGAATCTCAACAACATTAGACATCAATAACCCCTCCTTTCTTTAACCATTTCAATTATTCGTTGTTTTTGTTGTTCTACATTTACTTTGTTTGACTGTTCTGTATTTTTACTTGTATCCTGTTTCATTTCCTCATTCTCTTTATTAAATCCAGCAATTAAAAATAGCCACTGCAACGGGGTTAAATCACCCTGTCGAGCGGCTAGTGGATATCCTGCTTGATGAAAACGAATAATCGACTTGGCTTCATCAGTCGTTACGAAAGGAATTTAATTCCTCTTTTAATGCCTCCTTATCTTCTTTCTTTACTGCAATTCCACTAATACGGTAGATAGCCTTCGCTATTTGTGAAACAACTCCAGAAGGAAGATTTTTAACTTCTTCAATAGTATGCTTTTCACCGTCTGCAATGCATAAAGAAACTGCTAATATTTCAGCCTCTGCATTATATTGAGCAGAAGCGGCATTATCAATCTCAATTTCCATACTAGATTTTTCAGGGTTCTCTTGATTTAAAACCCCTCTAGTTTTTTGTCCTTTAGACTGTAATTTTTGTATTCTAGCATTCTCGTCTTTTGATAAAGGACGGACAGGAATAGAGTACTTTTCTTTGTTAAAATCAATTTCTATATCTTCAATGTAGTTTTTACCTGCTTGAACTAAATCTCCAAAATTCTTCATTATAAAATCTCCCCTTTCGCGTTATTCAATACTGCATATATGTCACTTTGAACTTGAGTTCCGTTGTAGTTAACTGATCCCTCTAATGCTCGAATAGTAGCACTTTGAGTGATAGAGTCTCTTCCACTTACTGGAGTAGTAAGACCTTCGTAAATACAATTTGGAAATTCAAAATGTAAAGTTCCTTCACCTGAAACAAAATCTACCTCAAGTGAGAAGGTTTGCTCGTTTTCAAATAGTTCGGTTTCTTCATCATCCTCATAGTAGTAAGTTGCTGAAATATTAACAGTTCGTTCACCTAATACAATTCTGCGAGTAGTACGGCTTCCAATAGTTTGTCCTGCCTCAATAGAAGGGTTATTGGAAATAGTAATAGTTAGTTCTTGTATCTTTCTAGATTTATCAATTCCATTAATTTTTGCAGTTACTTCATGCATAGCAATAGGGAATAAATCTTCTAGATTTAAGTCTTCTTTAGCCTTTAATGCTCTCTTACTACCGTCTGCATAAACAACATTTGCAGTAATCTGTACAACATTATCACTGAATGAAAATTCTAGGCTTTCAACCACACAACCTGTATAATATTCTTCTTTAATATCCTTACCTACATAAGAAACAAAAGAAATAGGCATAGCGTCGTCAGTGCCAATAAACTCATGCTTATTTAACTCTCCACTTCCTGTTGTTAATTCTGTGTATGCATACTCCATTAGAGTAGCCTTTAACCAGAAACCAACAGAATGAATATCTACGGGATGGACTACATTACCACTACCAGAAATAGGTGTTTTTACATACTTTTTTGTTCCTCTACCAATACCACTAGGTACATAGGAAACTCTTTCTTGTGGTATATCTAAACTTGAACTTGCTATATCTACATGATTTTGTGGCTCTTTTAAAGTTGAACTATTAAATTCGTCTTCAAAAGCAGCACCAAAATATCTTAAAATTTTACTCATTCTTTTTCCCCCTTTCTAATCTCTTATAATGTCAAAGAGAATATTGACCGTTGCACCTGCTCCATACACTCCACTTTCATCTGCAAATAATGGAGAGGACGGCTCAAATGGTCCAGATTTAATGTCGTAAATATAAGAAAAACCACCTAATTGGCGGTCTTTTAAAACAATATTCAATGCCTTATCTACAAGGTCGGTTGAGTTGATATGCCCTTTTTCAGGGTCATTCGATTGATAAACAGCAACCAGTATTAGAGGAAGTGTCTTTCTTTCTTTTCGTGAAGTTATTTCTTCTGAAGTTATTTGGTCTTGATACACCCATATAACAGGAGGCTTAATCACTCCTTTCGTGCGGTCTCCACGAATAATTCTTTTAACTCCTTCCAATTTTCCACCTTCTACACGTTCGGCATTAAGTATTTCAATAACTTTATTTATAATTTCGTTATATGCTTCACCAATAGTTTTACTCATGAATATCAACCTCCTTTTAAGCAACCTCTTGGATAGACTTTTCTATAAACTCTTGTAGTCTTGTTTTTGTTTCGTCAATAGAGGTGTCAATATAAGGATTAGGTTTTTGTCCTTTAACCTCTTTTGTAAAAATGGTTCTACTACCAATATTAAATACCAGATACTCCCCATTCTTCGGAGTGATTGGCCGTTTATTTGGTCCAAACTCCCCTGTTCCGTTGTTGACCATTAAGGCATATTTAACTTTAGTGAATACACGGTATGTAAGGTCGTCGTCTTTATGTAATTGAAAACTACCTGCCAATCGTCCATGATCCTTTGGTGCATTTATCTTCACCCTTGCTAAAGTATTCTGTGCTGTATAATTAACGGATTTATGAATAGCCTCCCTGCAATTTCTAACAATTCCAATAAATTGTTGTTCATCAACTCCTAAAACTTCTAATACTAGGCTCATTTTTTACCATCTTTTCTACTGCCTATTACTCTTATAGAAATAGTAGTTGTAGGTTCTTTTTTAAACATATCTAAATCTTTTTTAACTGCTGAACTAAAAACGGAATCGGAAATAAAATTGGAGGAGTTATCTTCTAGACTAGCATTGGGGTTCTTGTATCTGTCTTGCATTTGTTTGATTTTGTTTGCTACGATACGTGTCGCTATATCTTCAATTTCTGGAGGGATTGTTGTATATTCTTCTGTGAAGTTAATTTCTGTATATCTATCAATATATGCTTTTGCTTGTATTAACCATTTTTCAAGTAATTGTTCAAATTCTTCCTTTGTTTCTATATCGAAACTTTCCTTAGAAATACCTGTAAACAATTTTACTTCAGTTACTGTTGAATAATAATTAGGCATTTTTAATCACCTCACTATGTTCTTTCTTGAGGTGGTTTTCCAAGCCTCTAGTAGTCTTATACTCTTTACCACAATATTCGCATATAAGGTTGTTCTCTTCGTCCTGAGATTGTGTATGTACTTCTTGCTCTGCTTCTGCTTTTTTTACAATTAAATGACTAGATGCATTTAGAAAAAATCTCTGTTTTTCATTTAGTGATAATGTAACTGTTTGTAAAGGAAGGAAGTAATATCCTCCCCTATAAACAGTTCTCTTAGATTTATTAATCACCTGAAAGGTATTCATTTTTAAACACCTGCGTCAGGATTTGTTTTATCTAAGAATGCAACAGCAGCCATTTCAGAATCTACGTAACCAGCAGCAGGCCATACACGACCAATGATTTCATCACTCTCTTGACGAGCATTACGATCATGCTCCATAGTTACTTCTTGGAACAGGCCCCATGTCATGATATTTTTGTTTTGCAACATTACAACACGACCATTATGTGCTAAACCGTCTGGGTCACTAAGTGAATCAACAGTTACGATTTTAATACCGTCAAGGAATAATTCATCATTCTTAATGTAGAAACGATCTCCCATTTCAGTAGGACGTTCACGGTAGAAATCACGAATATCTAACTCATGGTCAAAGTCAATAGCATAAGCCAAGTTCTTACGGTTTCTTAAACCTTTACGTGAAATAGCACGTTGTAATGCTAGTAAAGGTGCAAGTGGATTAGTAGAATCAAATGAATCATTGTAGATTTTCACTCCTGCTTTCTTAATCCAACCGTCTTCTAGGTGTAAGAAGTCTTGCTCTGTGGTAGGAACAATATCTTTATCACCGTGTACAAGATAAACTTCAATGTCATAAGAGATTTCGTCTGCTAACATGTCAATAAAGGTGTCTACTAATGCCTTTCCATATTGGTTGAGAATTTCAACATCGTCTTTAAGCACTAGTAAAGCACGAAGTTTCTTAGCAACTAATTCCTCTGTTACAACAAATGGTTTAGTTTCATCTGCGTCTGTAACATCACGGAAGTTACCTTGTGTATCATACCCACTTCTTAAGGTTCTACCTTTATATCCCACATTGGAGATTTCTAGAGTATGACTATCCATCTTCGTAAACTTAGCAAAGTTCAACAAAGTGGTATTCTCTTGTAATTTTTTAACTAATTGTGCAAAGTGTTGTGGTTTTAAATAAACCTTTCCTAAATCTGAAATATCGAATGAATTAGCACTCTTTGCTGATGCTAGAACATCGTCTAAATATCTTTTCATTTAAAATTCCCCCTTTTCTTCTTTTTTAACGCCGTTCTTATCACGGCCTAAGAATTCATAAAAATCGAATCCTTGCTCAGGCTTTCCTGCCTCTGCGTCGAAGTCAAATGCTTCGCTACTCTTATTTCTACTTTTTGCGGATTTCTTAGAAGTGCCGCCTACACCACTATTAACACCATCTGCGCTTAATTCCATGATTGTAGTTTTAATTAAATTCTTGATATATTCGTCTGTTAATTCCTTTTCAGACTTCTTATCAGTCTCTTCAGTGTTAGTCTCTTCTTCTGTTGAAGTTTCGTTATCTTCCTTATCTTCTTTATTTGTTTCTTCAGAAGCGGAAGTATCTTCTTCAGTTGTATCCCCCTCTTGAGTAGTAGTTTCTTCTACTTCTTCAGTTGTGGTATCTTCCTCCACCTCTTCGGTCTCAGCACCTTTCACTACGGATAAAATAAAATCTTTCAATTCTTCTTTAGTCATTTCGACATCCTCTCCTTTCGATTTCTTGGCTCGTTCGTCTTTCATAAACTCTACGAACCTCTTAAACAATCCCTTTTCTTCTAATTCCTTAGATTTAAAGGCAAAGAATTCTGCTTTTGGAACAGCAGGCTTATCTACAATTGACACATGGGTGATAACGAAATCTCCTAGTTCTGCTAGAGTAGTTCTTTCACTCTTATTTACTAAATCATTCAACTGCTCATTGGTTGCTGACTTAAATGAAAAGTCTTCAAGAGTGGAACGTCTTACTCCCATAATGGAGAACCCTGTCAACTTCCCGTCTAGTACGGCTTGCCATATATCAGGGTCAGAAACTTTAACAGACATAATCCATGTGCCAATAGGTAACTCAACTTCCTTTCCATAAACTTTTACAGTCATTGGGAAAGGCAATAAATAACTCTCTACAACTTTTGCAACATTGTTCAATGAGTGCTGTAAATCGCTATTTTGGTATTTTTCCATATACTCATACATAAGGGCTTCAATCTGACTCTTAGTGACTACATCACCGTCAGTATCTGGCTCGTCTGGTATAAGTACAGCACCAGTCATGATTTGTAAATCCTTATTTAAACCAATAATTGGACTACTTAATTCAGGCATACACTTCAACTCCTTTCTAAAAGCCTTATACTCGCCCTGTAATGCACTTTACAAGGCAAGTAATACAAATACCCCCTATAACCGTAAAAAACGATTGTAGAGGGTGTATAAGCGTTATTTTTGATTGATTATGCTACATCTACCAAGTCACTTTCATAAAAGTATGTTTGACCTATTGGAGGCATTTTGCCTAAAGGCATAACAAATGGAACTAATACGCAACGGCAATTAATCCATTCTTCAATTGGTCCTGTTCTATCACCGGGATGGGTTAATCCATTAGAGAATGCATCACCAACTCTGACTATTTGACCATGTAAAGAAACATGATCTGCATCAGAAGTAGAGCCGTCACGAACACGGTGGTCTTCTGCAGTAATCCACATATGATATTCAGCACCTATTTCCTGATTAACTAAATATGCACCTTGATTTTGTGCGCTGTTAATCTCAGTTCGTGCAATCCTTACTAGTTCATGCTCTTCCATACTTTTAAATTTACTTCGTAATCTATCAGCGGCCTCGTCAATACCTAATCCCTTATCATAACTTTCTACAAGGTTTTGCATAACATTTCCAGTCATTCTCTGAAGAGTTCTTTCACTTGCCTCGAAAGTTTGATTGAGAAGAATCTGCCTCACATTATCCTTAATAGGTGTAAATGCAACTCCTACACCAGCCTTCTGCATATTAGAGATTGTTCTATTAGCACCCCGTTGAGCGGCTTGTAATACTTCCTTTTCTATTTCTTTATTAAACTTATCTTGAACTAGAAAAAGAGATTCCAATATAATTCTACGAGTAATATCATTGCTAGGAACATTATCTAATTTCAATAATTCTCTTATTATCTTTTCAAATGCAGGGACAAATACCTTCTTCAAATTCTTATGCAATCGTATTTCAGCGGCTCTAGTATTTCGATTAACAGATTTAATTGCTTGTATTATTCCTTCTACTTGTTGGATATCAAGAAGTAGTTTTTCTAATTCTTTCATTTAGACCACCACTTCTTTTTAGAAACTTGTATTTGCTCCTCTACGGTACTCTTCAAACTTTTTAAGGCATTCTCTACCTCTTCGTTTATCTGTTCGTTAATAGCCGTTTCTTCAGCCTCTGGTAGGTCTCCGTCAATTGCTTGACCATTCAGGTAGTGGTAATCCATAGCAGGGTGAGAACTCTCCAAGAGGTTATACTTCCAACCAAAGTATTGAATTAATTGATTAGGAGTAATAGCAGCCTTATCAAATAACTTAATAGCCATATCTAAATCTTTTTGTTCGTCTTCTAAGTCCATATCATTAAACTTAAATTCAAATGCTAAAGAACCTGTATTATGCTCTATAATGCTGTTCATAAAGCGTTCTAGTTTATTCTGCATAGGCTCAATAACACTTCTTTTATATATTTCAGTTTCTTGTTCTGAAACATTACCACCTAATGCACCACTTTCAGTAATTGCAAGGCGTGAAGCGGGAACACCGTGTGAAGATAATACTTCTTTCATATTGTCCTCTCTGTATAAACGGAAAGAGGCTTCTTTTACTTCTGTTGATAATTTTTCTATTTTAACCTCAACAGGATTGGGTGAACCCTTCACAGACGGAATGGAAAGCACCATTGTAGAATGTGGGTTTTCTGTTAATTCGTCAAAGCGGTCTTCAATTGCTCGTTCTAAATCTGTATAACCATCTTCACCAACAGGACCTTGATCGAATCCCCCTGATACAGTTACCAAACAAGCAGGAACACCAAAGTTGCCAAACCAATCAATATTATATTCCCTTCTTGAAATATCACCCTTTACGGCTCCAAGTGCAGGAATGATACTAGGTTGTCCATAATAAGAATGACCCGGTGCATAATCTACGTCAGAGTAGAATTCCCTTGCTCTTAATTCTGGAGGCAAACTACCAAGTTTTTTAATCTCCCCAGTTTCTTTATGCACGTCATATGGATACTTATATCTTTTGAAATATTTCTTTTTCATTCCTTTTTGTTGTAGTGCAACTTTACGACCTTTCAAGAATCGAATAGTATGTGCAGGAACATGCTCTATAAAATCAATAGCAGCATTTGGATTATTGTCTTCTCTACCAATCTCATAGAAGTCAAAACCAATAGAAAAGTAATCAATTAATCCTCTTTTATGAACTTCAACTAAATCTTCATTCAGAGATTTAAGCATATTCTCAACTTCTTCAATACCTTCCTCTTCTTCTATAGATTTCAACTGCCACCCTAAACCTGCAATATCAACAGCCTTCTGATATACGGCTCTCTTGTGATATGTATTCTGTTCTAAAATGACAACTAAAGCGGGAAGATTATATGGAGGCTCTACCACTTGTTTATCTGTAAAGGAAAAGTCCATATCCTCCGTATTATTCTTAATAGCATGTCGTTCCAATATATCTTTTTCTATTAACTTCTTCTTACTTGTATATATAAATTGCTTCACTAAAACTACCTCCTTTCATAAGAAAAAGACCCTCTAAATGGGGTCTGTAATCGTAGTTATAAAGTTCAATAGGTGTTCGTATAGGTTAAATAAATCCTTTATAAATCAATAAGACTAATATCTGTATTAAGTGAATTGATTGATCAATAATTAATCCTGCACCTAATGGATTTAACTTTTTGTAAAAACCAACAGGCTTTGCTTTCATATAATCTGCTACTGCATGAACAATGAAAAGGAATAATATATCAAATAAATTAATATCAATCCCAATTAAAAAGGCAGCGGTTGCTATAACCCCTGTCCATATACCTGCATGTGTTATTAATGCAATCATATTCTTACCTTTTTGTTGTGCTAAGAAATCCCCTTGTAGTGGATAGTCAGCAAGTAGGTGTGCAAATATTAAAATTAATAAGTTCATTTCTTATCTACCTCCCTCTCCTAAACTTAACAATCTGGTTATATCCTCTGGTTTATGCCCGTCCCACTCTGGTGCATATTCCAGTTCTTTTACTTTGAAATAATTCCAGTTATCTAAGTGATAATGATATGTGTAATTACCTTCCTCTGTTGTAATACCAACAATAAAATAATCTTCATACATTGTTCCGTCTGCATGGAGTTTGGACTTCCAAGCCTTATCTTCATTTTGATTACAAATAACGGAAAACAGAATCATACGGTGATGGTACAATTCGTTAAAGGTATGATAGCCGTCTGAGATTTCACCATTATCTAAATTAAACCATTCAGGATAAATTAGTTTTATAATTTCGTCCCTCATTTTAATAGTTTCTTTCCCTTCGTCTCTAACGCAGAATTGTTGTATAAAAACGTCTGTAAGATAATCCACTTGCTGTGCTAGTTCCAACCTTGTGTATTTACTCATACTTATCTACCTCCTTTTAAATATCAAAAAATGTGCTTTTAAAGTTCTTAATAGTGTCAATATCAATACCTATACACTCTTCTAGATATTGTTTCAATAACTCATATGCTTCTTCTAATGTAGATACAAAACTATAAATTGGATTTATATCCTCCTGAAAAATAACAATCTTAAAACCCAACAGTTCGTCCTCCACAACAAATGCAGTGCATTCTTCAACTGAAAAACAAAACTTTCTATCAAGATTATAGTAATAACTAATATCGGATTGCCTCATATATATCTACCTCCTTCTAATAACCTCAATAAGCAAAAATCCAACAAGAAATCCTAAAATATAAACCATATATATCTACCTCCTTCTTCTTTTTCTAGGTGGGCTTACCCGTATTTCAACAGGCTGAACTCCACCCTTAATTGCTTGACCAAAGATAGCCAACATCATTACACGGTCATCCTTGTATCCAGTTGGTGCTTTAGGAACATCTTTTTCGTCATAAGAAAACACCCTCAATTCTTCAATCAAGGATGTGCTTCGTAAAATCAATTCTTCTTTATTTATCAATGCTCTTAAATCATCAATCATAATAGGACGGGTAACTGGTCCAGTATGCCAACCTGCTTTACCGTCACGTGGAGAATAATAAAGATTAAAATAATTATGTGTTTCTTGTATTCGTTCGATTGCTCCTATACCAGTATTGTTCCTTTCAACCACAAGTAAAGCGTCGTTATACAAACGGCATAAGCCCACCACTTCGTCTGTAAAATTACGGAGAGGAATATTATTACATGCATATTCCAATACCTGCTCACCTTCCCTTGTGAAGATACCAAAGGCATTATTATCGCCTCCTGTTCCTTCTGAAGTATCAAAGGCTGCTATATATTCAACACCTGCTTCAGGCTTCTTGTATTGCTCTATATGGTCATTTAACTTGGTAAATGTATCTAACACATTATCAAACTGTTTTAATACCTTAGCAATGGAGAATGCAGGACGGCCAGAGTTTAAGAAGTTCATTTCGTATTCTTGTGAGAACTTTTCTTCGTCCATATCAGCACATTCCAATTCATACCAACGGCTAACTTGTTTAACCTTCTCAACCTGTTCAGTAGTGGGTTGTAATCCTCTTTTTCTTCTTTCTTCTAATTCATTAAACAGTTCGGTATCACCAACACGATCCGGTCTAGAAGTCCAGTGAATCTGTGTCTTACGGAATCCTTTTTCCTCCCCTTGTGTCCAGAAGCGGTGAAATAGATTACCGAATCCGTTTGGAGTACTGATACCAATAAATTTACCTGTATGGCCAAGTGCAGGTTTTAAACTATCCCAAACTTTATAAGGGTCTACACCTTTACGTGGGAAAGCCATTTCGTCCCAAATAGTAAATGTAGGAGTATCTGAACGACCAGCAGATTCCGTCATACCAACAGATTTAATCATAGAGTTCATATCTGCAAACTCAATAATTGATTTGTTATTATCCCCTTCAGTTCCTCTCAAGAATGCAGGTAAGTAATCATACATTACTTTAATTCGATTTAATGCTTCGTCTGCTGCTGTTTTATCCATTGATAAGATAAGCCCTTTTTGGTCAAAGAAAAATAGACACCTATGCAGTGCCCATATTAATGCTACCCACGATAAACCCATTTGACGGGATTTCAAGATAATATTCTTTTGGTGATTACCAATATCCACAAGTAAATCCTTCTGAAATGGATAAGCCTTAAATTGAACAATCCCTCGCTCTTTATCATTAAACCAGATATAAGTATTAGCAAAGTAAACAATATCGTCTCTACATTTCTTTATTTCCCTTACATTCTCAGGAGTTAGTAAAACAATATCTTCTTTATTCTTCCTCATTGTTCTCTTCCTCCATAAGGACACGGAGAACGTCGGCTTTGTCAACTACCTCTAGAGAATGCTCATGCTTAGTTGTCGGTTCATCTATTAATTGAGTTGTACTCATTATTTTTATATTTTCCTTCAATGTATCCATAGCAACTTTTAACTCTCTAATATCATTGATTTGCATATTAGGACTAAGGACTGACTCCAGTATCCTCTCAAGGAGAGTTGAAGCAACCTTATATAGTTGATATGAAAACTCATTCTTTATTTCTTCTCTTACATTCTTCTTTATATCTTCAAACAATTCGTCCCTTTCTTTCTTCCAGCCGTCTTGTGCAGCCCAATCATTCAATGTACCGTAAGGCCATTCCAGCAGTTGTGCTACCTTTTCAACAGAAAGATGAGGATTAGCCATATACACTGCCATTGCTGCTACCCTTCTTTTAGGGCTTTTCTTAGGCAACTTCTTTACTTCTTCTATATCGTTAAAATTTACTTTCTTAGCCACTTCAACCCCTCCTTTCTTTATGAGCGTTTTATGGGTTTTCTATGTTTATAGGCAAAAAATAACCTAAAAATCGGTGGTATATAGCCCTTATTTTCGTCTTTAAATACTTCCTAAGGTGTTTATATAGGCAAGACTTAAAAACAAAAATAGAGGCATATAACAGCCTCTAACACGCGTGGTCTATAAACAAAGTTAGCCGAGTAATCACTCTGACCTGTTCCCCAACAGGATTAACCTTCCTCATCTTTCGCACGGTTTGCATGCAGTAAACTCTACTCGGCACAGAGGGGGGAAGACAGCGGCTTTTGCCCTGCCTCATAGTATGTTGGTGTCTGTTGTAAGGAATCGAACCTTACCAAGCCTATACGTAATATCTTGAATGCCCTAACAGACATATAAAAAAAAAGAAAAAGACAGGAACATTATTGTTAGCCTGCCTCTTCCTTGATAGGAGGTGATACACTCTATATAACACCTTCTACGCTCATTTCCATGATTTTTAAATTAATCTTTTTCAATATTTTTTACAATTCTTCTCACATAGTAAGAACATATATTATCAACCTTTGCCTCTGAAATTCCCATGTTATTTGCAATCTCATTTACTTCTAAATCTAAGTTATATCTTTGTAAAACAACAGACCTTTCAAAAGCAGGGATATTTTCCAATTCGTATTTTAAACAAACCATTAATGGAACAATCTCTATATCTGTATAATCATATAAGTACTTCAAAGCGGCTCTGATATGTTCTGTCTTCAATTCTCTATCTAGCATACAGACCACATCTTTTCTTCGTCCATTAATACCTCATTTTTCCTATTTCTTTTCTTCCTTGATTGGAATCTAAATTCATTCTTTATGATATTCTGGACAGTTCTAACAAAGTAACCTCTTTTATTCTCAAGCAACTTGTAATATGTATTTTCATTTTCCTTTATCTTTTCAGTTAGTCTAAGAAACACTAATGCTTCAAAGTCCTCATAATCTTGCATTTTATAAATATTGCAACTTAAAATTCCAGTTCTAATTAAATCTCTACTACCAATTATCAACTCCCCGATTTGTTCATTTGTAATCATATATATCTACCTCCCTTTCCTTAAACCCTCCTTAAACCAGATTTTCTAAATGTCTAATATCTTTCCAATTGTTATACTTACTATTTATTCTCTTTATTTGATTTTCTGTAAGTTCTTCACCGTAATAAACATAATCTTGCATAAAGCAGAAAACCAACTCAATCTCCTCATAATCAAAGTTGATACCTTCTTTATTCAATTTGACTAGATGATTATAATACTCTTTTAAGTATCTAGTCATTCTATACTTGTTATCTGCCAATTTCACTTCTTCTACATATGGCTTAAAACTACCGTGAATAGAAGTATAGTAACCACCATTAATCCAATCACCCGGTGGTATAGTAGAAGATCCATTTGGTATTGGTAAAGGTGCATCATTCCTTATATTTTCAATCTCTTCGGAACTCACCCACCTAATCGCATTATCATTATAGAATACATCTAATCTATGTCTTATACTTTCTGGTGGTTCGAATGTAACACTAACTTCTTCTCCGTCCCCAAAAACTACACGAACAAAATTATCACTCATATCTATCCCTCCCTCCTTAAACTAATTCTTGAACTATTCCGTATTTAACAGCCTCTTCTGCTGGAATATACCAGTCAGTAACTGTTGACTTCACATTGTCTAACTTCTCTTGATAGAGAGTAGTCTTTTCTAATACATAATCGTCATATTGCTTTTGTAATCTTTCACACTCTTTTACATTCCTTCTATGTTCCTCAGTCTTCTGAAAGCCTCCAGAAATAATTTCGTGATACATAAAAGTAGAAAATCTATGTGCAAATCTTTTATGTCCTGCAAGGTAGATAATAAAGCCCATACTCATAGCAGAACCTAAGCAAATTGTATGTATTGGTGTTTTACTTGTTTCCATTACAGAGACTAAAGCAAAACCGTCATAAACACTTCCACCAAATGAATTAACTATTAACTCTATTGGTTCTCTTTTATATCCAACTTCCTTTTCCTCTTTTTCTTGATCATAAAGATTAATCTCCAGTATCTTTTGAATAAGACCTCTTACTGATGAACCGTTCACATCTTCTGATAATATTAATTTTCTATCTTTACTTTCCACAAATATCAACCTCCCTTTCTTTAACCCTCCTAATTCTTCAGATTTTTAAATTCCTCTTCAGATAGTTCTTTTGAAGAAACTAAAATTATTTTTGTTTTATCTGGTATTAAATGATTTACACCTCTTGCTATACAATCAACATCTAACTTCTTTATATAATCCGTTGTTAAACAGTCATATATATACTCCATACCATCTCCGTCTACAAATAACTCAATATCAAATCTTCCATTCATATCTAAGAAAATACTCACTCTGTAATATATAATATCTATTTGTTCTTCTTGGTCTAAGTCTGAAGAATTAATCTTCGCAAAGAAATTAGCAAATCCTTCAAGTGTACCTTTATCTTCCATTCTAAATCGCCTCCTTTTCACAATCTAACAATCTATGTATAAACACCTTGATAAATGGCTATAAACACAAATAGAGCACATCACTACAACCAAACGGGAAAAGGTTGTGATGACATGCTCTAATTTGTACCGTAATATAATAATGGTGTTACAAAATGTTAAAATATAATCTAAGTTTACATACTTATTATTTAAACAAAAGGTGCAGATTTCCTTCTTTATCTTTCCAAGTTTTATTAATTCTTTTCTTTATTTGTTCCTTTTCTTTTAGCGGCTTCCTTATCATTTGAACGGTCATTAACCAACCAAGAGAACCGTATGAGAATATAATCCATGCATAAGCCCCATAGTCTACACTACTAAATGCCTTATATATAATAAACCCGACGAGAGGACTAACAACAATGTTAAATACAAGGATAGATACTGTGTCAAGTCTCCGTTCCTTTTTAAAGTCTATATACTTCTTGGAATTAGTCTTGTAGACAAAGGTAAGCAACAAGTGAAACAGTACACCTGAGGATAGTAGGATCCCTGAAATAAACAGGCAGTATTGATTGATTGTCATATCAGATACAATATACAGAAATGGAAACAACCCTATAACAAAGAATGAAATCATAACACTATACATACCTACTAGCAGAATAAGATACTTAGGCCTTCTATTTATTTGTTTGATATAATTCATATAATCATCTCCTTTATTCTATTATTGCCAATTTTACAACTTACTATAATTATACCGCACATTCGTTCGAAAAACAGGACCTGAAGCGGATTATGGTATATAAAAAGAACAGGGGATTAGTCCTGTCCTAAGAAATAAGAAATCATAAAACCTATAAATGGATACATTATAAAAATATCAAGCCAACTTTCAGTGTGAGGAGTAATCCATGACAATTGAATGCTCCATACACATAATAAGAGGTAAACAAATATAAACTTAATTATTTCCACTCTTATCAACCTCATTTTCTAAATCCACTATATATGAATACTGAACCTTATGAAGTAATTTAACAATGTCATAATCGCTCAGATTATACTCTTCAATTAGTTCAATGGTGAAGTTCATTAATCTCGATTCTGCTTTAACCATATCAAAATGCTTTTTCGTAAAAGTCTCAGCCTTCATTTCTTTCCCCTCCTTTTTAAATAAACTCTATATCAATTGAAACCCAATCTTCTAAAGACCTAATATCTAAATAATATTCACTATCTAGAACTTCGTCTAGCATATCTTTAAGTGTATCAATTAATGTAAGAAACTCTTCTGTTTTATCAGGGAAGGTAAAGAATATGTCCTCTCCATTCTCTGAAATAGTACAATTAGGGATAAGTTTTACCTTATCAAGGACTAATGCCCAATCTTCTATATCAACTTGCTCATATGGATACCAAATATGAATATAAAGTTTCATTTCTTCTTCACTCCTTTCTAACTAAGGAAAAATCCTTGTTTTTCGATTTTCTTCCAATCTTCTTTAGACTTAATTATTTTACGGTACTCATTTCTACCAACAGCATTTGCGATTAATTCTATTTCTAAAATTTCCTCTTCAAACTCCTTAACCCATTCCTCAGTGCAAGGTTTAACATTCAAAACTTCTACAACTTCATAATCAATTAAATTCATTTTTTCTTCACTCCTTTCTTCATTCTCTTAGTCTTTTTCCAAGTAAGGAAGAGACCGTTATCCTCAAACTCGAAATGTTCTTCAATTTGTCTTGAAGTCCATTTAATGTTCCTTTTAGTACTTGGAGAAGAACCGTGTAGTTTTTCATAGCGTCTTCTTAATTTACTTATAAAGCCATCTCTTACAAAATAGAAACCTAGATACTTTGGAGTTCTTTCTACCCAATAGAACGGTGTATCTGGATTTAAAGACATAAACAACTTTCTTTTTATGTAATCTTCTTCACCGGGATATTCCTTCGTATCTATAACAATTTCTGAGCCGTCAGACATTATCACATTGAAGTCTGAAGTGTATGTCATAGCCTGAACCTCATTACCTTCAAAGTCCGTATAAGAAGGAATTAGTATATATGTAACATGTGTTCGAATATCCTTAACCAAACCTTCTTCCTTTTTCTTCTTCAAATGAAGATAGAAGGCAGTCTCAATATCAGAAGCAAACTCTATACCGTCAATAATTGATTTGTTACCTTTCTTCTTACTCATAAGCAGTCACCCATACAAGTTTCACACTCATATGCAATATGTCCTTTATAGTCATAGCAATTAGGTTCATACTTATCAATAATCTGCTTACATTCAATATGAGACTTAGAAGCAGGTCTCAAGTCTCCGTTATCATAAAGAACAGGGTCAACTTCCCCCACTTTATTATCGGAGTACTCTATTATGTCCGTTTTCCCCTTCTCAATGTTCTTCCTGAACAAGAAGCGATTGTGGTTCTTTTCTTTTTCTAATTTAACTTCTGAAACTCTTCTTATGTACTGCTTAACTTCCTGAAAGGAATTGAATTTTAGAGAGCAAGTCTTATCTAGCAATGTTTTAGCCTTATAGCCTCCACCACCAGCCTCTGTTGGGTCTCCTTCCCAATCCATTTTATATTCACCTATACAAGCATCTTCAACAACATGAGAGCCAAATATATGGTGGACTGGTTCTCCTTCACCTTGTTCTAGTATATATATAAAACCACCAAAGTTTCTTATTTTTAATACATTGCTGAAATCTACTATCAACCATTTACTACGGTCACTAAAAGGAACACCAAAAGCCTTCATAAAACGGTAAGGCATTACAGACGGTAGAGTTCCAAGTCCTACACGCTTAACTTCTATATTCATTTGGTAGTTGAAATCCCACATCCAATCCTTTTGTTTACCAGTGAAATTCCCCTTATGATATGCAGGAATATTCTTGTAAGTTTGAGTATCCCAACCTCCAAAGTAGAATACAAAATCGAATTTAGCATTACGGGCGAATATATGTTGATCTAATTCGTCCCCCTTTTGTGAAGTCCCATTATCAAAGTGAAAGCCACTTCCCAATTCTCTTTGAAGTTCTTCTCCAAACAATCTCCAATCTCTTTCAGTTTTTGTTTCTTTACTTCTTCTTTGTATATTTCCTAGTTGTGCCATAAAGCATCACCTGACCTTTCCCTGTGTATCAACAGGTACTGTCATTGGTGAGTAAATCTTCTATCTATAAGTTTGATACTCAGTATTGGGTGATCCCCAAGTCATTCTCTAATCGTTCGTAGACCTTCTTAATTGATTTCCCTCTTATTTCGTGGAATATATTGCCGTCCTTATAAACTCTAATTACATAAATATTTAGAACTGCTATTCTAGTTGTTTTTATATAAAATGAAGGACTAAGTTGCTTATCAGTTACATGCTTTTCTAGAAGAAACATTACAGAATTCCTCCTTCTAATACTTTTGATAAATGTGTCTTTAAGACCTCTTTTTGAGTTCCATAAACATATGTATCATTGAAGTTATTTCTATTAGAAGTGAAGATAGCATAAGCCTGTAATACTTCGACTTGGCTATATCCCTCTCTGATCAATTCGTCAAAAATAATTTCTTTTACAATTGGGTTGAAACCGTTATTTTTTAAGTTTTCCATTGTTAGCACCTCCCTTGTTAGTTGGATTGTAAAGTAGTACTTCTTTAATTCCTGCTCTCCAACCGAAGCGGTCTTTAGATTTACCAGAAGCGGCATTTATCATTGTGAACAACCACCATTGTTCTTCACGTGAGAACCCTTTCCAATTTAAAACTGCATTTTTAATGTCCAGTTGTTTATCTGTAAGTTCAATCGCCCAAACTAGAACAAGCAACTGCTTCCCGTATAACTTGGAGAGGTAATTGTCACCCTTAACAAATCTAGAAGTCCTTTTACCTTCCTCTTTCAATTGACTGTTAAATATATACTGAACCACTGGTTTGATTAACTCCCATTGTTTGATAGTAAGGACTGCCTTTTCCTCTTCAATTAGTTCCTCTGTATCTTCTATAAAATTGTGCTGTATGTAACATTCATGAAATGTAACTACCCTATCTACCACTACTTTGAAATAATGCTCAGTTTGAAATTCTACAAAACCAAATGTATTTTTCATATAAACCTCCTCCTTCTCCTGTATACTTACAGGTGCTGTCATTGGTAAAACTTTATTGTCTAAAGGAGTAGGAAAGTGATTTGCTTTATACTTGTACTATTAGTTATCAAAATGCATTCTCCCCCTTTTTTCTTAATAAAAAATGAAGAAATTTTAAATTATTTTTTTGCAATAAAAAAGAGTAGAGAATGGTTACTCTACTCCGTAATACACTCCGTACTTATTCATGTACTTCTCAAATACTTGAAATCTCTTCCACATTAAATCGTCCTGCTCCACCAGTAGATACAACTTTTCGTTGTTGTATACTTCAAATATAAAGTTCTCAACCTTCTCAGGGTCAGCAATTCCTTTCTTAATTTGTTTATACAATTCCGTAAAGGTTAAATAGAATCTTGTATCTTGAAACATATTAATATGAGAGTAGTAACCCTCAACATCTATATTAGTCATATGTATGACCTCCTTGATAATTTATTTTACTTACAACTACAATACTAGCGCACAATCTAGTATTCTCAAACGCTATTTTAAAAAGTAAATTTTGGCAAAAGAAAAGCCGAAGATTAACTCTTCAGCCGTAGTAATTTGGATCTAATTTCCTAGATAAATTCAGACATTTCTGTAATTCCTTTTTATCCACTAAATACTCCCCCATTATCATATCTATGTTGTTAGCAAAGTCTTCATAGGAATGATAGACCTTATTGAAACATATAAGATTATAACGGACTTGGTAATGGTCTTCCGTATCCTTCATAACTCTCTTCTTAGTAAAGATATATATAAAATATAGATAACTAGGTTCTTCACCTTCCTTTAATCTTATTCGCTCGAAGCGGGTTAGGATAAAGTTATGATCCTTACTGTAAAATTCAACAAACTGTTGGTCCATGCCTTTCACTCCAAAATCCTTTGCTCTCATGAGTAATCTCCCCTATCTAGTGATAATATTGTTACACTAGTACTGTTCTGCGAATATATGTTCTTACCTGTATTTTTTTAAAAAATAAAAAAAGAGTAGAAGTTAATCTACTCTTTAAAATGGCAAGTGGTCATCTGGTATATCAACTGTATAATTAAGAGGATCTGCAGTGTATGCATATGGGTCAATTTCCTTTTCTTCTAAAGGCAATTCTACCTCCTCAACTGGTTCAGGAGAAGGTTTTTGAGTTTCCTTCTCAGGTGCGACACCTAGAAAACCTCCACCAAAAGGATCAATAATTTGCTTTTTATCGCTTTCACTAGGTATGTCGTCTAACTTAGCACCTTGCTTTTTAAGTTCATTTTTTTTCTTAATTAACAGATACTCCTGTTGTATCAACTCTTCTTTACTTTGTTGTTTTTTAACTTTATCTTTTTCCCTTCGTCTTATTTTATCTAATTCTAAGGTTGCTTTATCTATATAAGAAAGACTGTTACTGTAATCTTTATATAAATTTCTTTCAAATCCCGGAATAAATGTTGAATATGTTACAGTGAACTTTTGTTGGTATTTCGTTGATTGATTTAAATATGCAATAAGTTTGCTCTTATTTTCTTCTAAAATCTTAATGAATAAATTGCCTTTCCTTTTTGGAAAGATAAGATGTAAATTATACCCCACTTCCGTCTCAGTAAATACTGGATATCCATTTCTGAGAACAGTAAGTAGTTCTGTATCACCTGCTAACTTCAAATCTGGATATTTATTACCATATTTGACTTGTACCTGCTTCTTACTCGCCTTATTTACAAAATTAATAATATATTTATATTTTTTATAGTTATCTTTAACCTTTTCCATCTTTAATCTCCTCCTTTTCGCTAATATGTTAAATTATCGTCTGATACTTCATATTTATGGTCTATTTTAGATAAGTTGGCAAAAATACGGGCTGAATCCTCACGACTAATTGCCTTACCTGCCTCGCGCATAACGTCACGTTGCGCTTCCTTGGCCGCCTGTTTGCTTTTCAACTTCCAATCCTTTACGGTATTTTCAGCCTGTTTAAACTTTGGATTTTTGAAAACATTCTCAAAGTAAGCAGTAGGTTTGCTAATTGGATAGCCTTCTTTTTTAAATAACTTGACAATATTAATACAATCTTCAATTTCACAAATTGAAAGATTAGCAGCCTGTTTATCAACAAGCCTGTTAAGGTCTTGCATTTCCTCTTTCCCAAAGAAAAAGGTTAACTCAATTTTCAATGTAAAAAGCAACTTCTTGGTATTCTCTGAAATGGTTTTGCCTGTTTCAGGAGAAGGTTTTTTAAAATTATCATCATCTAAATTTTGATTTTTATTATTCATGTTATTATATATTTTATTATCGTCTTGCGACTCGCTACTACCTTGTTGCGACTCGCTAGTGTCCTGTTGCGACTCGCTACTACCTTGTTGCGACTCGCAACTCTTATTATTCATAAGAAAGTGTAACAGGCTATCTTCACTAGTGATTTCCTCAACGCATTTGCATTTATCTTTTTTGCAATTGTTTTTGCATTCCGCAACAGGTACATTGTTGCCATTTCGTAAAACTGAATATAGTGCTTCTAGGAAATTCATGATTTCTTTGAGAGTATCCTCATATCTTTCGAAGTAATTAGCGTCCCCACCGATACCACGAACCACTCTTGTAGTACCATCCATTAATTCTTTTTCCCTTAATTCAGTTGGTATTTTTTCAATGGAACCATTGGAGAACCTTTCAATAATATTCTCCATTTTTTCAACTGGTTTACTAAATTTAGAGACTTGCTTTTCCTTAGAACTTGCTTGTCTTACTCGTTTAACTACCTTTAGTAAATGTTCTAGTGCAGGTACTTCTTGTAATGCTAATATGTTTACAAAATCTGTAACGGAATAACGATTGCTAATTTGTGCTACTCTACCAGTCTTGTATGTAATAAAGTTTAATAATGTAAGAAATTGAATACTTGTAGAAATTGATGGGTTATCTAGCCTAGACTGCATTCTAATTCTTTTATATCCATTCCAACTTTCTGTATTTTGATTACCTTGAGTTCGTTTAAGTACTTCATATAACCTGTAAGGTGCGCTTGGCAGACAATATCCCCAACCACTGTCGAAGATATCTTCCATACCTGCTAAACCTTTCTGTTCTAAGTAAACTATAAATTTATTTGCCATATCAATCACTCTCCTTTCCCGTTTAAAAATCAAGGTTTGGAGTGTGGATAGTGTTGTGTAAGTATGTAATAATTTGTATTGTTAATTCCTTGTTAATGGCATTTTTACTATCTATTTGGATTATTGAAGTAGTCTACTAACCTTTTACAACCGTTTCTATAATCCTCTATAATTTTACTATTTTCATGTCCTAAACTTCTGCGATAATCATAGACATTTGAAGCCATCCAATAAGCATGAGCAAGTAATCCGTTAAAGCATTGTTCGTAAGTTATTTGCTCTCTTTTTGTTTCGAATAGTTCTCTATAATGCTTTTTATTGAAATGATGGTAAGCGAATGAGAATAGTTCATCTATATCACTTAGTGTCATTTCTGCTCTATCCCAGAAGTTCGCTAAATTTGAATAAGTTACTTTGAATGAAAAGTTATATTTTTCTTTGTCAAATCCGATAGTCTCTATACGGTAGTAAAGACCGTCTATCTGACAGAAAAATGTTTTATGATCATGATTATATCCTAACATTTTGCAACACCTCCTTCGTGCTTTTGCACGTGCTGTCTTTAGGAAAACCAAGTCTGTCTGAAGGTGTAAGTATTAATCAATCAGTTGGAAACTGTTCATTGTGATAAAGAACAGTCATATCATAGTGAGTTTCTAAATCCATTGCTTCTTGAAAAGTGTCATTACACTTTAATTCGTCTGCTTGTTTGTAGAGAGCAGTAACCCTTTCTTTTAATTCTTTTAATAATTCCATTTATATCACCTCCGTGCTGTCTGTTGTAATTCCAATCTGTCGGAGGTGCGCAGTACTTAATTATCTAAGTCAATTTCTTCGTCTTGTAAACCTTTTGGAGACTGAACAACTTCCCAACCTTGTAATAATAACTTAGGCAGTTTGTTCTTTGTTCCAAAGCGGCTGACCTTTTCAAACTTATAGAACTCTCCATTTTTCTTTCTGAGAATGTAATATTGATGACCGTTGTATTGGTTGCTCTTAAAGAAGTTTGTAATGTATCCTTCCTCCTGTAATTCTGTTTTGCTTTTCGCCCAATGCTTACTGCTTTCTACAACTTCACCTGTTTTGTAATTTGGATAATACTTAGGCATATGTACCAACTCCTTTCGTTTGTATATCTACAGTTACATATCTGATATTGATTTCCTGCATAAATTATTAAGAATTTAAAATAAATTTAAGGGGATATAAATCCCCTATAAAGTTAAATCCAACCTTTGTCTTTAGCACTCTCGATATTTTTCATAAAGTCTCTAGCGTGCAACATATAGAAATCAATTTCCTTTCTATTCTTACTTGTAAATATAGAGTTGATAGAACCTTGTAAGTTCTCTAATTGACTTCCTTCTAGGTTGTACTTATCAATGAAGTTACTAATCTCAATTATATATACCTCCTTCAGTGCCAAAATACCTTTTTCAACTTGTAACTCTTCCATAATACCTACAATCATTTCTTTTTCTTTACTTACAAATTTAATTTGTGTCATTTCGCATCACTCTCCTTTTCCCATTTTGTATGACACTAGACTGACAAGTTCCTTTACTCTTTTCTTTTGTTTCAGTCTTTCTACATGTAGAATTAGATTTCAAAATTCATTCTCCTGCTATTTTCTTAATAAAAAATGAAGAAATTTTAAATAAAAAATGGAGGGGAAATCACTCCCCACCAACAGCATATTTATGAGCAATTATTCTCGTCCTCTTTGATAATAACTTATGGTAAAATACCATTAAAGCATTCCATAATATAACTGAAATGTGATATTATACAGTAGACTTGGAGGCGATAAAGTGGATATATTATTTGAACAACATTTAATTAGAGTAATAAGCGGAGTAATGGCTGATGATTTTAGAAGTGACTATCAGGGTGATAACTGGAAATTAATTAATGAGTTCGAAGAGAATCTTGGCAGATTAGAATCTATAAGTGAAGGTATGGAAAGTATCGAATTAGAACATATGTATCAAGAAATTATTCAGGATTGTCCTATGTTTCAGGACAATGAACAATGGACTTCTTTAAAATCTGCTATTGAGTTTTACAATCTTTCTATACGTGGAGAAGAATATAGATCTTGGGATAAATAAGCGACTCTTATAGTCGTTTTTTTATATAAGTATATTTGGTATGTACTACAGGCCTGTTTTTAGTAGTATAATGTAATTAAACATCTACTAAAAACGGGGGATACTATGGCTAATAATGATATTCTAAAAAATGTTGAATTTATATATGGCTATATAAGAAGGTCTAGGCAAGATATTCAAAGAGAACGAAGAGTGGAAGAAGATACATTAGCACAACAAAGAGACTTAATAACAGGACTACTGAAAGAACATTATGATCATATTGCTTGGCGATTATTTGAAGAACTAGGTAGTGGTGCAGATGAAATCGAGGGTCGTCCCGTGTTTAAAAATATCATTAACGAAATAGAAAATGACTACGAACGAGGAACAGTGGCTTTTTGTGTCAAAGAAATATCCCGTCTAGGTCGTGGTAGTTATACTCAAATGGGTTTCTTGCTAGACTTGTTGCAACAGAAAGAAATATATGTAATTACCCCTATGAAAATTTACAATCCAAATAACGAAGACGATTTAAGGTATTTAAAGTTCAATATGTTTATGGCGAATCAGGAGTACGACATGATTAAAAGCCGTATGGTCAATGCGCGTTTGTCTTACTCGAAGGCTGGAAAATGGATGACTGGGGGTGGGGGGATCCCTGACGGCTATATATTTAATCCTAAAACGCAGAAGTTAGAGATTGACGAAGATAGGGCATGGATTATTCAAAAGATATTTGACCTATATGTTAATGAAAGAATCGGTTACAATGCTATTAGTACTAGAATGGATAGAGAAGGTATTCTGACTGCAACAGGTAAGCAATATTGGAAACCCACGCATGTAAGAAAAATCTTATTAAACCCAGTTTATAAAGGAACGGTTAGATTTAATGAAACAAAAATGATTACCGTAAATGGCAAGAAGAAAAAAGTAAAAAGGAATCCAGAGGAAGTAATAATAGTGGATAATGCACACCCTGCAATTATTAATGAGGATACCTTTGAAAAGGCAGGACTAATTATGGAAGAGAATCGAAAAAGCCCAAAAGTAAGACTAGACTTTGAGCCTCATTCCTTAGCAGGTTTGATAGTGTGCGATTCTTGTAGTAATAAAATGCAAAGACAATATAGTGTACAGAAATACAAAAAGCAAAGTGGTGATATATCTACCTATCATAAAGAGTTTATACAGTGTTTAGGATGTAAAGTATATATGAGGTACAGAGCCGTTGAAGATGAAATACTAAGAATACTAGAAGAAGACTTTATTAAGGTAGAAGAGAACATTCTCCGTTCCCGTTTAGAAGGATTAATTGATATTGAAAATGCAAGACAACGGAAACAATTAGACCCTACTGATAGAGTGGAAATTCTTGAGGGGAAATTGAAGAAAGCAAATGCTAAAATGAAGAATTTTATTAATATGCATGCAGAAGAAAAAATGACTGAAGAAGAATATATAGAAAACCGAAATGACTTACTAAAAGAAATGGAGGATATTAATGAGCAAATTGATTTCTTTCGTAAAGAAACACAAAAGGAGCAGATTAAGGGATTGAATGTAGAAAATATTCAAGAAGGATTTAAAAATGTCCTTCATTTATACAAAAATGGTGAACTTTCTAGAGGCGAAAAGAACGAGTTGCTAAGGGGAATGTTTGACTATATTATTTTGAAAAAGACTGGTAAAGGAAAATTTGATTTACATGCTTATTTAAAACCGAGTATGCTGTTGGAAAATTCAACTCTCCATTAATTGGGGAGTTTTTTTATTATTTTGGAAATAATTTGGAGTTATCCACATATTATTTAGTATATATCATATAACAACCAATTCATCTGCTGAAATCAACGCAAATCTGCCTGCTTTAAAATTCCCTTCCTGCGTTAATGAAAGCAAATGCCAAAGGAATTTCTCGTCACATTTAAGCATCTCCTGAAATTCCATCATCCCACGGTTTGCTTTATTCAGTTCACCATCAAAGCGGTAGGCTCGCGGATCAGATTCGGATCCAAATTCAGCAATAGTTGAGAAATCAATACTTCCAGTTAGATCCGCAATATCCTGTGATTTCGGATCAGACGGACTAAAGGTTCCAATTCCCACTCGTTTGTCCTCGGAAAAGAAAATTCGTTCGACCTGCACATCCTCCATACGCCCTCCGTATTCTTTTTCCAAACGCATGGTATTCAACGGCGATAAGTTTCCTTCGATACGAATGCCATATTCCTCAAAAAAGTCCTTCCGCAGGTGTTGGGGGATCAAGTGTAGCGGGTCCTCATGCATCGGGCAACCTTTAATAGCATAGACAGCACCCTCATCTGTCCGGGAATATTGTTCCAGACCCCTCTTAAGCATAGTAACAATGGTAGATTTTCCACCACTCACTGGTCCCATGAGTAAGAGGATTCGCTTTCGGACGTCCAACCGTTTAGCGGCAGGATGGAAATACTCTTCTACCAGTTTTTCAATCGCTTCCTCCAGCCCAAAAATTTCTTCCCCAAAAAAGTGGTACATTCGCTTACCGTCTCTTTCCGTTAGTCCGGAGCTTTTAATCATATTATAAACACGAGAATGAGCTGTTTGGGCAACTTCTGGTCTCTCTTTCACAATATCTAAATAATCCGCGAACGTGCCTTCCCAATTCAACTTTCTTTCTTCTTCTCGATAACTTTTCATTTTATTTAATATACTCATGTAAACACCCTCCATTAAGGTCGCGGTTTATTAAATCATATGCAGGCTATTACCTTTCCATGCCTGTTTGTTTTTTCTCGAACCAGAGGGGAAGAGCAAAAATGTAAACGCGCGTAAGTATGGAAGACAAACGAACCCTGGCCCCACTGGGACTAGGATGGTACTACGGATTCTCGCCTCATCAGAGACCGTTTAAGTCATGCTGGCCTCTGACAAGCTTAAGCAAAGATTTGCAGGGAAGTCTTTTGGTCATGTAGAGTTGTTACATAAGAACTAGAGAAGGATAAGAGCTAAACCTGAACGGGTTAATCCACACCTAAATTTTATTTAAACAAATAGAAAACACGAATCATTCAAAAATGACCCGTGTTCATTAAGCTTCTATATATTATCTAAAAACAGACGAATAACGTCCAATCCACCAATCAAGGTTCCAAGGGAGCTACCTAAATTAGCTAATACAACAATAAGTAAAATTCTCGTAACCTTGTTTTGCCAAAACCCTTTCACACTGAAAACGTCTTCTGCCAATGTTTCAAAATCACGCACATGTGGTTTACGTATATATGCTTGAACAATACCGGCAAACCAACCTGCTGCAATTAAAGGATTCAAAGAGGTAATTGGTGCAACGATAAATGCCGTAAGTATTGTTAACGGATGACCAAGCGCAATAATTGCACCTAGTGCTGAAAAGGATCCATTCCATAACACCCAGCGGATCGTCTGCTCCCACCCTGCAGATGGGTTAGCATAAAATGTGTATGCAATGATAGCCAGAATAATTAGCGGAATCGACCAGCCAATTAGTTTAGGTATTTTAGATTTGGGCGGCAATTCCATTAACTTATCCAAGTCATGATCTCGATGGATCTCTTCTGTTATACCAGGCACATGTGCTGCACCAAGTACAGCTACAACTTTATCCCCTGGTGCTTCTTTTATTTTTTGAGCTAAATACTGATCTCTCTCATCAATTAATGGTTTCTTTAGTTTCGGGAAGCTTTCCGTAAAATCATTCAGAATCGAATTAATAGTATCTTGGCTTTTCATTTTCTCAAGCTCTTCTTCTGTAATACTCTCTTTACTAAAAATACTGCCAATCACTTGCATAAGTAAGATAGCCTTACCTTTTAGGCCGATGCCACGCCATATCCGTGAAAAGGTTGTTTGAATGTTCCGGTCAGCAAGCACCAGTTCTGCTTCTATTTCTTCTGCAGACTCCATTCCTTGAATCATTTCCTGTCCAGGATTAATCCCAAATTGCTTGGCCATTCTTTTCTGAAAGGAAGAGATAGCAAGGTTCATTAAGAGCAATGTTGCTTTCTTATCTTTAATGACCTTAAAGATATCCATATCTCTCCATTGATTTCCTTCACGGATCGTTTGATAGCGCTGTTCATCCAACTCAATGCACACCGAATCCGGCTGTTCTCGCTCAATAACTTCCTTTACTTGTGTTGCACTGTTTTTTGATACGTGAGCGGTACCAATTAGAATCAATTCTTTTCCGTCTATATGTATTCGCGTAATATTTTCTTCTTCCATATATAAACCTTCCTTTTGTCAATCTACCTGTGTGTTAAGAGGTATCTGCACTGGCTAATTTCAATTATACGTTAAAATTACAGAATTTTATACTACTTGCATAGTAGTTTCTAAAAAATGTAGGGCGCAGTAGTCTTGGAGCAGATATATTTACTGTGCTTTTGTCCATTAACATACTCTTGTTGGACACTTTCTTCCCTGAAGCTGTTGCTTTTGTCCATTAACCATCTCTTATTGGACACTCCCATTTCAGTAAAATTCCCCGCTGCTTCCTTTTGCTTCAAAGTTTTTTCCTCACACTAAACATCAATATAGTTAGTTCGGAGCATTAATTATCAACAATCCATTCATTTATTTGTTTGTGTGCAGAAAAGTGGTTTGAAATCCTGCGAATTAGCGAGCATTTGTGAGTAAATTGAATCTAACTGAGGGAGTTTATCTATTCTGCGACTTACTGAATAACCAGAAACAAAAAAACGAGGAGGATCCTTTTGGATTTCCTCCTCGTTTTTTTATTGCTCATTCATTTTATTTACTTTTACGCTATAGAGCGGAGTGAAGTCCTATTACAACAGATATTCAATATCGGTAACGATAAAGTTTTTCTTTCGGAGATCCTGTTCGATCTCATCCACCGTTTCTTTATTTACTTCTTCAGGCAGCACAATACAAACTCTTCTAGCATATTTAGAATCGTTATTTAGCGAAATAACACTCTGCACGTTGCAATATTTATTCACGATTCGCAGCATCTTAGTTAGTGCACCGGAATATTCTACTGTTCCAATAGTTAAGGAATAGCTTCCATTATTCGCTCCCCAAGCATTTTCAAGAACTTGAATAACATTTCCGTTTGTTAATATTCCTTCGAATTCTCCAGCATCATTAATGATTGCTAGATAAGGAAGTCGTTTTATAGTAGAAAACACCTTAAAAAAAGGGTCGTTTTCTTTTACAAAACCTTCTTGGTCACGAATCAGTCCTTTAATTGATTCTGTCAGTGGTTGTTCTTTATTTTCGTACTCCAAAATATCTACTTTATAAATATTACCAACAAACTTAGTTTCTGACGCATCCAACACCGGAATACAACGATAGCCCGATTTCTCTATCGTAGCCTTTGCCTGCTCCACGTTATCGGATTCTTTGGCGTAGACTACTTCCCGAATGTTTACATAATCATTTTTTACTAGCATGTTTTTGACCTCCCAAGATTTCTTTTTCTAGGAATACTGCTTTTCTGTCCATCTTGTGATGTATATGCTGGATTCTATAGCTTTATTATAGCATGTATTTCAGTGAACAAAGATGCAAAGTAATAGAAAATAGCTTCATCCATAAATTTGTGAAATAATTTATTTATATATATCCTCTTTACTTAGCGATTTAACTTCCATATGGAATAGTTCAACGTTGATGCAAAGCCTACCCATCCTAGATATGGCAGCATTAATGTCCCCGCAAGACGATCCAACTTATAAAATTGAGTAGCACTCCACCCAATGGCCGCCATCATCATGCCAATTTCCAACAGTGCGACGCCACGAAAATTCCATTTAAAGAATAAAAATGACCATAAAAAATTCAACCCCAGTTGAATGGAATAAGGAGTTATCACAGTTGCTTCGATCTGGCTGGTATCTACTTTTTCATATGCGCGGTATTGAGCAAGGCCCATCATACTATATAAGGAGGTCCATGCTATAGGAAATACTCGTGGAGGCGGAGTGAAAGTAGGCTTTTTTAATTTCTTATATTGTGCCTTGGTATCTTTATTAGAATAGTAGCCAACTAATGCACCACCTACTACTGGTATTAATACCCCTAAAGCGAGACGTTTTTTATTTAACGTGCCATTAACCTTAAAGATTTCCATATGGATGCTCCTATTCCTTCTAATTTATAGTGTTACTATTTTTCCCTGTTTTTACACAATTAAACTAGGTAGATTAATTCAGGCCCTAAAGGGAATATTTTAAAAAAGGAGGTGGTATAAGATGAGTGAGTTAGTTAATCAATTTTTACCCAAAATTAAAAACCTTCCATGTGATCGTATTCTTAATAAAAATGACATTCTAAATGAAACATTTTTACTTCAAGAGGAAAAAAATTTAAAGGTATATTACTCTCCACACAATGAATATGTAAACACAGCTGCCAAAATTGTAATCGTAGGCATTACTCCAGGATGGCAACAAACAAAAACTGCCTATGAAAGTGTAATAAAAAACCTCTTACATTGTGTGAGCAAAGAGGACATACTTCGAAAAGCTAAAATGGCTGCAAGCTTCTCCGGAACAATGCGAAATAACTTAATTCAAATGCTGGATGAATCTGGTGTTGCTGAGACACTAAAAATAGGACATGCCTCTACACTATTTTCAACCCATCGTGATCTCATCCACACTACCTCCATTATTAAATATCCTGTTTTTCATAAAGATAAGAATTATACAGGACACCATCCCAAGATTGAGCAGTCAGAGGTATTAAAACATTACGTATATACTGTATTTCCAGAGGAGCTTAACCTCATTCGTGACGCAGCTCTAGTTATTCCATTAGGGAAAGCTGTTGAGAATACAATCAGCTCAATAATGGAAGAAAGCAAACATACATTATTATCCGGATTCCCACACCCTTCCGGAGCAAACGGCCATCGTAAAAAGCAATTTGTTGAACAAAAGGAGCAGCTAATATCGACAATCAAAAGCTGGGCAGATTAATCCCTGCGCTTATATAACAATAGTAGAGAAACTGGACTCAATTGTTTAAGCATAAGAAAATAAAACATGATACTTTTTTTATTTATTAAAAAAATCTCCTGGCTACCACCCCGGGAGAAAAAACATGGCCTTTCATAGAAAAGAGTAAGATTTACCAATCATTCCATATAAGTTGTTATGTTAACTCGTATCTGTTATCCTAAGTAAGTACGTGCCAAACAGGACCGGACCACTTTCTAGTAAAGAAGATTATTGTGAAATTATTCACAGAAGGAGAGATACTAGCCGACAAATTAATAAAAGGAGTTGATTTAATGAAATCGGCGAAAATAAATACAAATGAAGTAGAGTCAAATGCTCAAGACGATTATTCTTTGGACAAGGTCCCAAGAGACAAACGTACAATGGGATGGTTTAGTGTTACAAACATTGCGTTTGGTATAGCTACAGCCATTTTTTATTTTCAAATGGGAAGTGTTATGGCACTTCAGTTTGGAGCAATGAATGCAATCATTTCAGCTACGTACGCGATCATTGTCGCTGGGATTCTAGGAACCTTTATCGCCTATCTGTCTGCTAAATCAGGCATGAATGTAAACTTATTGTCACGCGGTGGTGGCTTTGGTTACATCGGGGCGTCGTTGACCTCATTTATTTATGCTACAAATTTTATAATGTATTGTGCTTTTGAAGGTCTTATTCTCGTTTCCGCTATTCACACCTTCTTCCCAGTTATACCCGAATGGACGTTAATCGTATTCTTCGGAGCCCTAGTTATCCCTCTCAATTGGTTTGGTATTAAACAACTAGATAAATTACAAAAGTGGTCTTTACCAATCTTCGGTATATTTCTTATTACCGCAATCGTTGTTTCTTTTTATAAGCCTTCTGGCTACGATGGGGCATTTTGGACCTATATGCCTGAAGGTGTAGAAGTCGGGGGAAAAGCCCTCCTTATGTGTATCGGGATGCATCACGGTATTATGGGCTTAACAGCACTTCTTGCATCTGACTATGCCCGCTTTCTTAAGCCAAAAGATACAAAGCTTGGATCTCTGGCCATTGGTTTCATCCCGCAAATCTTCTGTTTTGGCGTTATGGGCGGTTTAGGAATTTGGTTCGGTGTACGTCTTGGCGATCCGAATCCAGGCGTGTATATCGTGTTATTGTTAGGTATGGGAGGAGCCTTGTTCACTTTGCTAACCCAACTGCGGATTAATGTTACCAATGTGTACAGTGCTTCGTTATCTTTATCCAATTTCTTTGAAAATATCTTTAAATTCACACCCGGTCGACGTTTTTGGGTAGTCGTTTCAGGTATAAGTGCTATCCTTCTTATGCTTGGTGGAATTGTAGACCATCTTGATACAGCAATGACCTTCCAAGGTGTATTTTTACTTGCATGGGCAGCCATTTTAGTGACGGATGCCATGGTAGTTAAAAAAATGTTAAAGATTGGTCCAAACTTTTATGAAGCTAGACAGGAGTTTTTATACAAGTGGAATCCAGTAGGTGTACTCTCTCTTATTGTAGCTAGTGGATTAGGAACCATTGCTGCGTTAGGATATATGGGGACCTTTTTGGAAAGTACCGCAGCATTCTTCTCAGCAATACTTGCAGCTGTGCTGACAGTTGTAACAGCCATTATTACAAAAGGGAAATACTACACACATTCCATGCCTGAAGATATCCATGACGATGACCGCATCGCGTAATGTTTTATAAAGTATAGACATAGAATTGCACAAAGCACCCTCTCTTTAGCAGAAAAGAGACGGTGCTTTGTTTTATTAGTATCTTAAAACACTTGGATATTGTAATCATTCGCTATTTAGATAAACTACGAACTAGAGAAAACTTATTTCCCAGTTAATATAAAATAGCTAAATAACAACGCTACGGAAAAATACTGCGCTTTCCGGGGGCGGCTGATGAGCCTCCTCATGCTACGCATTCCGGGGTCTCACCGATGCCTCATCTCCCCCAGGAGTCTCCGTATTTTCCCTTCGCTAACGTTAATTTTTCTAAAGCGATTAAAGATAAAAAATATTTTTCTCTGCTTTTAAATGCATTTAATTAATAAATAGCATATACCAATTGATTGGAGCGGAAGGGGGCAATCTAAGAACGCCACGTCCTGTGGCAACGATTGCATGACCAACGTCCTGTTGCCCCGCGACTCCTGCCGGAATAGCATGAGCTGAAGACACTAAACGAAGCGTAGCGGAGGAAGCGGCTGAGGCCATGCCGGCGGAAAGCGTCCCCCTTTAGTGGAAATCAATGGGTCCATTCACCTCCTAAAAATGAAATAAACTACTACAAAGTTACTTCGGAGTTTCCTCTGAATCCGTAAAAAAATGGGATCGTATAAGATAACGCTTATACAATCCCATTGCTTTTTTAATCTATTTCATCATTTCTTTAACAAGCTCTTTATTACGCGCTTTGAACAACTCATTGTGGGAAGAAACCATTCCCGTATTTTTGGCTTTTGGTTCAATATATTGCTTCGCCTTATTCACTGCATTTGCAGCATCCTGAAATGCACCGGCAATTAAATTTAATTTACCTTCATGTGCTAAAATATCACCTGCAGCATATAGACCAGGCACTGATGACTCACTATTTTCATTCCCATGGACAAAATAGTCGTCTTTTATTTTAATTGGTAAATCACTCTCGCTCAGTAAGGAAGTATCACGTTCATAACCATGGTTAACAATTACTTCATCAATCGGCAAATAAGACACAACACCGGATTCAAGGTTAGTAAGCTCTACCTTTTCAATTTTTTCATGGTTTTCACCTGCTATCAGCTTTGTTATTTGCGTATTAAAGAAGCAAACTACGGAACTGTTTTGCAGCTGAGTGGATTGAGATTCATGACAGGCAAAGTTTCCTTTTCTGCACGTAATGAACACACGACTGGCAATAGGCTCTAATTCGTTAGCCCAATCAATCGCTGAATTTCCACCACCGGAAATAACGACGACTTTATCTTTAAAACTCTTTAATGATTTAACTGTATAATTTAAATTGGAAATTTCAAACCGTTCTGCGCCTTCAATTTCCAGCTTTTGAGGATTTAATATCCCACTTCCAACCGCAACAATTACTGTTTTTGAATAGTGGGTTTCTCCAGAAGAAGTATGTAGTTCAAAAACTCCTTCTGCATTTTTTGTGATATTCTCTACCTTCTCACTCACTACAACGTTCGGATTAAAAGTTAAACCTTGCTCAACAATCTGATCGATAAATTTTGCTCCTGAAATTGGTGGCTGTCCACCAATATCCCAAATCATCTTTTCCGGATACACATGAACTTTCCCACCAAGCTCGGGTTGATATTCAATAATCTTTGTTTTCATTTCCCTAAGCCCACTATAGAAAGCGGAATACAATCCAGCAGGACCTCCGCCAATGATGGTTACATCAAATAATTCATTGCGAGTCAATTGCGTCACTCCTCATCCACTCATTGTAACTGAGTATCATTCTCATTTAACTATACACCCATTCTCGTGAATTTGCAAATAGATATTGACAAACAATAGAACGAAATATATTATTTAAGTTGTCAATAATGAGAATCATTATCATTATTAGTTCGTATTTTCTCTTATGGAGGTCATGCTATGCACCGCCTGTATACAGACGCACTAAATATCGGATATGGAGAGCAGTTGATAGTTAAAGATCTAAGCATCCAAATTCCTGATAAACAAATCACAACCATTATTGGATCCAATGGTTGCGGTAAATCAACACTTTTGAAAGCTATTACAAGAATTATTTCTCAAACATCCGGAAATGTGGTCCTGGATGGTAAAAATATTTTAAAAGAAAACACCAAACAGCTTGCCAGAAAGATGGCTATTCTCCCTCAATCTCCTGAGAGTACAGGAGGTCTGACCGTCGGAGAGCTAGTATCATATGGTCGTTTTCCTTATCAAAGTGGCTTTGGAAGATTGACCCGCCGAGACCAAGAAGTGATCGATTGGGCCTTGGAGGTAACTGGAATATTTGATTTTAAATATCGCCATGTAGATGCCCTTTCCGGAGGACAACGACAACGTGTTTGGATTGCTATGGCCTTGGCCCAGGAAACAGAAATTATCTTCCTTGATGAGCCAACAACTTACCTTGATATGGCACATCAGTTAGAGGTCCTGGAGTTATTGCAACAGCTAAATAAAGAAGAGGAACGCACTATTATTATGGTACTTCATGATCTCAATCAGGCTGCCCGCTTTGCTGATTACATTATTGCTTTAAAAGATGGAGAAATTGTAAAAGCAGGAGACTGTGAAACCATCATGCAGCATGATGTTCTAAAAGACGTGTTTCATATTGATGCCGAAATTGGCAGAGACCCACGAACAAACAGACCAATTTGCCTTACTTATAACTTACTAAAAGGAGAAAAACAAAATGAAAAAGTTGATTCCACTACTTATTTTAATGCTCGTGCTTATTAGTGCTTGCAGTAATGATTCAAATAAAGATTCTGGTTCTGACAAGAAAGAAGAAGCTAATGGTGACAAGAAAGAAACCATAACGTATGAATCCGAGGATGGACCTGTGGAGGTACCTGCAAATCCAGAGCGAGTTGTCGTCTTATCCACGTATGCTGGAAACGTAATGGCCTTAGACGTTCCCGTTGTAGGTGTTGATTCTTATTCAAAAATGAATCCGCGATTTGAAGATAAATTGGAAGGCGTAGAAGAAGTTTCAGAGGACAACCTCGAGAAAATAATTGAATTGGATCCAGATCTGATTATTGGTCTTTCCACTGTAAAAAACTTGGATAAGTTAAAGGAAATTGCTCCAACAGTTACCTATACATATGGTAAAGTCGGCTATTTAGAACAGCATTTGGAAATTGGAAAACTGTTAAATAAAGAAGAAGAAGCCCAAGCTTGGATTGATGATTTTAAAGAAAGAGCACAAAAAGCCGGCGAAGAAATTCGCAATAAAATTGGTGAAGATGCAACCGTTTCTGTAATTGAAAACTTTGATAAGCAAATTTACGTTTTCGGTGATAACTGGGGACGCGGAACAGAAATTCTTTATCAGGAAATGAAATTAAAAATGCCTGAAAAAGTAAAAGAAATGGCGTTAAAAGACGGATTTTATGCCTTATCTCTTGAGGTGCTACCTGAATTTGCTGGAGACTATATGATTTTCAGTAAAAACCCTGACACGGACAACGCCTTCACAGAGACAGATACGTATCAAAATATCCCTGCAGTGAAAAATGATCGCGTATTTGAAGCAAATGCAAAAGAATTTTACTTTAATGATCCAATTTCATTAGATTATCAGTTGCAGTTCTTTAAAGATAGCTTCCTTGGTGAATAAGGCTTGAGAACAGTATTTGGGACAAAACGAAGCGATTCTATAGACTATTTTTAACCATTCCGGAAATCGCTTCGTTCATACACATTCAGAAAATCCGAACTATGATTCATGTCAATTTGAATCGGTTCGGATTTTCATTAACTAATAACCATTTTGGCCTAGCTCGTTATTAAATTTAAAGCCTTTGTGTCCAGATACTTTGCCTTTTTTCAGCATGTGAGCATATGTTACATTAAACAATAGTAGCTTTGCCTATGAAAATACGATCCTGTATACATTTTATATACCATATCTTACATAGAAAGATGCGATACATAATGAAAAGTACAAACCGACCGATCCCAACTCTAATCAGCTTCATACTTGGACTTGCCACCTTAATAGGCATGTTCGTCATTGCTATGACATTTGGTGCTGCAGATGTTCAGTTTTCTCATGTTTGGCAAGCTATTTTTACAAATTCAAATGAAAAGGGTATGTCCATTATTCGCGAGCTTCGCCTTCCCCGAGAGGTTGCTGCAATGTTTGTAGGGGCTGCTTTAGCCGTTTCCGGAGCAATTATGCAAGGAGTGACGAGAAACCCACTTGCCGACCCGGGACTGCTTGGGTTAACTGCAGGTGCGAATATGGCATTAGCAATTACGCTTGCTTTTTTACCTGGAACGGGATATTTCGGTATTATGGTTGCCTGCTTTATCGGTGCATCTATTGGAGCAGGAATGGTTTTTGGTATTAGCGCAATAAAAAAGGGCGGATTTTCACCATTTCGAATTGTTCTTGCAGGTGCAGCTGTTTCTGCCTTTCTTTATGCGATTGCAGAAGGTGTAGGCATCTACTTCAAAATTTCCAAAGATGTATCGATGTGGACTGCTGGTGGTGTCATTGGCACATCGTGGGGACAGGTCCAGGTAATCGTGCCATTTATTACAGTTGGAATTATCATCTCTCTGATGTTATCAAGGCAGCTTACCATTCTAAGCTTAAATGAGGAAGTTGCTATTGGCCTTGGACAAAAAACAACGTGGATAAAAGCTGTTTTATTTGTAATCATTACGTTACTTGCAGGGGCTTCTGTAGCACTTGTCGGAAATATGGCCTTTATTGGTCTTATGATCCCACATATCGTCCGTGCCCTGGTTGGAACCGATTATCGGCTGATTTTACCTATGTCTGTTTTAATTGGTGCTGCCTTTATGCTTATGGCAGATACGCTTGGTAGGACAATCAACGCGCCTTTTGAAACCCCAGTCGCCGCTATCGTTTCTATTATGGGGCTCCCATTCTTTTTATTTATCGTACATAAAGGAGGGAAAGCATTCTTATGATACATCCTTCCTTACTGCGAAAACAACGCATGATACTAATTTTATTAATTTTCCTCATTATCATTACGATTATTATTGGGATGGGTATTGGTGGAACGAGCCTATCCTATGATCGATTACTTCCTGCATTACTAGGAAATGGAACATTTAAAGAGGAGTTTGTGCTTTTCTCGATACGTCTTCCACAAATAATTATTACATTATTAGGTGGGATGGCATTAGCTCTATCTGGATCCATTTTACAGACCGTCACGAGAAACGACTTAGCAGACCCGGGAATTATCGGTATTAATTCAGGGGCAGGCGTTGCGATTGCTATATTCTTTCTATTTTTCCCAATTGAGGGTGGTTCATTTGTATATGCCCTGCCTCTTGTTGCTTTTGTAGGTGCTTTTATTACTGCTGTATTTATTTATCTATTCTCCTACAATAGACGAACAGGAATTCAACCTGTGAAGCTCGTGCTTACAGGTGTTGGATTTTCCATGGCTCTATCAGGAATTATGGTTGTACTTATCTCTTCTGCTGAGAGGGAAAAAGTGGACTTCATTGCGAAATGGCTGGCTGGAAACATCTGGGGAACGGATTGGCCGTTTATTATCGCATTACTGCCTTGGCTAATTATCCTTATTCCATTTATTTTATACAAAGCAAATCGTCTAAATATCCTTGGACTGAACGAACCCGTGGCTATTGGACTTGGTATTTCGATTGAAAAAGAAAGAATTGTTGTTTTACTCGCTGCAGTTGCACTAGCAGCCTCCGCTGTTTCCGTAACCGGTGGTATTGCATTTGTAGGTCTCATTGCACCACATATTGCCAAAGCACTTGTTGGCAGTCGAAATCAACTCTTTATTCCGGTAGCCATCTTAATTGGAGGTTGGTTCTTATTAGTTGCAGATACTATTGGTCGCAATTTGATTGAACCAAATGGAATCCCTGCTGGAATTATCGTAGCCTTAATTGGCGCTCCTTATTTTATGTATCTATTACTAAGAAAATAGGGGAATTGTTCCAAATGTTGGTGCACACAACGTACCACACGTAAACAAGCAGGCACATAATCGATTGTGCCTGCTTGTTTACGTGAGTTTAGGCCTTGGATAGCGAGCTTGTACTTTCTCCTACTTTATTTTCGTCGACGCTTCAATCCCTGAAAGTATGATCTTCAATAAAAGAATGAGCAGCATAAAGGAGAACAATGGTGCCAGGACAATCCAAGGATGATGCAGAAATTCCTTATAGGAGGAGCCGATCAAACCGCCCCATTCATTCGTAATGGAAAGCAACACACTCGTTTCCTCTGTCATATTTATTTGTCTGCTGCCACCAATAAAAATGCCTAATACACCCAGATGAATTAATAATAAGAGTAACTGTATATTATTTTGAATGAAAAAAGTCCCAATCCTCGGCTTGATAATTCTCCAAATGTGTTTCTTAAAAATATAAAAATTACTCACACCTTGCAACCTCGCAATTTTTATATAGTCCATTTGGAGCTCTCCTTTTATTTCGTCGCCAATTAACAAGGCTAATGGAGGTGTACCAATTCCAATTAGTACGAAGGCAAGCAATAGCATAAATTGAAGACTATTTTCCTGAAAAACAAAGAGCATTGGTGCAAGCAGAAAAAAGACAATAATAACAGGTGGTATAATATAGGCAATCTCCACGGCCCGTTGTACCAAATTTTTAAATCGATGAATATAAAACGCATAAATGAGCGCAAGTGCTGAAGATATAATAAAGCGAAACAAGCAGACAATAGTTACAAATAGTATTGTATATTTAGCCCCTGCTAATAAGTTATATAATAAAGGCTCTCCTATATTATTCGTTCCAAAGGGAGGCAATTCCATTGGAGAATAAGGTGGCTTGGCAATTACATTTCCGGAATCGTCCAACATAAGAGTTGGCGCCTTTTCATGTGAGACAATCAGGTCGGGAAAGAAACTAAAAAATATAAGGAGCACAACAAAGCTGATTCCCCCAATTATTTTTAGATTTCCTTTATTACTCCACACCCTCATCACCTACCTCACCAAACGTCCATTTCGTTACAATATATTCGCCCAATTTTATAAATAAATATAACGGAAAATACAACAAAACGAGAACCCACATCAATATACGGAAATCTCCAATACCATATACTTTAACAAAGCTCATGATCCCGCTTAAACGAAGGATTATTTCTAATATTAACAGACTTGAAATCATGTAAAGAAAGATATTTTTGGAGTATTGAATCAGGGTCAAAAGTGTATTTCTGAAAAGGTGAATAAAAAAGATATAGCTTTCCCTGAAACCTCTTGATTTAGAGAATAAGTAATAGTCCTTGGTCTTTTCTTCATCAATCCCAGCAGTCATATATTTAAATAGAAAAAGGCTTGGTATAGAGCTTAAGGCTAGGATGGGCAGTAGATATATTGTTTCTCCACCAAATTCGTAAATACCCAACGAAATTCCGGTTGTTTTGAAAATCCAAATAAAAAATTGAATAGATAGTAAAACAATTAATACATCGGGCATTGCTTCAATGACAAATAAAACTCCTGAAACTACTTTTTTTAAAGTAGCTGTCATCATGTGAAATAGATACGTAAATAAAATGGCTATAACAATGGATAAAACGAGGGAGCCTATGATAATGACGGTAGAATTGAATAACTCGTCCGCCACAGCCGAAAAGAAAGTTACTTCTTCTCCATTACTTAACGGAATAATTATCTTCTGTGGTTGAAACAAATAATAAATGCCTGACCCTAAACTTCTAAAAAAGTAAGTAAAACTTTGAGTTTGAAATAAACCGGGTGTACAGCTGATTAACAATATAACAACTAGAATAAGAATAATTTCTTTGAAGAGCTTGGCTATATTTATTAACATACCTACTCTAAGCCCACCTGATCTTTACTGGAAAGCTTGCCGTCTCTGAACATTAGAGTTATCCCGGAATTTGGTGCTGCACCGTCCCAGCTGTACATCGTGTTCGCATCGATATATTCAACTTCTTCTTCGTTATGTTCTTTGAAATTAATCAGATCCGGTTGGCCCAGCATCTCAATCACATCATCAAATTCCATTCTGTTTTCCAGTTGATTATACTGTTGGATGGTTACAGGGCCATCAGGACTTTGACCAGCACCTTCCTCACAACCTGTCAGAAAAATAACAAATGCTGTTAATACGATAAAAAACAAATTCATTTTTTTCACAGAATTCCCCTCTCCGCTAATTTTTTAGTTAAGTTTCTATATCTATGTAAACTCAATTAACATTATCTGTATTTTATCATACTATTTACCAATTTATTTTAAAAAAATGAATTTTATGATATTTAATGCCGATTTAGTAAGATCCAACTATATACAGAGCAAATAATTTTAAATGTTGATAATATAATGCACGCTAAAAGGCTCTCCATCTCACCTGTTAGGTACTGTTTGAAGAGCCTCTCTAATTTTTTTATTCAATTTACTTCCATTCAAAAGGTGTTTGCTGGTAAACATAATAATTTAACCAATTGGAAAACAATAAATGTGTATGTGCTCGCCACGTATGAGGCGGTTTTTTACTGACATCATTATTTGGATAGTAGTTTATTGGAAGATCGATTTCTAATCCCTTATTACTGTCACGTTCATATTCCTCAGCAAGTGTTGTTGCATCATACTCCAAATGCCCAGTAATCATAATGTGGCGTCCATCCGCTGACATAATAATAAACGCTTCCCCATCCTCTGTAGAAGATAACAGACGTAAATCAGGGTGTTCCCGTATGGCTTCGGTTGCAACCGTAGTATGCCGGGAATGGGGCGCTCGGACAACTTCGTCAAAGCCCTGAACAAGTTTCTCAGTTGGATCTGTTATGTCGTGGGTGAATATGCCGAAATACTTTTTTGATAGAGCTTCTTTTTTAATGCCGTAATGATGATATAATGCCGCCTGAGCCCCCCAGCATATATGTAAACCTGAAGTCACATGCTGTTTTGACCAATCCAGTACCTTTTGGAGTTCCTCCCAATATGTTACCTGCTCAAATTCAAGCTGCTCAATGGGGGCACCAGTAATAATCATTCCATCAAAGCGCCGCTCTTTAATTTCATCAAAGGTACAGTAAAATGTATCCAGATGAGACTTACTGACATTTTTAGATTCATGTGTAGCCATTCGTAAAAATGTAATATTTACTTGTAATGGCGTATTTCCCAGTAACCTTAATAACTGAAGCTCTGTTTTTTCCTTTTGTGGCATTAGGTTCAAAATTACTATATTTAATGGGCGAATGTCCTGTGTTCTCGCTCTGTCTTCATCCATAACAAATATTTTTTCCTGTTTCAGTGCTTCCCCGGCAGGTAATTTTTTCGGAATATTAATTGGCAATAGCATCTCTTCCTTTTTGTGTTTTCTGATAATTTACCTTATTATAAAGTTTCAAGGTGATTTCAGCAACCCAATTGTACATGTTATTGTTACCTCTTATACTTAGTTTCTAAATTTAAAAACTGGAACAAGCCCCTCCTAGATTCTGCTAACTTCTTTTTGGAGTTTTTTTCGACGAATAAACGGAATTAATAAGAAAAGGCACATAATCCTTACCAGTTGAGCGTTGTACGAGTATATCGTCCTATCTTTTGTTAAACTAAATATATTGCAAATTGAAAAAGAAGGCGTTGATAAAGCTTATGAAAATATGGAAAAAATATAAGGATTCCTCCTTTGTATTAAAAATGGCCATTGGATTTCTTGCTGGTGCCCTTGTTGGAATTCTTTTTGGTAAAGACGCATCTATTATTAGTCCGCTTGGTACGTTATTAATTCATCTGTTAAGTTTAATTGCCATACCTGTTATTTTTCTAACGGTTGTACTGGCTGTGAATCAAATGAATATTAAGCAGCTGGGCAAAATTGGCGGCAAGCTTATTTCTTACTATATGATGACTACTGCCGCCGCTGTACTTATCGGGTTGGCACTTGCTTTGTTTTTCCGACCAGGCGCGAATCTGACCTTACCTAATGCCGATGTAGAAAAGCCGGAGACGCCCCATATATCAGATGTGATTCTGGGAATAGTCCCAGAGAATATATTTCAGGCGTTTACTGCCGGTGATCTTATGTCCATTTTATTTTTAGCTATTATTATAGGTATGGGAATATCCACGATGAAATTTTCTACTGAGGAAAAGATGCGCAACTATGGAGAAATGTTGGATACATTCTTCAATGCATTAAATGAGTTATTCTTTAAGATTTTAAAAGGTGTGCTGTTATATGCACCGATTGGTATATTTGCAATAAGTGCACAGGCTTTTGGCAGCCAAGGATGGAGTACGCTAGCTTCCCTTCTCAAGTTAGCCGGAGTATTTTATCTCGGTATTCTCATTCTCTGGGTGGTCGTTTATGCAGGTTTCCTTAAAATCTCAAAAACACCTGTGTTTCCTTTCTTCAAAAACACAAAAGAAGCTTATACTACAGCTTTTTTTACATCAAGTAGTATTGCTTCCTTACCTGTAGCTATTGATGCAGCTAAAAAAGCTGGGATATCAGAGCGCACGGCTAATTTTGCTCTGCCTTTGGGAGCAGTTTTCAACTCAGATGGTGGCGCATTGCGCATGGGAATCTCCCTTGTATTTGCAGCCAATATTACGAATCTCAGTTTATCACCGACGGATTTCTTCGTTATTGTTCTAATTGGTACGCTACTATCTATTGGAACTGCAGGTGTACCAGCAGCAGGGCTTGTTACATTGTCTGCCGTATTAAGTATGTTTGGTCTTCCTCTGGAGATAGTTGCACTGATTGCTGGTGTTGATGCACTCATTGGCATGGGAGGAACCGCTTCGAATGTGTTAGGTGATATCGTAGGCGCTGCATTTGTGGACCATACCGGAAAAGAAAAAACAGCAACGTAAATCAGGTTCTATTGCACGTTGGGGTGGAAAACTTTATCTCGTGCATTCATAGTAAGAGGGAATTGTAGTGTGAAAATAATCTGCTGGAGTGCAATTTAATCAGCAGCAGAGCGGGATTATCCGCCGGAGTGCAATTTAATCAGCAGCAGAACAGGATTATCCGCCGAAGAGCAATTTAATCAGCAGCAGAACAGGATTATCCGCCGAAGAGCAATTTAATCAGCAGCAGAGTGGGATTATCCGCCGGAGTGCAATTTAATCAGCAGCAGAGCGGGATTATCCGCCGAAGAGCAGATTAATCAGCAGCAGAGTGGGATTATCCGCCGAAGAGCAGATTAATCAGCAGCAAAACGAGATATTACGCCGGAGAGCAATTTAATCAGCAGTGGAGGGAAAGTATTCGCGGGAGACGTTCACAATCTAGCTATAGTGTGTTACCATAAGTTATTTTCCGAAACAGCGATGCACAGTTCTATCAAGTTAGTTTTGCAACACATTAATTATTCCAACATACAGACCCATAAATTAAGTAAAAAAGCTCTTTCTGCCTAGAAAGAGCTTTTTTACTGTTAATATCCAATTACATCATTATTTTTAACTAATAAAGGCTGTAGCACGTGGTGAAGAGCTACTCTTTCTTCCTGGTTTAAAGGAATCATCGGTAAGCGTACATGTTTTTCTTGGAGAATGCCAAGCATGCTTAATGCTTCCTTCACTGGAGAGGGGCTTGGTGCAGCAAATAAAGCCTTCATCATTGGAAGAAGCTCACGATGCATTTCTGCCGCTCCTTTAACATTACCTTGTGTAAAAGCCTGGACCATATCTTGCATTTCATTCCCTAGAATATGGGATGCAACGGAAACAACGCCATTGCCTCCTACAGACATGACAGGAAGTGTCATCCCATCGTCTCCACTGTAAACGGTAAAGGAATCGGCTGTGCGCTTGATTATTTCTGACACAGCATCCAAGTCACCACTCGCTTCTTTTACTGAAACAATATTATCTATATCCGAAAGCCGGACGATTGTTTCAACAGACATGTTGACAACGCTTCGACCTGGTATATTATAAAGCATTACCGGCAAGGAAGTATTTTCAGCAATTGCTTTAAAATGCTGATAAAGTCCTTCTTGTGACGGTTTATTGTAATATGGACTTACTAGCATGATGGCATCCACACCAGTTGCCTCTGCTTGTTTCGTAAGCTCAATAGAGCCATAGGTATTATTTGAGCCTGTACCTGCAATTACTGACACTCTCCCGTCCACAACCTCACTAACGAATGAAAACAAGCGTATTTTCTCCTCATTAGTTAACGTTGGCGACTCACCTGTAGTGCCTGCTACTACTAATCCATCTGAACCATTTGCAATTAAATGATTGACCAGCTTTCGTGTAGCTTCAAAATCAATTTCTCCCTGAGGAGTGAATGGGGTTACCATTGCAGTCAATACCTGACCAAAATTCATGATCCTCACACCCTTTTCTATTATTAATTGCAGAGGTGTTTAGAGCTATTAATCATCAGCAAAAAACAGCAACGAAGGGTCGCTGCTGTTAGAAACATATTCGATGATTGTTTCCTTTACGATAGCCCTCCATATAGTCACCTATATGACAGTCCTGTATTTATTCAATACAGACCCAGCCTTAAGATATATGAGCTTCTTAAAGCTTCGGCAAATTCCCCTTTCCACAATGTTCACAGGAACCCATTTTCCTCCGATTGTGTACTGATGTTATTTGCACCTCTATCCCCAAATCGATTATATAGAAATGGGAAATTATTTAATTGCCTTAACTATAGCAGAAAATGCCAAGGTCCGCAATTATAATTTATATACCCCTTTTAACCGATAATGACACGTTCTTTTGCTGTTCCTAAGCTATTACCTTACTTTCAGCTCATGCCCTTCCCTCAAAAACTCAATAAACCATTTGGTACATTGATATGTTTGCTCCCACTCTGCGTTATCCTCCTGGGCCCAACAGGCGTAGAGGGTGGATAGCGCCACAGCCGCTTTCAATAGCCGCTTCTCCTCCAGTTGAAGAAGCTCACTTAATCTTTTCACCCTATATCGTAGCACATCTCTCTGATTTGCCTTTCCTTCCAATTTATTAATTAAAAAAGAAATCGTATCGTAATATTCATCTCCAATAACTCCCTTTGGATCAATGGCCAGCCACCCTTTATGCTTTGAAAATAAGATATTTTCATGGTGCAAATCGCCATGAAGTAATGCTGCTCCTTTTGTTGTTCGATTCACTTCTTCTATAAATTGTTCAGCTAAAAGGAGATGTTCTTCCGTGATCCTATCTCCTTCTGTATAAGTTTTCCGATATGTTGAAAGACTTTCAAACCAATTGGTTATGAGTGGCGTTGGCTGCTTGCCCTGCGGAGGTATTGGCCTGCGGATTGCCCTCCACACGTTTACATATTGCTCTATTTGCTCCTCTTCCGTTTCTAATGTGTCCAGCATGTTACCTGGCTGTAGCTGTTCCAGTAGCATAACTCCTTCTTCCGGCACAGCTTTTATTATACGGGCACAGCCTTTTCCATTATAGATTTGTACTGTGTGCACTTCATTTGCAAAGTCAGCATTTGGGACACCAATCTTCAATATAAAAGGATTACCCCCTATATCTGTCACGTTTAAAACATAATTGTAGGACAGATTCGTTACCGGCCCGTGATTAACTAGCTTCCACTTATGGAGATAGGTATCGATCCGCTCTGGTAATAGGGTTAACCACTCTTCCCCTCCCTTACCGAACACATTGCTAATCTTTGTTTTAAATGCCTGGGGTATTTGCATGTTTATATTCTCCTTCATCAAAAACAACATTTTATTTTTAATATAGACGATGTTGACAGATATGGAAAGCGCATACTTTTGTTTATCGCATTAGTCTTTAGGCAATGGATATACTAAATAAATAATTCATTGAAATAGAAAGGGTTATTTTATGCAGGATTTGGACTTACACCATGTATTTGAGCTTGGCCTTATTATGATTATGATCGCAGCAGGTATAACTGCTATTGCGAAAAAATTCAAGAAACCATACCCTATTGCACTTGTTATTGTAGGAGCCATCATCGGCTTATCCGATATAACCGTATTAAAACCATTAAAGGACTTCATCACAGAAGGAGAAGTATTTAATTTTGTGATCATCACATTGTTTCTCCCTGCTTTATTAGGAGAAGCCGCTTTAAAACTTCCCTTTTCCCATTTGAATGAAAATAAGGCACCAATACTTACTTTGGCATTTGGTGGTACATTCCTATCGTTTCTCATTATTGGCTTTCTATCAATGGGCTTGTTGGACTTCCCAATTGCAGCTGCATTTGTATTTGCGGCAATTATGAGCGCGACAGATCCTGTCAGTGTACTCTCCATTTTCAAAGGGCTAGGAGTAAATAAAAAACTGGCAACCATTATTGAAGGAGAAAGCTTATTTAATGACGGTCTTGCTGTTGTTTTATTCAATATTTCTGCGTTCTCCCTCATTACCTATCTTGATTTGGGGCTGGAAGGTGCAGGTCTCGGTGTATGGGAGTTTATTAAGGTAATCTCCCTGGGTCTAATTATCGGTGGTGCTCTCGGGTTTGGCTTCTCTCGTTTAACAAGATATTTTGACGATTATCCACTCGAAATTATTTTTAGTATTATACTTTTTTATGGAGCTTTTTTACTTGCCGAGAGCTTCCATGCTTCTGGAGTAATTGCCGTAGTTGTCGCTGCCCTTGTATTTGGAAACTACGGTGGGAAGGTCGGCATGAGCCCGACAACGAAGTTAAATATAAGTAATTTTTGGGATGTTACCGCTTTGCTTGCTAATTCTTTGGTGTTTCTCATGGTTGGATTGGAAATTACCAGGATAGATGTACATGATAAGTGGGGGTTGATTTTTCTTGCTATACTCATTGTCTTAATCGCCAGAAGTGTAGCAGTATACACCAGTTTGTTATTCATTAGAAATATCCCCACTTCCTGGAAGCATATTTTTAACTGGGGCGGTTTAAAAGGCTCTCTTTCCATTGCACTTGTACTTAGCTTGCCAAGGGATTTCCCGGGTCGTGAGGATATATTAATTGTCGCATTCAGTGTAGTGCTATTCTCTCTTGTTATCCAAGGACTTACTATTAAAGGACTGTTATCCTGGCTTGGAATTACCCGTAAGCGGGAGGGTCACGAAGAATACGAGGAAATCATTGCACATTCTCATCAATACGAAGCTGCTATTCAGGAAATAAACAAGGTGAAGAGAAACTTATTTATTGCTCAACCCGTTTCGGAAGAGATCGTTCATGCTTATAAAGAAAAATTGGATAAGCTCCATGAAGAAATGCATCAGCTCCTGGAAAAGTATCCAAATTTAAAAGAGGAACAGCAAATTGTCTTAAGGAAATATGCGCTATATGCGCAGCATGAAGCAGTTGAATTACTCGAATCAAATGATGTGATCTCAAGTGAAATTGCCGAAAGGGAGAAAGAAGCCGTAACGGAAAAATTAGTAGAATTGGAAGAGGAAGACTGATTATAGCAGGTAACCTTTTATGTAAGGGTGGGGTCTAAAAAAGTGTTATTTAGACCCCCTTTTGATTTTTTTCTAGTGAGCTACCTCTACTTCATCCACATGAGAAATATGCTTGGTATTGTACCAAATAAACATCACGGATAAAAACACAAACACAGCTGCCACAATAAAAGGCATGCTTGAATTGAATACTTCTGCAAGCTTACCGGCAAGATATGGTGCGATGGCTCCTCCGATGAATCGAAGGAAGCTGTAGGCTGCTGACGCTGTGGAGCGTTCCACAGGGCTTGCATTCATGACAGCAGTTGTTATTAAGGTGTTGTTATTACCAAGTAAAGCACCTGCAATAATGACAGCCGCAATGACAACCCACTGAGTTGATGTCCAGATTCCCATAGCAAGGAGAAGTAATGCAAATAAAGTCAGCATGGCACACATTGATTTCACTGTACCAAAACGATGCTGCAGTTTTGGAGCCATGAACACAGAGGTGATTGCCAATAAAATCCCCCAACCAAGAAATACATAACCCAAACCGCGTTCATCCAACCCTAAAACAAAAGGGGCATAGGCCAACAGCGTAAAAAAGCCAAAATTATATAATGCTGCCGCAATACCAAACACAAGCAAGGAACGATGCTTCAGTGCCCGGAAAGGATCGAGAATCGATGTTTTCTTTGTTTCAGTTGTGACCTTTTCAGATTTAGGCATTAAAATAGATAAACCAATAAATGCAATGACCATTAATGTTGCTACACCAAGGAAAGGCCCTCTCCAGGAAATGGCGCCTAATTCTCCACCGATTAATGGACCAACGGAAATCCCCAGTCCAATAGCCGCCTCATACAATATAATTGCTTTTGCATTGCCACTTTTAGAAAGGGTAACAATAGCCGTTAAAGCAGTTGCTACAAATAGGGCATTACCAAGCCCCCAGCCGCCACGTAAGCCGACAAGCTCCCAAATCCCATTGGAAAGGCCGCCCAATGCAGAAAATAAGGCAATAATTACAATCCCTGACAAGAGGGTATTTTTCATACCAATACGCGAAGTGATAGTTCCTGTTACAAGCATGGCGACTGCCATCACTGCATTATAACTTGTAAACAGCAGTGCTGTCTGGCTCTCTGTTGCATCTAGCTGATTGGATATGGCAGGTAGTATCGGATCAACCAGACCAAGTCCCATAAATGCTATAATTGACGCAAAAAAAACCGCCCATACGGCTTTTGGTTGCTTTAATAAGCTTGAATCTTTTTCTATTGTTGTTGATGTCATACAAAATCCCCTATTCTATGAAAATAATAGTACTTATAAAAATCGATGAAATGCATGGCGAATAACATCTCCACGGCTAATGATTCCCACAAGCTTTCCATTTCTCTCAACTGGAAGTTTTTTAATTTGTTTTTTACCTAATATAGCTGCAACATCCTCTATATGCGAAGTTGCAGCTACTTTAACGATTTTCTTTTTTGCCAGTTCCAATACATTCAGATCCAACACATGCTGGATACGTGCCTCGAAATCTTCTTTATCTCCTTTAAAAACAGTAACGTTATATAAAGAATCAACGAAAATATCCTTGTGTTTGCCAATATAACGCATAATGTCACCATCGCTAATATAGCCAACTACTTTCTCTTCTTCATTAATTACTGGGAGGCCACTAATACGATAATCAATGAAGTAATTTATCACGGACCGAATCGTATCGTTCTGGTTAACTTTATAAACATCAGCAATCATTACTTCCTCTGCTTTCATTTTTTACGCACCCCTTCTACATACGTTAGTTGCAACATACAACTATTTAATTGTATAATACAACTAAATAAAGTTCCTTGTCAAGTTTTCCTTGCTGAATCATGCTATCATGTAGTTAAGAAGATCTTCCCAGAGGTGAAAAATATGAAGAGACAAGCTTTGGAAACCATTGAAAACGAAGTGACTGATTTCATAAGACGGATCGTTTTGTCAGAAAGACGAGACGGGAGCCTGGATCGGTCAAGCTTTGTTATTTTACGTCAACTTACTACTCATGGGCCTGCAGGTGTTAAATCATTGGCTAAAGAATTAAATCTTGATATATCAACAATCAGCAGACAAGCTGCGACTCTTGTAGACAAACAATATGTAGAAAAGGTTCCAAATCCAGATGATGGCAGGGCGTTCTTTTATCAAATTACGGAGCCGGGGAAAAAAATTTTAGAAGAGAATAGGCAGCGGCGCTTTGAAGGATTGGAGCGAGCGCTCGAGGAATGGACCGAGGAAGAATGTGCGTCTTTCGCCCATTTATTGAAAAAATATAATCATTCAGTAATAAAGGAAAAGAACAAAATACAAAGTGATGAATAAGAAATACAACTTTTTATCTAAGCGCCTAAAAGATTCCTATCTCCTTGTTCTTATGTTTCTTTCATTTGTATATAGGGAATTTATCCTATATAGACAAAAGAGATACAGGGAGGAAATCATATGACTATCGATTGGGCAGCAACGCAAGTATATAATACCATTATGTGTGTGGCTGCAGGAGTAGGATTATTATTGATTTTGCGTTTTTTAAAAAGACTTAGACAAAATAAAATAGGCCAACTAGAAGGATGGGCAATGGGATTTGGTGTATTAGGTTTTGTGTTAATTCTCACAGGTGCCCATATGAGTTTGACCTGGCCTTTGGCTGAGATCGGTTTCCCGTTTGATGATATCATCTTTGGCGAACCTTCCTTGGCATTTGGGGTGCTATTATTTGCCGCAGCGATTTTACTTTGGAGGAAATCCAATGTATACATGAAACAAGGAATTAACCTAAAAGATCGTAAAGCCATTTCTGAGCAGCTAAAAGGAGACTTACCTGACTTAATGAAGCCAATATCCTATTTTGGTGCAGCGATGGGCCTCGCTTTAATTGCAATTGGAATTGCCGGGGTTACGTACCAGCTATTTGCAGCACCACCTCAAGAGCCTATTTCGGGTGCTTTTGCCGAATACCCAATGGTCGAAGCAACCTTCATTTCCGCTCTTTACGCTCTTACTGGAATTGGAGCTTTTCTATTTACCTTTACTTTAAAATTGAAGCCGGCAAAATGGATGCTCCGAATATCGTATAGCTGCATGTATGTGGCTGGTGTTCTATTGACGGCATTCGGTATCATGAATTACTTTACTCATATCGGATTAATTGTAAATACAATGTAAGACGAACAAACCTTGTAACCTTTCCATGAAAAGGCTGCAAGGTTTTTTTATTGCTCTAAAAGAATGGAAGACATGCTTGAGAGCCTATCATAAGCGGGATGATAGACATTGAGAGTCGAATTTTATGCGGGAATGTCTTTCATAAGTGCAATGACGGACATTGGGAGCGCGATTTCGTGCGGCAATGTCTATCATGAGTGCGATGACGGACATTGGGAGCTGGATTTCATGCGGGAATGTCTATCATAAGCGCAATGATGGACATTGGGAGGCGGATTTCGTACGGGAATGTCTTTCATGAGTGCGATGACGGACATTGCGACTCCGAAATCGAACGGCAATGTCCATCATATTACTTTTCAAAGAAATCATTCACTCTCATTGATCGTTAATGAATGTTTTTGATTGAAAATGGTTGAATTTTATTCTGTACGGAGCTATAATAGAAATATAATTAATGAAAGCGTTTTAGGAGATGATCTTTTGTTAGAATCAGAGCGTCATCAAATTATTATAGATAGTTTAAAAGAAAAGCATACTGTTAAACTTCAAGAGTTAGTGGAGCTGACACAGTCATCAGAATCAACCATTCGCAGAGACCTCACACAGCTTGAAGAGAAAAAATATTTAAAGAGGGTTCATGGTGGAGCTTCCAGTCTACAGGGAAAGCTACAAGAACCAAGTATGACAGAAAAATCATCCAAAAACCTTCAAACCAAGCAAAAAATAGCTCTTTATGCAGCAAGCTTGATTGAAGAAGGGGACAGTGTTTATCTCGATGCGGGTTCAACCACATTTGAGCTCATTCCTCATCTTCCTGAAAACATTGTTGTCGTTACGAACGGATTAATGCATGTAGATAAACTTTTGGAAAGAAATATTCCGACATATGTTCTTGGCGGATATGCAAAGCCGAAAACGAAGGCAATGATTGGAAGAGGAGCGCTTGAAAGCTTACAGCAATATCGTTTTGACAAATGTTTTATGGGTGTAAATGGAGTCCATCCTCAATTTGGATACTCCACTCCCGATCAAGAGGAGGCTCAAGTTAAGCAACTAGCTATATATATCTCCAGGGAAGCTTATGTGCTTGCAGACGACTCCAAGTTCACGGAGATCGCCTTTTCTAAAATAACCGATTTGCATACCGCAACCATTATTACGAACCAGGTCGAAACCGATATGGAAGAACAGCTACGCACTAAAACGAAAATAAAGGTGGTTACACCATGATCTATACACTAACGCTAAACCCATCTCTCGATTATATTGTGCAAATGGACCAAGTGCATTTGGGAGAACTGAACCGAACGAGCAGTGAAGCTAAGTACCCTGGGGGAAAGGGAATTAATGTGTCTCAAGTATTGAATACATTAGGACTCCAAAGTGAAGCTCTCGGCTTCCTTGGTGGATTCACTGGAAAGTATATTGAAGATTACCTGCAATCTAAGCAGATCGAAACCAATTTTGTCTATGTGGAAGAAGATACCCGAATTAACGTAAAGCTAAGGGCAAATGAAGAAACGGAAATAAATGCGAAGGGACCTGCCATCACGGAGGCGAATCTGCAAGAGCTTGAGCACCGGATTAGCAATCTAACCAGCGAAGATATGCTTATTCTGGCCGGAAGCATTCCATCCAGTCTACCATCAACCATCTATGAAAAATTAGTGAAGCTATGTCACCAAAATGGCACTGCTTTTGTAGTAGATGCAGAAGGAGACTTGCTTAATAAGGTACTGCCATATCAGCCTTTTTTAATCAAACCAAATCATCATGAGCTTGGCAATTTATTTAATGTCACGATTTCCTCGTGTGAAGATGCCATTCCTTATGGCCGGGAGCTTATTAAACAAGGAGCCCAGCATGTCATTGTCTCTCTCGCAGGGGAAGGCGCCGTCTTTATTAGTAAGGATGCTTGTTATATTGCCACCGTCCCCCAAGGAGAAGTAAAGGGATCTGTAGGAGCAGGAGATTCGATGGTAGCAGGATTTGTTGCCACATATCTTAAAACAAGAGCAGTGAAGGAAGCTTTCCAATACAGTGTAGCTGCAGGAAGTGCTACAGCATTTTCGAACGGGTTATGCAGTAAAGAGAAAGTTGAGAGTCTGTTGCCACAGGTAAAACTAACAAACCAGATGGAGGAGAATGGACATGAGAATAACTGAACTGTTAACCAAAGATACCATTAATCTTTCTTTAAGCAGTTCCAATAAACTGGATACAGTCGAAGAATTAGTATCCGTATTGGAAAAGGCTGGGAAATTATCAGATCGAGCAGAGTTTAAACAACAGATTTTAAATAGAGAAGGACAAAGTACAACAGGAATTGGTGATGGGATTGCCATTCCACACGCAAAAACAAAGGCTGTAAAGCAACCTGCCATTGCGTTTGGAAGATCTGTAAGTGGTATAGAATATGAATCACTAGATGGACAGCCCTCTCATTTATTTTTCATGATTGCAGCACCAGAAGGGGCAAACGATACTCACTTACAAGCACTTGCAAGACTATCTACAATTTTAATGCGTGAAGAGGTACGAAAGCAGCTTTTGGAAGCAAAAACAGAGGATGACATTCTTTCCATCATTAATCACTATGATGAAAGTGATAAAGAAGAAGAGCAACCCGTAGTCTCGGATGAGTCTAAGCCTTTTATCGTTGCAGTGACTGCATGCCCAACCGGAATTGCTCATACGTATATGTCTGCTGATTCCCTTAAATCAAAAGCAGAAGAAATGGGCGTGGATATAAAGGTAGAGACGAATGGTTCCGGGGGAGCTAAAAACGTTCTGACGGCAGAGGATATTGACAAGGCAGTTGCAGTCATTGTTGCAGCAGACACCAATGTTGCCATGGGTCGCTTCAGTGGTAAGCATGTCATTGAAGTTCCTGTAGCAGAGGGGATTCGCAAGCCTAAAGTATTAATTGATCGTGCTTTAAAGCAAGAGGCAGCAATATATAAGAGCAATGATTCCAGTGCCGATGAACAAGAAGAACAAAAAGGAAAAAGCATTGGCGCAACAATTTATAAGCATCTAATGAGTGGGGTCTCCAATATGCTTCCATTTGTTATTGGTGGAGGAATTTTGATTGCTTTAGGCTTCCTATTTGGTGTAAATGCACATGATCCAAATGATCCATCTTATTCGGTAATTGCTGAAGCATTAAATACGATCGGTGGCGGCAATGCGTTTGCACTAATGATCCCGGTATTGGCTGGTTTTATTGCAATGAGTATTGCTGATCGTCCAGGTTTTGCACCCGGTATGGTTGGCGGTTTAATGGCAGCAAGTAGTGGCGCAGGTTTTCTCGGAGGTATTGTAGCAGGATTCCTAGGTGGTTATTTGGTTGTGGGTCTTAAAAAAGCACTGTCCGGACTACCATCTTCATTAGAAGGAATCAAAACGATCCTGCTCTATCCATTACTCGGAATTGCCATCACTGGCTTTCTCATGTTCTTTGTTGTCAATAAACCATTTAGTATGTTAAATACTGCAATCTCAGATTGGTTGACAGGCCTTGGGACAGGGAACGCTGTATTTCTCGGAATTGTACTTGGGCTTATGATGGCATTTGACATGGGTGGTCCAGTTAATAAAGCAGCATATTTATTTGGTACTGGGTTAATTGCAAGTGGCGTGTACGAACCAATGGCAGCAATTATGGCGGCTGGAATGGTTCCTCCATTAGCAATCGCAATCGCAACAACCGTATTTCGTAATAAATTTAACCAGCAAGAACGTGAGGCTGGAAAAGTAAACTATATCATGGGCCTATCTTTTATTACAGAAGGGGCAATTCCCTTTGCAGCAGCAGACCCGCTTCGGGTTATTCCATCTCTTATGGTTGGTTCTGCTGTGACCGGAGGTTTAAGTATGATGTTCAATATCGGACTGCAAGCTCCTCATGGCGGTATCTTTGTATTCCCACTTGTAGAAGGCGGCTGGCTTCTATATCTACTAGCTGTAGTCATTGGCTCTATCGTATCTGCAGTTTTACTTGGCTTATTGAAAAAACGTGTGGATAACCAAGCTTAAAAAGATTGGTAATTTATGAAGCGCTGTTTAGCAACACCGAGGCCCCTGGCAATAAAAGTGTGCATCGGTGTTGCTTTTTATGCAGGGAGGAAGGGCTTAACCGTTCTCGTCTTTGACAACATGATTAGAAGCACGATGAAGTTAGTGCAAAGGCCGCTTTTAGTCGGCCTACCCTCCTAATAACTTTTAAAAAAAGAACATAGTATAAAAACAACCTTGTAACCTTTCTATGAAAAGGCTGCAAGGTTATTTTGTTACTCTGGTGACTGCTCTTACAGACGTAAGGGACATTGGGAGCGCGAAATCGCACGGCAATGTCTTTCATGATGCTGATGACGGACATTCAGGCTCCAAAACCACACGGGAATGTCTTTCATAAGCGGAATGCCGGTCATCAATTACTTTTAAAGGCATTCATTCACTGTCATTATTTGTTTTTTTATCCGCCAACAGCGCTTTGATTTCCCGCAGCTCTTGTTTAATTTCAGCGTTTTCATTATATAAACGATCCATCTGTCCGCCTCTGTTGTCCTCCTCCTCTTGACCCAGGTAACTTAAGATCACAGCAACAATCAAGTTCAAAATAACCAATGCACCAATAATGATAAACGAAACAAAATAGACCCATGCCCACGGTACCTCGCTCATAACCGGCCGAGCAACCTGACTTGCCCACGATTCAAAAGTAACTACCTGCAATAAGGTAAACAGTGACGTATGGAAGCTGCCAAAAAACTCTCCAGGTAGCACATCCCTAAAATAAGTCGTTCCAATAATCGCATAAATAGAGAAAATCAGCATGGACAGCCCGAGTATCCCAGTCAGTGCAGGGATAGATTTCATAAGGGAATCAACAATCTTTCGTAACGCAGGGATGGCGGGAATCATCCGGAGTAATCTTAGCACCCGCAGTAATCGCATCACACTAACAAATGGAGTAGTATAAAACACTAGACTCCCTGCTACAATGACAAAGTCAAAAATATTCCATTTCTTTGAGAAGTAGCCCTTCACACCAAGCCCAATCATTTTAAGCAAAAGCTCCACGACAAAGACCCAGATAATAATCCGATCCACTGCTTGCAAAAAAGTATTTCCAATAAAATAAGTCTCTGCGGTAATGACGATCCCGTTTAAAACAATAATCGCAATAACAGCAGATTGAAAATTTTTACGCTGTACCAATTTTTTTATAGTAGCTCTAAAATCACTTTTCTTCATGTTCGAATCTTCTTCTATATCATTCAACTCATTTTACCTCATTTCAGTTTGTTCGACTTTCATAATAGATTCTCTTCGCTTCTTTTCTATTTTATTATGGTTTTATAATTTAAGGCAATTAATAACGAAACATATGATAATATGGTAATTATTAGTAGATGGAAGAGGTGAAATTATGAAGACAGGATTAAAAGCTAGTTCACCAAAGAAATATGCATCAGTAGAAAAAAATTATTGGTCACTTGCCGGATTATTGTTAGGAATATTTTCTTTCTTCTTAGTATGGGTAACCCCATTCATTCCCATGTTCGGTCTTATTACTTCAATAGTTGGAATTACCTTTTCCCGGCGAAAGCAATCTGGACTTGCCACAGGAATTATTGGTTTAGTTTTGAGTATAACTGTTTTGTCTTATATCAGTGGATCAGTATAAGCTACTTTCAAGCACTTATTCTTAATCATTTAAGCTGGACGGACACCTCCAACTACTGGAAGCTGTCCGTCTTTTTAAGCTCACCATAAGAAACTATTCCACCAATATCCCAGCTTTTTTCAAAGCATCACAGGCGGCATCCAGCTTTTCCTGCGTATCTGCCTCCAATGTATGAAGATGAATTCCATTCGTAAGGCTCGAAAGATAGACTGCATTCGTTTCCTGTATCCTTTCAATAAATCGGTTTGCTTCTGCCCGATTGCTTACCATGACAGATGCGGTCAGGTCCCCATAAACCGCGTGTTCAACAATGACATCCTTCACCTTAACTCCATGGTCCACAAAAATATTCAATTCTTCCTGTGTTTGCCCTGGTGTATGTTTGCACACAACAATTCGCTCCAGAAGACCTTGACTCTTTTGCTTGTCCAGCAGTACATACCCTTGACTTGTGGCCATAATTGGTTCTTTTTTTGCTTTTAATATTGAGACATCCTGCACAATTACCTGTCTGCTGACATTCGTTTTTCTTGCAAATTTACTGCCAGTAATCGGCTCCTCTGCATCGCGTAACAACTTCATAATTAGATTTTGCCTTTTTATTGATGACATTTTCTGTTCCTCATTCATTATGTAGCACCTTCCTGGTTCCGCAATTTCCTTATGCCATATATTATAGCAAAAAAACGCTTGCCTTTCGCTAAAAATTGTGTAAATATAGATGACAAGACACCTGTATACTTAATAATATAAAAATGTACTTTACATTTCAATTAGGAGTAGCAGCAAGAGGAAGACAGGGCTTTAAATGTGAAAAATATCACAATATCCGATAAGGGGTTTAGAAATGAACAAATTAAAACTACGAAATTTAGTAGAGCAATTTCTGATTGAGGACATAGGGGACACGGATATAACAAGTGAAACCATTTTCCCTCCAAAACAGCCAGGCCATGGCGTTTTTATCGCTAAAGATTCAGGGGTAGTGGCAGGTTTGGAGATCATTCAAGAAGCTTATATGCTTCTAAATCCTTCCATTACTGTAGAAGTATTTTTTCAAGACGGGGATCAAGTGAGGGGCGGAGATGTACTTGCCGAGGCGCACGGGCCAATTGTTCCGTTACTTGCCGGAGAGCGGGTTATCTTAAATCTTATCCAACGAATGAGCGGAATTGCGACTATTACAACAAGAAGCGTCAGCGAATTAAACGATCCATCCATACATATTTGTGACACACGAAAAACTACACCTGGCTTACGGATGTTCGATAAATATGCGGTGACATGCGGTGGTGGAAGGAACCATCGCTTCGGCCTGGAGCATGGGATAATGATTAAGGATAATCATATTTCATTTGCCGGCTCCATAACAAAAGCAGTCCATCAGGTGCGGGAAAAAGTCGGACATATGGTGAAAATTGAAGTGGAAACCGAAACGAAGGAAGAAGTCCTCGAAGCTGTGGAAGCAGGTGCTGACATTATTATGTTTGATAATCGTTCTCCTGCAGAAGTAATTCAATTCAACAAATATGTACCTGATTCTATTATTACAGAAGCGTCTGGTGGTATCACACTTGATAATTTGGCAACATATCAACACACAGGGGTAGATTATATTTCTTTGGGATTTCTAACCCACTCTGTAACTGCTTTGGACATTAGCTTACAAGTAAAACCAGGGCCAAAGAAATCATCAGCAAAGGAGCAATAGACAGATGATAATGAAGAGGAATAGTGTACTGCTGTCATTATTAATTCTATTTTTACTAACCGCATGTGGTACGTCAGAATCGGCTAGCTCTGAGCAAACAGAAGAAAAATATGAAAAGAATACAGCCCTTCATACCATCATAATCGGTGGAAGAACAGGGGGAGCATGGTCTGTTTTTACAGAAGGAATTGCTGAGTCCATTCGCAGAGAGCATGACGGATCCGTTATTACCGTGGAACCAGGCGGAATTGTAGAAAACCCACCAACTGTTGGAATGAATAAGGTGCCATATGGATTGTCCTATACGATGACAGCCTATGCCGCTTACAAAGGGGAAGAACCATATGACCAACCATATGAAGATATTCGCGCAGTAAGTGTTGTCATTCCTGCAAACTACTATCAGTTAGTTGCCAGAGCAGACTTGGAATATGACTCACTGAAAGAAATTGTAGAAAATAAAGCACCAATTCACTTGGCTGTAGATCAAAAAGGCTCTGCAGGTGAAATCATTACCAGAAAAATGCTCGGCGAGTATGGTGTAACGTATGAGGATATCATCGCTTGGGGCGGGTCAGTGGATCATTTAAGTGGTACAAAAACATTTGAACTGATGGCAGATAAACGAGTAGACGTAACAGGTGATGCAGTATCTGTACCTTCCAGTGATATATTGGAAGCATCCACTACCATTAATTTAAAAATGCTTACCTTGGAGCAACAGATCAATCAGCCTGTTGCAGAGGAGCTTGGAATGCTTACAGAGAAAATTCCAGCAGAAAGCTACTCATTTCTAAACGAAGATATAAACACCGTAAATACACCAGCTATTCTACTTGTGAACCAAAATGTATCCGAAAAGGAAGTTTATCAGGTTACAAAAGCTATTTATGAGAATTTGGATTATTTAAAAACCGTCCATAAGGAATTTGAAAATTTGTCTGGCGAAAACATGTTGGATGTAGGGGAGATCCCTCTACATCCTGGCGCAGTGAAGTTTTTTAAGGAAATGGGATGGATAGATAAATAGATTGTTTAGGGGCAAGATGGATAGAGTCCTATGGAATGAGGGGTTATTGTGAAGAAGACGTCTACTGGGATAATTTTAAAAGAGGGAAAACGCAGCTTAACAGAATTACGTTCACAACTATTTGTATGTATTGCTATCATTTTAAGCTTGTTTCAAATTTGGTCTGTCATTTTGGGGAAATTAAACCCGATGAACCAAATGGCTATTCACCTTGCACTCATATTAGGTTTGACCTTTTTAATGAAGTCCGCTCCGAAAAACAAAGCTGCTGTATTTTTTGATTATGTTGCAGTCCTGCTGGCATTGGCAGCCGGGGTGTACTACAGCCTTCATGCCGAGCGAATTGCTGTCCGCATTCCTATAATGGAGCCATTAACAAGTGCAGATATATTTTTTGGATTGGTATTCGTCCTGCTTAGTTTAGAGGCTGCCCGCAGGACGATCGGTTTACCGATAGTAATTATTTCATTAATCGGCATAGGTTATGCACGATGGGGACATTTTTTTGAGGGGATGCTTGGACATCGGCCTTTTACCACCGTGGAGGTGCTCGATGATCTGGCTTTTAGCTTGAATGGCCTCTGGGGGTCACCAATCTCTGTGGCAGCCTCCTTTGTCTTTATGTTTATTCTGTTTGGTGCCTTTTTGAATAAAGCAGGAGCTGGAGAATTCTTCTTTCAGCTTTCCACGGCCATTGCCGGAAGAACCAAAGGTGGCGCCGCAAAGGTAGCTGTGTTAGCAAGCGCCTTTTTCGGTTCTATTTCCGGGAGTCCAACTGCAAATGTCGTAACAACTGGAGCATTTACTATTCCAGTAAGCAAGAAAACTGGCTATAAGCCAACATTTGCTGCAGCGGTAGAAGCCGCAGCCTCTACAGGTGGGAGCATCCTGCCACCAATCATGGGGTCATCAGCCTTTTTAATGGCTGCCGTTACACAATTACCATATGAGGCAATTGTACTTGCAGCAATCGTTCCAGGAATACTTTATTATGTATCTTTATTAGCAATGGTACACTTTGAAGCATTACGCCTGGACCTTCCCAGAGCTTCCAAAGATTCTATTCCAAAAATTTCGGCCGTTTTAAAAGATGGCTGGCATTACTTCGTGCCATTAGTCGTGTTAATTACCTTTTTATTGGCAGGCGCTAGCGCTTCTCGAACAGGCTTCTACGGTATTATTTCCGTTATTCTTATTAGCTTTTTCAGAAAAAATACACGTATGGGCTGGAAGGGAATTACGGCAGCAATGATTGATGGCGCCAAATCAGCCATCCCCGTAACTACCGCCTGTGCCGCAGCAGGATTAGTTATCGCAGGGATTATGTCGACTGGGCTTGGCGGTAAATTAACAAGTATCGTGCTCGGGCTAACAGAGGGAATGCTTTTGCCAACCTTATTGCTCATTATGGTAATATGTATCATTCTCGGAATGGGCATGCCTGTTGCTGCTGCATATATCTTAACAGCAATGCTTGCAGCACCAGCCCTCATTGAACTGGGTGTACCTATCATGGCAGCACATTTATTCATTGTCTATTTCTCTATTTTTTCTGCAATCACGCCTCCGGTGGCAGTTGCTGCTTTTGCTGCAGCGGGAATTGCTGACGCCAATCCGAACAGGGTTGGCATAGAGGCTGTCAGACTTGGGCTGGTTGGCTTTATCGTGCCATTCCTGTTCGTTTTTGAACCTTCATTATTGTTAAATGGTTCGGTCGGGGGAATTCTTACTTCTGTACTCTCCGCCCTCCTCGGTGTCGTCATGCTCGCAGCTGGCTTAATCGGCTGGTTGATCAGAAAAGCAAGCATGCTTGAACGTGTGCTATTAATATCAATTGGTTTTTTCATGATGTATCCTGGGGTGATATCGGATTTAGTTGGGATAGGCTTCATAGGGGTTGTGGTTCTATTGCAGCAGAGACGTTCTCGCCGAGCTCCCAGCATGCGTGAAAAGCAAGCCCTTGAGAAAGTGTATAACTGAATGTAAGCGTGGGTGGAAGGTTTTGGCGGGGGCCGGAGATTTGAGATGGAATGATGAGGGATTGATGATGGACAGTTGAAAGCTGTAGGGAGAATCTATTAAACTGCATCTCTGAATGTCCGACTTATGCCTGATGATAGACATTGTCAGGCATTTTCACGCTCCCAATGTCCGTCATCTCACTCATGATAGACATTCACACCCAGTTTCACTCTCCCAATGTCCGTCATCTCACTCATGATAGACATTCTCACGCGGTTTCACGCTCCCAATGTCCGTCATCTCACTCATGATAGACATTCACACCCAGTTTCACTCTCCCAATGTCCGTCATCAGCCCCATGCCAGGAATTCTTTCAAGATCTTTTCATGACTTTTAACGAGGGGCGTTGGTAATTCATTCGGGTGAAAAAATGCTAAATGAATAGATTCCGTTGCATCCATCGTTAAGTCTCCTGTATAAGTTTCTGAAGAATAAGCAACGGTTACGACGTAAAATTCGTCCCCATTTTCATTCTCCTTCCATAATTCTTTTCGCAACCTCACTGCTCCCAATTTCCAAGCACTCCTTTAACAAGGCTCACTAGCCCTCTTAACAACCAAATAACTAATCTGATTGGCAGGAACAGCAATTCCGGTATCCAGCTGATTATATCAGAAATGACTTCTGCTCTTCGCATACGTCTGTCTTCTTTTCTTTCTTTCATAGCCAAAACCTTACCCCTCCATTTCCGGTTAGCATCTATTCTTTTTTACGCTTCCCGGAAGATTAGGTTTCGTTTTTTGATTATAATAACAATAATGAATGATAATTCTTTTTAATGGAAAAATGGAAAGGAGCATATAAATCTTATGCATCTGTGAAGAAATTTGGTAATATGAGAACAGAAGAAAAATGAGCGCCACTTGCTCTTAAAAATGGCAGCTTGGCAATATACTTCCACTATAAAGGAGTAAGAATAACAATGGCGGATTGGAATCAAAGATTATATACATATATTTTAGATAAAACAGAAAAGATTACAGACGAATGGCTTGCACTTCGCGATCATGCGGCAGACTCCATTTACTCGATCGATGCCGGATCCGAAGCAGAACAGACACTTCGTAAGCAGAATAGAATGACAAACCACACCGTTGCCAGTAGTCTTATCAGTGCTGAAGGTGAGTTTGAAGAAAATAAGATAGAGTGGGCACATATGGTTGCTGAAAGCAGGGTTGCCAGCAACACACCATTTCCTGATGTCATCGATGCACTTAGCAGGGTCAGAAAGGTTTTTGGTTGGCAAATTGAACGATTTGTAAATGAGCAGGAAGAAACAATTCCCACAGATGTCATCTTAAAATGGGGTGAGACGATTCACTTAGCATTTGACGAGTTAAATATTGCATTTACCCGTACATATGCAGAACTGATGAACACCCGACTTTCAGCCCAACAGAGCCTTATTGATGAGCTCGGCGCACCTATTATTAAGCTCAATGATACCATTGGAGTACTGCCGGTGATTGGAGAAATTGATACTTTCAGGGCCAGGAAGATCGCAGAGGTAGTCCCTAATAAATGCATGGAAGAGGAGATTACCAGATTATTTATTGACTTATCAGGGGTTTCTGTCATCGATACAATGGTAGCTAATCAAATTTTTCAAGTGACACAAGTTTTAAATTTGCTGGGAATTGAAGTTACTTTTACAGGAATTCGCCCGGAGATTGCCCAGACATCTGTACAGCTGGGACTTGATTTTTCTAAGATGACTACTTTCAGCTCGTTGCAGCAAGCATTAAGAAAAGAACGCTACGTACTTACCGAAGCAGAATAAGAACCCAGGCACACCCTCGCTCAAGCAAATGAGAACTCCCGCTTGGGCTTTTTATATACCAAAAGAGGCTGGAAGATCATAATTCTTCCAGCCTCTTTCTACTATTTGCTCAAATCAATTTTTTTACTTAACATATATACAAAAAAGCCACCAACCGTCATGGATAATAATTCTCCAAGTCCTACGGTAAGCCATGTGTAAAAGAACGGCAAATCAAGCATAATTGATAGTTGTCCAGCAACTGTAAACATAGATAATGCAAAAATTACAGCAGTTACTGCCATCTTTACTATTTGATTTGAAATGTTTTTCGTAGCAGCACGGCATAAAATTAGTACTAAAAATGTTGCAAGTCCACCAATAGGTACATCGAGCATCCATGTAGGTGACATAAAATTGGCAAACACTACGCCTAATGTTACAGCAAGGACATATCGTTTATGATAGAGTGCGAGATAATTGAACATCTCTGACATTCTTAACTGGATCGCCCCAAAACTAAATACTGCAAACCAGGCTGTAACAACTACATATAACGCTACAATGAGCGCTACTTTGGTTAGTTCACTGACGGATGTGGTAACCGACGTGTTTGAAATCGTTTTATTCAATTTACTATCTCCTTTGTAAGACAGTTTCCTACTGTCTTAGTAATAACTACGACCAAAGGAAGACCAAGTGCCGTAGTGCAGACCTTAGCAAGCCTGCCTGCCTATTATAGCAAACTATTTTAAATGCGAATAGACATTCTTTACTTTATTGTCCAGCCACCGTCCATTGGCATGACTGCACCATGTATGTAATCTGCTGCATTACTTGCCAAAAAAAGCGTCAGACCAGCAACCTCCTCTGGTTGAGCCCATCGCCCTGCAGGTGTTTCACTTGCTACCCATTCGGCCATCGCACCATCTCCAGCAAAATCTGCTGCATTCATTGGTGTTTGAATAGCTCCCGGTGCTATCGCATTTGCGCGAATCCCTTCACGGCAATAATCCAAATCAAGCTGTTTGGTATAACCTATAATGGCATGCTTGGAAGCTGTATAAGCAGCTCCTCCACCCCCAGCTATAAGCCCTGCAATCGAAGCCATATTCACGATGACACCAGAAGCATTTTCTATCATATGGGGAAGAATGGCATTCGTCACAAAGTAGGTGCCTTTTATGTTTGTATTCATAATCCGGTCCCATAATGCTTCATCCGTATCCAATGTTTTTGCATAGCCATCCAGCACACCAGCCGTATTTAATAAAATATCAATTCTGCCAAATTCGGCTAAAGCATGTTGGACCGCTTTTTCAACGGCTTTCTTTTCTGCAACACTGCCCTCGATAAAAGCAAATCGACCTTCATATTGCTGAAAAATTTCGTTTAATCCCTTTTCAACGAGATCAAAACCAACTACATTTGCACCGTTTTCTAAAAAATCCAATGCTTGCGCCCGGCCAATCCCTGAAGCTGCGCCGGTTACAAATACTGTTTTTCCGTTAAACTCAGGAAATCTCATCTTGCTTTCCATTGGCGATCTGTATCCTGCTCAACAATCTGCCAATCGTCAGCAAGAATATCGCAAACGGTGGGACTGAACATGGTGTAACCCTCGCCCTCCACATTAATTAAAAAATATGGGTTCAATTTCTCACCATCATGCTCTGTTTCACCAACGAGCTTCACATAGAGTTCAGGACCGCCCCATCCCTGGCGAATCACCTTTTTCCCTACCTTTACTTGTGGTAGTATCTCTTCAAATGTCATGCTTATCCATCCTTCCTTCATTCAAGTCTTCTGTCATGTTAGTATAGGGCATGAAAAACGAGAAAGCAATGGAAGGAACGCAATCTCACGCTTATACAAACCCAAGTTCTTTTGCTTCAAAGAGCAATTCTTTCCTGAAAGCAGGATGGGCAATATCAATTAGTGCTCTCGTGCCTTCTCTAATCCCCTTCCCACGTAGTTTCACTACACCATACTCTGTTACAGTATACAGCAACACCGTCTTCGGACTTGGTTATAAGGTTAACGCCTTCATGTCTTGAGGGTTGCATAATTTCTTTTTAATTGCTCACAATATCTATAGCAGTTATCCTCACTCTCCAATATTTCTCCACCATTAGTATAAAAGTTTTAAAACATGAATAGTGGAACTTCTTCCCCCGCATAAAAACTTGGCATTAAGGGTAAGAAATGAATAGACAGTTTTTATGGGAGGTTACATAGTGGAAACAAAGATGAATAAAGGAATTATCACCGCATTAGCATCTATTGGGATCGCGCAAGGGCTTAAGATCCTTACACATAAAAGGCTGACAGGGAAATGGGATATCAAGCAGGCAGCAACGACAGGCGGGATGCCGAGTTCCCATTCCGCGGGGGTTTCTGCATTGGCAACGTATATTGCTGCAAATAAGGGCTCGCGCCATACGGAAACTGCGCTAGCTACCGTATTTGGAGTGATTGTAATGTATGATGCACAAGGGATTCGCCGGCATACTGGGGAAATTGCTCAGCTTGTTAATGAGTTAGAGGATAAATTTGCTGATCTTTCAGGTGAATTTCCTAGCTTTGAGTTTGTTGCCAAAGAGAAGGAATTAAAAGAAATTCTTGGCCATCAACCGCTGGAAGTATTGGGTGGTGCATTACTGGGTATAACGCTTGGGTTCATCTCTGCAAAGTATGAAGACAGTAAAGAGGGTACACGTGCGCAATAACTATTGCGCTGTGTACCCTCTTTTCACATGTATTGAACTGAATTAAGCTTGTCTCTTTAGTCAGCCACCCTCGCACATTGGACTACCGCTTCTTCCAGCACATCGATTCCTGCTAAAATATCGTCCAGCTCCGTAAATTCATTGGGATGGTGACTAAGCCCATCTACAGAAGGAACAAAAATAAGGCCAACAGGGCAAAGCGTTGCCATATTCATTGCATCATGACCAGCTCCACTATGCATCTGCTGGTATGGAAGTGCTTTTTCTTCACAAATAGTTTCTAAATTATGATTCATTTCTGCCGATAATTGAACAGGCTCTTCCGAAGCGATTTCAACCGTTTCGATATCCAGTTCTCTTTCCGCTCGGATCCTGGCAATAGCATCATGCACATGATCAGCTACTCGTTGTCTTGAATCCAAGCAAGTGGAACGAATATCAATTTTAAGTTCTACCTCGCCTGGCACGATGTTCATCGCTCCATTAGGTAAATTCAAGTACCCAATAGTAGCAACCGTTCCAGCAGCTTCCTCACGCTTCGCAGCTCGCTCCAGCGCGAGAGATAACTCAGCTGCTCCAAGAAGTGCATCTTTTCTCATGTTCATTGGCGTAGTGCCTGAGTGGGAAGCCTTGCCGAGCATCTTTACTGAAAACCGAATTGGTGCAGCAATTCCAGTGACAATACCGATTTTTTTCTTGTTGTTTATTAATACAGGTCCTTGTTCTACATGCAATTCGAAAAAGGCTTTTATCTTCTCATCTGCCCTGCTTGCCTGATCAATTTGGTCATAATCCAACGCACATAAAGAAAATGCCTTTTCAACCGTAATCCCATCACGGTCTTTGAGATGCCTATATTTCTCTTTTTCCAGTGCTCCTGTCATTGCTTTACTGCCAAGCGTGGAGACACCAAAGCGAGCAGATTCCTCACAGGCAAAGGAAATAATCTCGATGGGATGCTCTGTCATGATGTTGTTTTCATTCATACGCCTTACCACTTCCAGTGCAGCCGTAACGCCAACTGTCCCGTCATAGCGTCCTCCCTGATAAACCGTATCCAAATGTGACCCCATGAGAACAGGCGGAAGCTCATTATTTCTGCCTTGTCTCCGTGCAATCATATTTCCAGTTGGATCCAGACGTACCTCCATGCCCTCCGCAATACACAGACGCATAAAGGCATGTGTGCATGTTTGTTCCAGATCCGTATAGGCGATTCTTGTAATCCCTTTATCTCCAGAATTATATTGATTCACTTTATTCAGTAATAATTGATATCTATGTTTTTGTGCCATAACCAAACTCCCCGACAAATATTTCTGTATCTTTATTATAGCGGGAAAAGAGGGGATTGTCCTTGTGACAAAGTATAAACATGATATTTTGAATATCTCCTTTTTCTTCTATTTCCGTGATAAATTACCTATACCAGAACCTGACCCTTACATATTGTAGTTATATAGGTTTAGAAATGAGGTGCAAAACAATGAGCAAAAGATCGCTAAATACCGATTATCCCCACTGGAATGAGCTTCCGTATGCAGGGGAAACGAAGCCACCCAACGATCCAGAAGCTCCTTTTGCTGGTAGCTGGACAACATACTTTATTCGATATCAACAGAATGAATGGGTATCAGCCTTCAATGGAAAGACGATTCACTTTAAAATTCGTCATCCTGAGTCGATCGACTGGTATAAACAATTAGCTGTTGTACAACGAACGCAGCGAAAGTTAACGAGGGAACAAAAAACAATTGCCACATACTGGGGATCAGGAGTAGCTACTAAGCAATGGACACCGATTGCAGATCAACTAATCGATTCCTATGGCGTAGAGGCTCCGAGGGGCGCAAGAATATTAGCAGCACTGCATGCGGCAATAAATGATGCATTCGTTTTAACATGGTCTTATAAATTCAAATGGTTTGTCGCCCGTCCAAACCAATTAGATCACAACCTGGCAACCTTCCTTTGTACGCCGAGACACCCTTCTTATCCATCTGGTCATGCGGCTGTTGCCGGTGCTGCGGAAACTGTGCTTTCATACTTTTTCCCTGCAGAAAGACGTCGTCTGCACGAGCTAGCTGAAGAAGCTGCACAATCCCGTTTATATGCAGGGGTCCATTTCCCAGTAGATAATGAGCAGGGCTTGCGACTGGGAAGACAGGTAGGAGAGCTTGCTGTGGATCAATTACGCGAGGAAAGAGATACAGAGGATCATAACATTGATACACCATACAGATATTCCGCAAATGTAAAACTAACTCCGCCACCGTATGAACAAGTTATTCCATTTGAATTTGATGATCACTGCGATTCCTTGACTATGAACGAGGATTATAGAGAGAAAAAGTCAGCCCCAACAGCAAACAAGCACAAGCCAAAGCTATTTTACTAGTAGAAAATAGAAGCACAATATCGGGGGTGAGGCTCTTTTTTACAACTAATTCAGTGCTCAATGCTTTTGTCCATTAACCATCTATATCAATAAAAAAACGCAGACTTCATATCTGCGTTTTTTTCGTATCTATTAATTATACAATCCTTCATCCTCCAGCTTTTTCTTTCCTTTGAAAGCAAGCGTAACAAGGACAATATTAATAATTAGCATTGCAATAATTGAATACAATACAAGTGTGTAACTTCCTGTTAAATCATAGACATAACCATAACCAGGCAATGCTACAACACCTGCAACTGCTAAACCAATTCCAATAGATGCATAGATTTGACTATATTCTTTATTACCAAAGATAGAAGAGGTTAGCAATGGTCCTAATGTTCCAATAGATGCTGTTACAAAACCAAAAATACCAATTGCTAATGTGAAGATAGCCGCATTTCCTGGGACAAAGATTAATAAACTAACAGCTACAATTCCGCTTAGCATAGAGATGATTGCCGTATTTTTCGCGCCAATTTTATCTGACATAAAGCCAAACGCAAGAGCTCCAACGAGCATACCTACCATGAAAGCACCCATTACTTTTCCTGCGAAATCAACCTCGTAGCCGATTCCCATCGCATATGGTCCAATATGCTGTGCAAAACTCCCAATTGCTGTCATAAAGAACAAGAACAGAAGCATGGAGTAAAATGCCAATGATTTCTTAGCATCCGCCATGGTTACCCCACGCTCTGCCGGCTGAGACTTCTTTTCACTCTCCGGAACCTGAAGCATGCCATATGGTAACAAGCCTTTTTCCTCTGGCTTCTTTCTAATAAATAATAATATAACAGGAACTACGATAATAATCGCCGCCACACCTAAAATGATGTAAGCTTGGCGCCAGCCCTGTTCACCTATTAAGCTTCCGGCTAATGGTTGAATGAACGCACCGAACAAGCCAACCGCTGCCATCATGATACCCATTGCCAGTCCATTTTTTTCTTTAAACCAACGATTAATTAATACTGGGCCTGCCATTGTCGTAACGAAAATTGCTCCAAACGCCATCGGCACAGAAAGGACATACCAGCCCCACACAGAATCCATCAAGCCAAATAATGCAAAGGACCCTGCTTGTAAAATAATTGCGACAATTAATAACCCACGAATATCATATTTAGCCATCATTTTCCCTGCCAATGGCAAGAAAAGCATTGTAACAATAGAAGAAATACTAAGATAGATAGATAAGTTCCCAATTCCGATTCCTAAATCCTGTGACACCGGTGACAAAAATAATCCACCAGCATTATTTATTCCCCCACGTGCCAGTCCAATCATAATCGATAAGCCTAATAAGACCCACCATGCAAAATGTATTTTCCCTTTTGTTCCCCGCATAATATATTCTCCCTTTAATAATCCACAAGCCAGTCTTCACTGACTTGTGGATCTATATGTTTTATTATTTAACGAAGCTGAATGGATCCTCCGTCCACCATGATCGTTTGCCCTGTAATATAATCGGAATCCTCACTTGCTAAGAAAACAGCTACTCTACCGATATCTTCTTCAATTTCACCTGCTCTTCTTAATGGAATACCGGAAAGCATTCTTTGGTAATATTCCGGGTTAGCCTCTGCCCACTGAATCATTCCTTCAGATTTAGCAATTGGAGAGATAATGTTTACATTAATACCATATGGACCGAATTCATTTGCAGCAACACGTGTAATTCCGCGAATAGCCTCTTTTGCAGCTGCATAAGAGCCTTGGTTTACATCGCCTTTAATACCAGCGCCTGATGCGAAGTTAATAATTTTTCCTTTTGTTTCCTTCAAGTAAGGAAGTGCTGCCTGCATAAAGTAGAAGGTCGGATAAAATCCGGTATTAAAGGACAGATCCAATTCCTTTTGAGTTGTATCTTCAATAGAAGCCATTTTGGATGCGTGTGCATTATTTACAAGAATATCAATCGTACCCAATTGATCTGCAACCTGCTTTACCACTCCTGCAAGCTTATCATGCTCCATTAGATTTGCTTGGATAAACATACATTCCGGTTGGTACTCCTGAAGTTTTTTAACCGTTTTTTGCCCTGCTTCTTCGTTAAGGTCGACAATAGCAACCTTTGCGCCTTCTTTAACAAAAGCCGTTGCCATTCCACTACCAATACCACCAGCACCACCAGTAATTATTGCAACCTTGCCTTGTAATTTACCCATTTATATCTCCCCTTTTTTCGTTAAATCTATTATCTGCATTTCCATCATATAATGCATTGACTAACAAATCAATCAATAAAATTTTGATGAATTTAAGCTAGAGCTCCTTTTATTTTTTCACTAATGCTATAATAAATGCATTATAGTTACATGTTTTAAATAAAGTGAGGCAAAAAAAATGGCTAGAAGTGAAGAACAATTTAAAAAGATACGTGATCAACGATATGAGGAAATTAGTAATGCTGCATTAAAGATTTTCGCCCGTAAAGGGTTTGCAGGTACAAAAATAAGTGATATTACCTCCTCCATCAATCTCAGTCACGGATTGTTATATCATTATTTCAAATCCAAGGAAGAAATTTATGTGGCTCTTATTACAAACGTACTAGAGTTATTTAGCCAAGCGGTTGAGGAGGCAGAAAGTAATAACGGCACACCATATGATAAGCTCCGCTGGCTGACAGAGCTTACATTTAAGGGAGATTTTGATGTGGCATTAGATCGACACATGCTTCTTATGGAGGCAATGCAAGCAGATTTCCTTTCTCAGGATACGAAAGAACGAATTGTAGAGCAATATACAGAGGCATTAAAGGGTATTGGCAGAATTATTTTTGACGGGCAGCAGACTGGCATATTTCGCGATGGGGATCAAATGGAGCTGGCAGCTTACTATATATCTCTATCTCAAGGAATTACACTGTGGAATGCCAAGGGATTGTATCCCATTCGTGTATCTGCAGATATGGTATTGGATCCGTTAATGAAGCGGGCTTAAAAGGACAATCTATCATTTCTACAACAAGCAATACTTCTATTTACATTAAAAAACAAGCTGGCATCATTACCAGCTTGTTTTTATTTATCAACCTGTATTCACTAAACCTGCAGCAACACCATTAATTGTAAGTAACACTTCTGTCACCAGTTCTTCGGATGGATTTGACGTTTCTCTTAGCTTTTGGATCAAATCAACCTGCAGGAAATTAAGTGGATCAACATATGGATTACGAAGATGCACGGACTCTTTTATATTAGACGTGTGACTTAGCAGCTCTTCGTTTCCGGAAATCTGCAGCAGCGCCTTCTTCGTACGTTCATACTCCTCGGCAATATCTTCATAAATCCGATTTGCCAACACAGGATCCTCTACCAACTCTAAATATTCCTTCGCAGTCTTCATATCAGCTTTCATCAAGGCCATCTGTAAGTTATTAATAGTGGAATGGAAGAAGGACCACTCCTTATACATTGTTTGCAAAATTTCTAAGTTACTTCCATTCTCTTCAATGAAGGATTGCAAACCTGTTCCCGCTGCATACCAAGCAGGGAGCATATGTCTGGATTGCGTCCAGGCGAATACCCACGGAATTGCCCGCAAATCCTCAAAACGCTGACTGTTTTTCCGGCTCATTGGTCGTGAACCAATATTTAAAGCACCTAACTCTGTTAACGGAGTTGCCTGATTGAAATACGTCAGAAAATCAGGGTCGCCAAACACGAGCGATTGGTATTTTCTTAGGGATTTTTCTGAAATAGCCTCCATGGCATCCTCCCATTCTTTTTGACGCAGTTCAACCTGGTCAGAAGAACTGGACACCTTGGCACACGCTTCAAATAAGGCTGCAGCAGCTTGCTCCAGATTACGATAGGCGATATCTTCAAGTAAATACCTGGAGGAAAGTACTTCTCCTTGCTCCGTAATTTTCACACCATCGCCCAAAGTTTCCATTGGTTGGGAAAGAATACTTGTATTTAAAGAACCGCCCCCACGGCCTAATGAACCACCACGACCATGGAAAAACTTCAGACGGATATCATATTCTCTTGCTGTATTATGAATTTCCAACTGTGCTTTAAATAATCGCCAGTTTGCACTTAATGTACCGCCATCCTTACTTCCATCCGAGTAGCCGAGCATGATTTCCTGACGTCTGTTGCGTGATTGGAGCTGTTTCCGATATACATCTGTATCGAATAATGTCTGCATAATTTTCGGACCTGCAATCAGATCATCAATTGTTTCTAAAAGTGGTGCAACATCAATGTCACTTTCTACACTTCCATCCGGATAAAGTCGATAGATACCCGCTTCTTTAGCTAGTACCATGACTTCCAATAGGTCACTCGGTGCTTCCGTCATGCTAATTAAATAAACTTCAATTGCACGCTTACCAAACTCTTCATGGGCTTTTTTAATCATCCGGAATACACGCAACATCTTTTGTGTTGCCTCAGAATAACTGCCATCAAACAGTAGTAATGGGCGTTGATCATTTAGAACCTCGAGGAGAATTTTCTGCTTTTCCTCTTCGGTCAAGTTAGAATAATCATCTGCTACATGTACTGCCTTCAAAATCTCATGGATAGCAGCTTCATGCTCCCCACTATGGTTCCGCACATCAAGGGTTGCCAGATGGAAACCAAACATCTGCACCTGGCGAATTGCCTTACGAAGTGTCTTCAGCTTTTTCGGTTTCGGCAGGTGTGCCTCTGCATGCTCCTTAATTTCAATAAGATCATTTGCCAGCTCCTCCGAAAACTGATAGCCGTTTTCCGTTTTTCCTGTTTCCCGTAGCCGCTTTAAAATAATGGCAAACTTACGGCGATATACCTCGGACTTCACTGGCCATTTTTCTTTATCTACTAAATAGGTACCCTCCTCTTGCTCTACCTTTTCAATAAATTGAGGGTTAATGGTAATACGTTCACTTGACTGACTAAAACGTCTCATTAGATCAACAATGGTGCTATCGTATTTCTTCAAAATAAGCTCCCGTTGCATCCCCAACGTCTTCCACGTAATTTCAGGCGTTACATTTGGATTACCATCCCGGTCACCGCCAATCCACGACCCAAACTGAATAAAGTTTGGTACCTTCCAGTCCTCCTCAGAAATTTGGGATTGAAGCTGCATCTCCAGATCCTGAAAAACGTCTGGTAATGTATGGAATAACGTTTGATCAAAATAATAAAGACCGTTTTTCACTTCATCAAGCACGTCAGGTTTCCGATGGCGCAGTTCATCTGTATGCCATAATGCTGTAACCTCATTAAATAAACTTTCCTCCACATATGCACGCTCATTTTTTGTTGTTTGTGGATTGTCTAACTTCCGTAAAATTTCAGAAATTCGTTTTTGGATTTCTAACACGGTACGCTTGGTCGCCTCGGTCGGATGTGCTGTCATAATTAGTTCCACAGATAATTCATTAAGTACGTCCTGAATATCCTCATTTGTGAGGTCATAGTTTTTCACGTTGGATACTGTCTTTTCCAAAGAGAAGGACTGACTCTCCTCCTCCTTCAATAAATACTCGCGTCTCCGGCGAATACGATGATTTTGTTCCGCAATATTAATTAAATGAAAATAAATAGAAAAAGCTCTAATCACCTGCTGTCTCATAGGCGGCTGTAGAGTGCTAATTTCATTTTTTAGTGTTTGATACGTATCCGCATCATATGTTTTACGAATACTTTTCGTCATTTCCCGAATTGTTTCTACTTTATCAAATAGCTCCTTGCCACCATGGAGTACTAAAATTTCCCCCAAAATACTGCCGAGCATATTCACATCTCGTCGAAGTAATGCATTGCTGTCAGTCGTTACTGTCATCCTGTTTCCTCCTTGATTGTTGAATTACTGCTGAAATTAGTAGAATTCGTATGCCCTCTGAATCTAGCATGAATTATGTTGCTTTTTTGGTTATTTTTATAATGATAGCATAGTAGAATATATATTTCGAGAATTCTGTATTATTTGAGGAGAGAAAGATAGATAGTCTCTGTTTGGGTGTATAAATAAGGGCTATGTAACTGTAGATTGTTTTGTGCACTCAGTTGGAGGAAAATGCGCACTAAAGGATGGAAACAATCTCATGCTGAAGAAACTGATCAGCAGGAATGCGAAACTATCTGCCGCTCCTGTTTATGATCTAATATATAGGTTCCACTTACCGTATATTATTTCTCGAATTATTGAATAACCACCACATATATATTAGAGCCTTATTTTCTATTTTAAACAGAAATAAGCTAGCCAAGACATCTGGTCTTACCTAGCTTATATATTAAATGTTAGCTTACTGCATTTTTTCTATCCTTGTTGCAGGGGCTGCAGTTGGCTTTCCTAAATAATAGCCCTGGAATAGATCATATCCCATATCAGCTAAGTACAATAAGTCCTCTTCCTGCTCTACACCTTCTGCCAATGCCTTTGCGCCCATATTATGTGCAATTGTTAACACAGACTTTGCCACATGTTGTTTTTGCGCGTCCTGACTCACTCCATTTGTATATTCCATCGCTAACTTCACAAAGTCAGGCTCCATATTGGACAACATCTCTACATCATTATAACCTACTCCTACATCATCCAGCGCATACTTAAACCCGTGTGACCGATAATAATTTAAGATCGATTTTAAATGCGCAACATCCTCTATCTGTTCTGTTTCAACGACCTCGAAAGCGACCTGTTCAGGCTGTATATTCAGTTTTTCAATTAATTTAATCGTAGTTGCCAGGCAATGCTCCGGTACATAAATAGCTGTAGGTATAAAATTAATAAATATAAGCTTATCTCCCACAGCTTCCGCATTTTTTACACAAGTAATTCTGCATGCCCTATCCAGGGAGAATGTACGATTTCTAATCTTAGCAGCCTCAAACATTTTAAAGGGAGGAATAATCTTCCCTTCGTTGTCCAAGCCCCGCGACAATAATTCATGACCTACAATTTCTAATGTACCAGCTGTCCAACTAACGATTGGCTGATAATGGGTAGCGATCGATTCGTTTTGTATTACATCATCTATCCAGCTCGCTTCACGCTCCTGTTTAAATTGAGCAATTGGTTTCAAAGGGGTTTTATACTTTAACGGCTTGCGGACATCTGCCAAAGCGACAACTATATGACTCTCACTTAGATGCGCCTCCGCATAATCCATAAAGTCAAAAAAGATGGACTCTATCATCCACACGTTTGCAGGATCTATCCTCTTCCAATTTTCTGTTGGAAGGCTATTAAAATAACTTAAAAGTCGCTGTGCATCTTGCTTATCTGAAAAACATACGGTATATCCCTTTTCTTGTGGTGCACAAATATCACAACTCATTCTCCATTCCCCTTTTATCTAGTGTCTTTTTTATATTCGACAAAAAGATACAATATCCTTCTTTAGTACTAGAAAAAGGCGAGCTAAATCCCCTGATATATAGATTAATTGAGATGTGGCAGCTTACTTTTATAACACAAAAAGGAAATAGAATCTTAATTAGATTTCATTTCCTTTTTACATTTAACTTATACAGTTAGACTATATTTCACGTTGAAGTTGAATAACTCGTTCAATGGATAGCCCCGTTGTTTCTGCCACGGTTTCACTATCCATGTCATTTATTAATAAACGCCGGGCAATTTTCTCTTGTGTGGATTTCTCTCCTTCTTTTATCCCCTCAGCGATTCCTTCCGCTTTTCCTTCCGCAATTCCCTTAGCTAATCCTTCTTGTCTTCCTTCTTGTCTTCCTTCTTCTCTTCCTTCTTTTCTTCCTTTAGCTAATCCTTCTTGCTTTCCTTCTTGCTTTCCTTCTTGCTTTCCTTCTTCTCTTCCTTCCCTAATTGCCTTCTCTTTCGCTTCCTGCAGCCTGAGCTCTGCCTCGCGCTGGGCGGCTTCTTCATCATTAATTTGCTTCAAACGCGATTCATAAGCAAAATATTCTTCCTGTGTCATACTTAGTTGCTCCCAGTTTTGAAAAGCAGCACGCACCGATTTATCCTTCATAGCAATCGCCTCCAGCTCTTGATAAATATCATCGTAAACCTTTTTATTTCGATAATCCACCATACCAAGCATTAATAGCCATCTAACTAAAACATCGTTCCATGGATCTAGATTACCATTCTTCCAGTCTCTTATTAATTTGGGCATTTCTATAAAATGATATCCCATGACATCCGTCAACTTAAATTTTTCCTCATCTTCATATAAATGATACATTGTATGAAAACGATCTGTCTGTTGAAATAAATTGAAATTCATTATATTAATGGCAATCACTGGCTGTAGTTCTTTGTAGCTCATCCTTTTCTGCAAAGGACTACGGTAGATGCCTGCCCAATAGTAGATAGATCGTTTTACCATGTCATATTTGTTAGTAAACTGAATTTCAACGTTAATTCGTTCATTTTCATCTGTTATTGCGAGAAAATCAAGCCTGGATTGCTTGTCATCTACATATTCACCTCCGGATTCCGTGCTGGTGAATGCTATTTCTTTTATGACTTTGCGACCGGATTTTTTTAGAATGGCATTTAAAAATACAACAGTAATATCCTTATTTTTTTCACTTCCAAATAACTGTTTAAAAGCATAGTCTACTTTCAAATCCATTAACTTTTCCAGAGGGACATGTTTCAATAACTTTTCTCTTTCAGTTTGGTTTGCTGATTTTTGCTTATAAAAACCAGCGTCTTCCATTACTGTTATCGATGAGGAGTTTGGTCGTAAAGGTATATTCAGGGGCATTTATAACACTTCCTTTTTCGAAGTGAGGACTGTACGGGGGATGTTTAACCACTTTTATTATAATGAATATTTAGATAATAATCAAATCGATTACTATCTAAATATCCGTGTTGAATCTTATGGGTACTTTTTTAAAAAAATCTACTTTGCTCCGGCCTGTTGAAGTATTTCAACTATTTCTGTATATCCTTTAGTTTTAGCATGGGGAAGTGGTGTTACGCCGTCATTATCCGGGATATTCACGTCTGCACCATGCTTGATTAATATTTGAATGGTCTCCTGTTGTTTTTCTCCACCATCGCTGAGAATAATCGCTTCTAATAAGGCTGTCCAACCCAAATCGTTTATATGGTTTACATCAACTTCCGTGTTTTCTACTAATTCCTTTATGACATCAATATGACCATGTTCCGCGGCAGGAATCAAAGCTGTACCACCATATCGATTTAATAAAATTGGATCTGCCCCTGCTTCTATTGTTAGCTTCAGAATTTCCAAATAACCTTCTGCACCTGCATAAAGAAATGGATTGTTTTGCATATTATCCCGGAGATCAATATTAATTCCTTTTTCTATAAGGAGCTTAACAGCTTCCGGTTTGTTCGCATAAGTAGCAATCACTTGTCCATTTTTTTATGAAAGCCGGTTTCTATCCGTACATTTGTTAGCCAACAGTTCATTGTCTGCCTCCTCCTATTTGCTATAAATTGTGGCAGGTCCGGAGCTGCCTTTTCGTTTATATAAAATTTCATTGTTTATCTTAATTCCTTCTAACCTGTTGAAAAGCACATAACCTTGCACGTTATCAAACGATCCAAAATAGCCTAGTAATTTGTAGTGTATCGAAAGACATCCCTTTTTGCGAATAAAACAAATACGGGCTCAAGAAAAGTACCTTATTGACAATAGGAGTGAAAGATGATATTCATTATCTACTTCCCTGTATCTGTTGTTCGGATAATACCAAAGCTGTCTATTTAAAAGTAACCACAGGTTGTTGGCAAAAAAGTATTCAAAACACCAATCTGTTTTCGCGTTTCACATAGATAAAGAGAAGTTGAACCGAAAATCTCAGTGAAAATTGATCGAAACAGAAATTGATAAATGCAGTACAGGCATCATTTGCTTTGCTGCTTGGAAAGGAGTATGTTTCGTGAGTATTTATACGTATGAAGAGCTGAAGCGTTATAATCAAGTTCTTTTAATTTCAGGGATTATTGTGGTTGCTTTTAATTTGCGTGCAGCATTAACTTCTGTGGGGCCGTTAGTCGGGATCATTCGGGAAACACTGGCACTTCCGAATTGGAGTATTGGAATATTAACCAGTTTGCCTTTGTTTGCATTCGCACTAATGTCTCCGATCGCACCAAAATTGGGGGTGAAATACAGCAAAGAAGTAGTCATGATTGCCGGAATGATTATTCTTTGTCTAGGACTTTTACTGCGTTCGGTACCATTTGTACCACTTCTGTTCGGTGGTACCATATTACTTGGAATTGGAATAGCAGTAGCCAACGTCTTGCTGCCCGGTGTTATAAAAGAACGGTTTCCAAATCGGGTTCCTTTGATGACAAGTGTTTATGCAACAGCTATGGGACTGTTTGCTGCGCTTGCTTCAGGTGTTAGTATACCAATTGCTGAGGGGGCTGGCCTTGGATGGCAAATCGCACTGGGTATCTGGGTTGTTCCCGCCCTTGCTGCAATTGCAATTTGGGTTTACTTTGTCAAACAACGCACTTCTGCCAACAAAGTTCGCATGCATTATGTATACGCTAGTAACACCAAAATGTGGCGCTCGCCGCTTGCATGGCAGGTAGCTATTTTTATGGGTCTGCAGGCTTTTTTATACAATGTAATGATCACATGGCTGCCGGATATATTGTTTGATTATGGTGTAAACAAAGAAACAGCCGGCTGGATGCTATCCTTTAACCAGTTTATCGGTTTGCCTGCCAGTCTTTTAGCACCTATAATTGCGGGGAAATTTAAATCACAGCAAGGCATGGTGATTGTGCTAAGTCTTCTATTCTTTCTGGGTTTTGCTGGCTTACTTGTCGGAGATTCATATCAATTAATGGTGGCAAGTGTCATTATAATGGGCATAGGTTCAGGAGGCATCTTCCCGTTAGCATTGGCCTTTTTAGGGATGCGTGCCAAGGATGGGCAGGAAGCAGCTGAGTTATCCGGTATGGCTCAGGCTGTTGGCTACTTTTTAGCAGCTGTCGGTCCAATTCTTATGGGTTATTTAGTAGATGCCACTGGTAGCTGGACATATCCACTGATAACATTATTAATTGTTTCCATACTAACACTCATTGTTGGCCTGGGCGCCGGTCGAAACAGAGTCGTCTCCGATGACTTTGCTGTCGAATCTACAAACTGAGGGTTCAGAAAAAAATATTTTAATCCAATAAAAGCACCTGACATTTCAGGTGCTTCTCTTTATATTATTTATTATTTTCCAAATGTACCTTATCTACCATTTAGACAACTTTCCTCTAATGATTTTTAAAAAATTTTGTTTCGAGATATACGATCTAATAAGCAATTCCGACACGTTTCCGGATAAATGTATCCTCTGTCAGCTGGCTATAAGCAAACGCAGCCGTGTCCTGTACGGAAATCTTCTTGCCATCCACTGGCAGCACCTCTGCTTCCACTCGGTAATCTCCTTTTTCTTCCCCCTCAGGCAAATAGGTTGGACAAACAAGGGTCCAATCAAGATTTGAACTCTGTAAAAACTGATATGCAGCTAAATGATCCTCTGCTGCAGTCGTTGATTTTCGTTTTGACTCATTGGACTGAAAACGATAGATGTCAGGATTTTGCCTGCTGTTTAAAATACCTGCCGTTCCAATGGCAATATACCTTTTGACGTGATATTGGTTCATGAGCTGAACAAGTGCTGGTGTAAAACGGGAAAGCACATTATTTTTATCCGTATTTAATGCACTTACTACCACTTCTACAGAAAGAGTCGTCATGGCTTTTTCCAACGCTTCCTCATCCAGTACATCGCCCGTGACCACGTGCAAATGTGGGTGCTCAGATGTTATTTTCTCAGGTGATCGGGCAAGTGTTACAACCTCATGGCCATCGTGCAGCATTTTCTCCAGCAGGGCACTTCCAACCCGCCCCGTTGATCCTAATAGTAATATGTTCACAGGCTTACCTCCAATTTGGACTGTTGTCATTATATATTAAAATAGCCTAGTAACTTGTAGTGTATCGGCGAACAAAAAAATACGAATAACCTGCTAGCGCATCACCGTACCACCAGAGATTTTTACAGACTCACCAACAATATTTGCCGCTGCATCTGTCATTAAGAAAGCTATCGTATTAGCCACTTCCTCTGGCTCTGACATGCGACCAGAAGGAACAGAGGACTGAAGAAGTTCTTCCACGGAAGTACCGGTACGTGCCGCTTTATTTTCTACAGACTGCTGACCCATCGCTGTACCCACCCATCCCGGGCATACTGCATTTACTCGGATGCCATGTTCAATCGCTTCCACAGCCATCGATTGTGTAAAGCCAATCAGCGCAAATTTGGAACCTGAATAGGCAGTATTCCCATGAGTCCCACGCAAACCGGACAGGGAGGATACATTAACAATCGCCCCACGCTTCTTCTTCAGCATCTTCTTGTAAACAAGCTGTGTCAGTAAAACGGTCGATGTATAATTAATATCCATGATGCTCTCCAGCTTTTCTTTCGTCAGCTCATCCACTGTACTGCCACCCGCAATTCCGGCATTGTTCACAAGCAACGTAATCGGTCCACAAGCCTTCTCCGCCTGCTCTACAAGTGTTTCCCGATCACTATCTTTATCAAGATCAGCAAGCTGCTTGCATATTTTCGCATCTGGATATGTGCTTCGAATTTCCTCCGCAACATTTTCCAGCTTCTCCTCATTTCTACCAGTAATCGTCACAGCAGCCCCCATCCCTGCAAGCGTCTTTGCCGTAGCCGCGCCAATGCCACCAGTTGCTCCAGTGATAAGTGCATGTTCGTTTTTTAGTGCTTGGTTGGAGAAAATAGACATGATAATCGCTCCTTTGTTGGTTTTGGTTGTATTATTGGTTAGTTCCTCTTTTGGGGGTGGGGTTAAACGCTATTACTTGTTGTAACATGTAAAATCACTTTTTATTGAATAATAATCAATTCATGTAGTCCTTGGTTTGTAATTCTTCCTACCTTTTGCAGTTGTCAAGTAAGCCTTGACAACTGCCTCTTCACCCAGTTTCTTCTCTTCAATAAGTATGCTGCTTTCTCAATATAAAAACTAAAAACAAAACCCTCCAAACTAACTTAATAGTTTAAAGGGTTTCTATTCGGTGAGTGACACGCACCATAACTACACTTCATCCACATCATCTACAGGTATATAATCAAATATTTCACCGGATTTGGTAAGCTTTGTTAGCTTCTCCAACCAACGATAATAGACCATGGCATCTGCGAGTTGTTGATAATCCAATTCAGCCTTTTCTCTTGATGCTTCGTCTGTCTCACTATCCTCGATTACCTCTTTAAGTAGTGCCTGGGCCTTCTTCAGACTAGCCAAATACATACTCACTTCCCGTTCCCACTTCATCCCATAAAATTGAGTAAAGTAATTGAAGAAATTCTTTTCAGCTATGAACGAGTCCTTTCGCGAGCCCTTTTGCCATACCTTTTGAACGATATTGATTTCTTGCAGCTTACGGACGGAAGTACTCATGCTTGGTTTACTCATACCGAGTGCGTCTTTCATTTCATCGAGAGTAATCGGTTCATGTTTAAAATACATGGTTGCATACAAACGTCCCACTGAAGGAGTAACGCCATACAGATCCATCGTTTCTGAGATTGTATTAATCATCATACGTTCAACCTGATCAATCTTTTCTTCCGCATTTCCATTCAGTGAATTATTCTGTTTTCCTTCCATGGTGGCACCTCTTTTTTATAAATTACATTTGCCTCATATTCATGCGAGTAAGGAAGCTTCTATTATAATTGTTACCATCGTAAAATAGCGACATGTTTATTTAGTTCGTTTATAACAAATTAAATGTTTCTTTTATTTTATAATTAGTATGGCAAAGAAGCAAATTAAATTTAACAATAGCTTCCTCCTTTACAAAAGAGACGATCCCCTTATCGAGTATCGTCTCTTTGCCTTCGTTTACTTCATCCACTTGTCAATGACATCCTGATTTTCTTCCACCCATTTTTGGGCGCCCTCAATCGGATTGTCTTCATTTTCTTGAATGTTAATCATTAAATCACCAAGCTGCTCATCATCCAGTTTAAAGTTTGTCAGCCATTTACTGACTTCTTCGTGATCTGCATTAAATTTATCACGGGTTGCCATATAAATTTTCTCTACCTCACCAAAGGTTTTTTTCGGATCTTCTAAGAACTTCAGATCCACTTCAGAGAATATATAATGTGGCTTCCATAGTGGAGCAACAATCGGTTCCTTATCTTTTACCGCCTTCTTAATAGATGAAATCATTGCCGCTGTACTGCTCGCTGTCAATTCATACTCAAGCCCGTATTCATCAATAACATCCTGTGTAACCAACATGGTTCCTGCTCCGGACTCAAAGCCGATTATTTCCCCATTAAATTTATCTTTATTTTTATTCAAGTCCTCAATACTATTTATATCCTCCATATATGTTGGTACAGCCAATCCAACTCTACCATTCTCATACCACGGTTCTTCAAAGAAATTGGCTTGATCTTTAAACTGCTCATAGTAACTCTTATCCTGGACCGGCAACCAGATTTCCGGTGCGATATCTAAATCTCCTGATGCTAATGCAGCCATCTGTGGTCCCATTTCAAGCAGTTTTAACTCAACATTATATCCGTTATCCTCTAATATCGTCTTCCATAAATTCGTAACTGCAATATTTTCAGGCCAATTAATCTGCCCGATTGAGATTGTCCCTTTGCTATCTCTTGATTCATCAGAGCTGCTATCCGAATCTGCACCTTCACTCGTTGAACCACATGCCGCGAGTACAAAAAGTATAATAGAAATTAAAATTAATTGACCTGCTCTTTTAAAATTCATTAAATATAAACACCTTTCCATTTTAAAATTTAGCTAACATCCAGTAAAAAATACGCCTTTTCTTCAAGTGTGTATTTAAATTACATGAGATGATTCGTTATCTCGCCTCCCTTTTATTAAATAAAATAAATTTGTTAAATATTTTTTTAACAAATAGTCTATATCTAATAGATTAAAGAAAAATCTCGTTTTGTCAAATCTGTATATTCTATTTATCTTGTTTCCTTGTTGTCTTGGAAGTAATGAGATAATTTTATACTTTTACAAAGATGAATAAAAATTTCATCAAAGGCATTTCTTTATAAATGTTTCCCCTGCCAATGCAACCAAAGCCCTTTCCGCTTTTATTTGACAAGTAAATGAAAGTCTTGTTAGGATTATTGTATTAAGAACGTTTAATTTTTATTTAACAAACTTAACAATAGAATCGCTTAGGAGTGATGATGTGAAATTACAGAAGATGTATATAAATGGGGAATGGCTTCATGCCAAATCCGGAGAAACACGTGATATCATTAACCCTTATAATCAAGAAGTTATTGCAACAGCTGCAGAAGGAAATGCGGAAGACACACAAGCAGCCATTCAAGCTGCGCGGGTGGCATTTGATGAAGGCAGCTGGAGTACATTACCTGCCAGTGAACGTGGTGAAATCGTTTATAAAATAGGTACATTAATCCAACGCGATCTGGAGGAATTAGCTGAACTCGAGACATTGGATACAGGCAAAACAGTCGAAGAAAGTCGTGCAGATATGGCCGACATTGCGAATGTATTCTTTTATTTTGGTGGTCTGGCAGATAAAGATGGTGGCGAAGTCATTGCCTCACCGATACCTAACAGTGAAAGTAAGGTTGTTCGCGAGCCTGTCGGTGTCTGTGGCCAGATCACGCCATGGAATTATCCTTTACTCCAAGCCGCTTGGAAGCTGGCCCCAGCTTTGGCTGCAGGAAACACCCTTGTGATGAAACCGAGTGAGATTACACCATTAACCACCGTAAAAGTCTTTGAACTCATCGAAGAGGCTGGTGTACCAAAAGGTGTTGCCAACTTAGTACTTGGTTCCGGAAAATCTGCGGGCGCTGAATTAGCTGCCAATCTTGACGTTGATTTAATCTCATTCACAGGCGGTATTGAAACAGGGAAAACAATCATGCAGGCAGCAAGCCTTAACGTGAAAAAAGTTGCTCTCGAGCTTGGCGGAAAGAATCCGAATATCGTTTTTGCTGATGCTGACTTTGAGACAGCTGTTGATCAGGCATTAAATGCAGTATTTTTCCACGCAGGGCAGGTTTGCTCTGCCGGATCAAGGCTTTTAATTGAAGAAAGCATCCATGATGAGTTCGTTGAAGCATTAATTGAACGAACGAAACAAATCAAATTAGGCAATGGTTTTGATGAAAACACACAAAGTGGCCCAATGATTTCGGCAGAACACCGTGCAAAAGTAGAAAACTATGTGGAAATAGGCAAAAAAGAAGGTGCCAAACTGGCTGTAGGCGGAAAGCGTCCAGATGATCCTGCATTGCAAAACGGCTTTTTCTATTTACCTACCATATTTACAAACTGCACAAGCGATATGCGTATTGTTCAGGAAGAGGTATTTGGACCGGTATTAACAGTAGAAACATTCCAGACCAAAGAGGAAGCTGTTAAACTAGCAAACGATACGATTTATGGCTTGGCTGGTGCAGTCTGGACACAGGACTTGAGTAAAGCAGATTTTGTTGCTGCACGCTTACGAATGGGTACCGTGTGGATCAATGACTTCCATCCTTATTTCGCCCAAGCACCGTGGGGCGGTTATAAGCAATCAGGCATCGGCCGTGAGCTTGGCCGTGAAGGCATGGAGGAATATACCGAGGTAAAACACATTTATCGCAATACACAGCCGGAACCTGTTCAATGGTTTAACTAAGATTTTGGTAGAATAATCGCTCTAACTCTTCTTACTTAGGAAGGTGTAGAGCTATATAGAGTATTTCCGCTATACGTCTTGGCGGATTCCCAGAACGGAAAGGTGTACCATGATTTTACATTGTAAAGACATTATGGTGCATTACTTTTGGCCAAATCGTTAAAAAAATATTTAATAAATAAAATAAACTTAATAAAAATATAAAGTGAAGATAACGTTTGTTAGATTGCTGAATTCTACTTAACTATCTTCAAGGAGGTATATCACATGAACCAAACATATGATTACGTAATTATTGGCGGTGGCAGTGCAGGTTCTGTACTCGGGAACCGTCTAAGTGCAGATAAGAATAATAGTGTGCTTGTTTTGGAAGCAGGGCGAAATGATTACTTTTGGGATCTATTTATCCAAATGCCTGCAGCTTTAATGTTCCCATCAGGCAATCGCTTTTATGACTGGATCTATTCTACAGATCCGGAGCCCTATATGGATGGACGGCGTGTTGCCCATGCAAGAGGCAAGGTGCTTGGAGGATCAAGCTCCATCAATGGTATGATCTATCAACGTGGAAATCCGTTGGACTATGAGAAATGGGGTTCTGAACCAGGGATGGAAAATTGGGATTTTGCCCATTGCCTTCCGTATTTTAAACGTCTGGAGGCAGCCTTTGGAGCCGACTCTACGGATGAATACCGCGGGCATCATGGTCCAATAAAATTAAAGCGCGGGCCGGCAAAAAATCCTTTATTCCAAGCCTTTTTTGAAGCGGGTGTAGAAGCTGGTTATGCAAGAACACCTGATGTAAATGGTTTCCGTCAAGAAGGCTTTGGTCCATTCGACAGTCAAGTGCACAATGGCAGACGGGTTTCGGCTTCACGGGCATATTTGCGCCCAGCGATGCGCCGCAAAAACCTTACTGTAGAGACACGTGCGTTTGTTACAAGTATCAATTTCGATGGCACCAAAGCGCAAGGAGTAACATACCAAAGGAACGGAAAAACCTATCATGTTAACGCAGGGGAAGTCATTCTTTCCGGTGGCGCATTCAACACGCCACAGCTATTACAATTGTCCGGTGTAGGAGACGCTGATCATTTACGCTCATTAGGCATCGACCCGATTCTTCACTTGCCTGGAGTAGGGGAAAACCTGGAGGATCATCTTGAGGTATATATCCAGCATGCATGCCCACAGCCAGTTTCCATGCAACCAAGCTTAAATAAAGCTAAAATGCCTTGGATTGGCTTGCAATGGTTACTCGGACGTACTGGACCAGCATCCTCCAATCATTTTGAAGGTGGCGCATTTGTCCGTTCAAATGATGAAGTGGACTATCCGAACCTCATGTTCCACTTCCTGCCACTAGCAGTGCGTTATGATGGGCAAAAAGCAGAGACGGAACACGGCTTCCAGGTACATGTTGGACCAATGTATTCCAACTCCAGAGGAAGCCTGAAGATCCGTTCCCGTAATCCTTTTGAGCATCCAAGTATTGTATGTAACTATTTATCTACTGAAGAGGATCGTCGCGAGTGGGTGGAAGCAATACGCGTTGCACGAGACATTCTCTCCCAACCGGCATTGAAACCTTACACGACTGGCGAGATCTCACCCGGGCCTTCTGTCCAAACAGATGAGGAAATTCTGGAGTGGGTCAAAAAAGACGGGGAAACAGCACTTCATCCATCATGCACGGCCAAAATGGGCCCAGCCTCTGACCCGATGGCTGTCGTAGACCCAAATACCATGAAAGTTCATGGCCTGGACAATGTCCGAGTAGTAGATGCATCCGCCATGCCAACTACAACCAACGGAAATATCCATGCACCGGTATTGATGCTGGCAGAAAAAGCAGCAGATATTATCCTTGGACGCGAACCGATGAAACCGGAGTATAAAGATTACTATCGTCATGGCATTCATCCAGAAGATGCAGGGACGATTGAGGGGTAAGTTGGTGATGAGTTTATGGAGAAATGGAAGGAGACCGTTCTTGTTATGGGAGCGGTCTTTTTGTTTATTTGTAGGGAAGGAGATTAGACCCTTATCTTAGTAACTTCCGTTTATTATTATTTGTGATACGGTTCTCCGTAACGTTGGTTAGGGTAAAATAACATATTAAAAAGGGTAGCTTTATAGGAACAATTGCTACCCTAAATCTACTTAATAAATCGAGCGTTTACTTTCATGCACAATAACTTTACTACAAATGTATTTAACAAATTCCATATCTAGTTTCAGCAAACGTTTCATTAAAATTGCTAATCATTTATTATTTGAACAATGAATCAGTAAGTGAACTCAGTGAATTCTTCTGTATCTTCGGTGTGTTCTCAGATAATTTTTTTGCTATTTCATAATTTAAATCCTCACGCTTATCAAAAGCTTCATTAATGAATTTATCTGGGTCTTCCATAAAAGTAGAAAACTTTGTTAAGCTACAATAAAGTTGCGAATCATTGTAATGACATGGAGTATCCTCTAAATCTTTGTTTCTACCTATTTCTCTATTTTTAAAAATTAACTCAGGCAAATAGTGAATATGATTACGGGGCACTCTAACTTTACAATCACATCCAACACCGCTGCAGGTACCATCAATATATATATTGTCGTAAAGATTATCTGTAGCGACAGCTAATAAACCATTAGGGTTACTGCCCCAAAGAGATGCTTGAATTTCAGAGTTAATAAAGGGTCTTTGAGCAGTTTCCTCACCTATAATTACTAATGTAACAGTAGAATCCTTTAGATAATCATCTCTAATTTTTCTCATAATAGACTCTTCAGGTAAACTAGTATCTATATCTCCTTCATGAACAGAGGTGTCTATAAAATCTTCTCCGCCAAATTTCTCAATTATTTGGTCTTTCTCATTCTGTTCATTCTCATGATGGTAGCTAATGAATGTTTTGTGTTTAACCATATTATTCATCCTCCCATTTATTAATATCAACTTTTAATGTAGAATTAACTTCTTCTCGAAAAAAGGCATTTACTGATTCAAATCCTTTCAAGATTTCATCATAATCATAATAATATGTTTGTAATTCTCCAATTCTCATCATGTGTGGATTTTTATTTAATTCTTTTTCATTTCCATCCTCAAAAATGGTAATTTTATTCTCATCAATGGTGTTCTTATACCACCTACGATAATTGTTTTGATAAGTCGTTAAGAACAAATTTAACTTTGCAATAATTTTCGCACTTAAATCATATAGCTTCTTCTGCTCATCCTTTTTCAGGTCTAAAATCATCATCTCCTTCTTAAAGAATTGATACGTTTCAAAATATGAATCCAATGTTTCATTAAAGTTGTCTAGCTCCTTATCAACTTTATACAATGTCCTTTTAGTTTCTAAAAACGTTTGGACACTGTTCAAAAATATCCTGTCTGGTTGCTTGAACAATAAGTTAATGCCACCAATATTCATACGTTCAAGCTGTACGTGTAAATGTCTTGTAATCAAGGCTGATATTATTAGAGAAAGCAATAAGAATGGTATTAACAAAGTAATTAATGCTGTAATAATCAACTGTAATTTTGTTAAATAAGGTACTTCTTGTGGTATGAAAATTGGAACTGAGAAAGTCAATACCACCATTACTAAGAACACAGTGATAAATAGCTTCTTCATACTTATTCTCCTATTAATAGATTAGACTCTATAATTGTATATTCGACAAATAACACAATAATTCCTTTATTATACAAAATATAACTAAAAGGCAGGAGCAAATTTTAGGTCCTACCTATAGTTAATGATGTAGTAATATTCTCATTTAATATCGAAATAATCATTTTGAAATAGAATATGCTGCTGTTCCATTTCTTCTTTACTCAGGCTTTAAACCCGTATCAACAATATCACTATAATAGGTTTTAGCTAGGAAAACGCATTTAATATAACATCTTTGTCTTTCAGCTCACTTTCAAGTTCTTTAATGTGTTGGTAAAACTGTGCTTAGAGTTAGTAGTTAAATGATAACTAATCCCTTTAGGGTCAGCAAAAGTGTTAAATTGCTTATGTTTACACAGCATCCATAGAATAAAATAAAGTAAGCATACTTATCCATCTAGTTTATACTAAGATTATTTATTATAGATTGTATAGAGTTATCTTGGATTTTCACATCAGCATCTTGGTCAAAGTAATAAGAAACCATTCTTACACCATCCTGGTCTAATCTATTATAAAAGTAACAAGCATTAACCTGTGTATTTGGACTAGGCATCAATTTGATAAATGGCAATAGTTTAAGGGGTTCATGCCCATCTGCTTCTAGTAAATATAGATTCTCTATTTCCAAGCCATTTATTACTTCAATGGTGTTCTCAACAAAGGTATTTCTAGTTCCTTTTAATAATCTACAATTACAATGATACAATCCAGAACTAAAATGTCCTGTCCCAGGTTGTATTAATTGATAACCTTCATAAATATCTCCTATAACCTTTCTCAAAGCATGTAGTTCTTTTTCTAATAACAATAATCTATTTTCAATTTCAGATATACTTTCAACACCCCCATGACCTTTCCAATCATTTCGATACTCATTTGTTATTCGTAAAATTTTATATATTTCCTTAGAAGAAATCATTTTTATAAAACTTCGCTTTTTATGCTGAAATAGTCTTAAGCTTTGTTCTTCCGAGTCATTTAATAATAGCCTTAACTTTTTTGCAAGGTTTTCACCAATGTGTACCCATGTTCCAAAGGTTGCTCTAGTAAGTTTACTAGTGTCAATAACATAAATATACTTTTCATCTAGGTCTTTTCCATTTTCTTCAAAAGCACTTAGCATTAACACAACTTGAAATTGAGAAAATGCTTCAAAAAAGTGTAATAAAAATTCTTTTTTTGCTGAAGCATCTTCTATTGCATAATACTTATATAATATGGAGGCTAGGGGAAAAGGTAATGTTTCTATCCACTCTGAAAAACCTTCCTCTCTGTTTAACTTTTCTAATTTTTTATTCAAATCAGAATAACTGTTCGGATATACCCATGCCTTATTTTCAATGCTGTACAATTCATTTCTAAATTCATCTATCTTTGTTTGAATATTAAGTACTTCTTGTTGCACTCGTTTATCAGGAAGGTAGAGCTTAGCTTCAATTAATTTCTTACGATTAATCTTCTTAATATACGTCCCACCCATTTGACTTTCTCTTACAAGAATACCTAGTTCAGTATTAAACCATTTTGCGATATAAGTTGCACTGACTTCCTCATTTAAAATAATTTGAAAGTAATTTTGCGGTTTGATTTTCATATCCTCTTGATTATCAACAACTTCTGACAAACCTATATTCGGTAAATAAATCGAATTAGGTCGATGCTCCAAAGTATTACTCCCGTTTGTTAAACGATTAATTTCTACTATAAGGTTTTTCATAGGTGTCTCTTTAAACTTACTCTTCTTCACTATGCTTTCAATTTCAAGTTCTTTTTCAACATTTGGATAAGACCGAAACGAGTCATAATCTATTAGTTTTCCGTTTTGAAGTATTTTACTTTCTTTTCGATTTTTCCAATTTTCCACTACTTGGTCTAAATTTTCACTTTTTAATTCACTAATAAACAAATCATTGAATTTTTTGTGCCCTAAAATCGCTAAGTAGGTTCCGATGCCTGTATTGGTTAATGTTCCAGGGGGAAGATAGAAAGCAGCATCCAAATGAATTCCTTGCTTTTCTAGTATTGGTAAAATAGAGCTTTTCTTTTCTCTCTTGAAAAAGTTTTCTGTTACAACAAAAGCCATTTTGCCATTTTCCCTTAGCAAATAAGATGATTTTAAAATTAACAAATGGTTTAATTCATCATTGAATTTTTGATTATTTATTTCTGTACTAACCCTATAACCCAATGGGGGGAAACTACATATTAAACTAAACTTAGCCTCGCTATATTCATCAAGAATCCTTAATGGGTCACCAGTTTCAATATGATGCTTATCACTTTTTAGCATTAAGTTTGTAATCTTAGCCAATTTATCGCCTTTACTAACCAGAGTACTATTCTTCACACGGTTAGCTATTACATCTATCAATTCACCGTATACATTCCATGGTACTAATACATCTACATCTTCAGTGATTGCCTTTTTCATAAACTGAGTAACTATTTCTGGAGTAATTACTTCGTTAATAAAGCGAGCTGTTTTCTTTTGTAGCTCATAAATATCCTCATAACTTAGTTCTATATTACTCTCAAGCCCTGTAAGAATTAATTCATTGACATCTGTTCCAATAACTCTCCCATTTGTATCATTTAACTGATACAGTTGTTCAAGCTTACTATTCATTCTCTGTCCCTCCTATATTATGTAATAATTAATTAGAATTGTTTTTATTTCTTCCAATGTATATCATATAGTTTAGAAAGAAGGTTTATATATGTCTTACATTTCATACGGAACTACCACTATTCATTACTGTCATTATAAACAAACTAGAAAAGACGTTAAAATATCAATCGACCTAGTTAATGGAGTCGAAGTATTCACACCACATAATATTGATGAGGCAAAACTAGTTCAAATCATCAAGCGTAAAGCACCGTGGATTAGTCAAAAGCTCTTGGAACTCAACGAAGTTAACACAACAGTTCAACCCAAGGAGTTCGTCAGTGGTGAAAAGCTGCCTTATTTAGGTCGTTATTATCGACTCAAAGTATATAAAGAACCAGTAGCAAACACTTCACTTCAATTTAAGCAAGGGCGCTTCATTGCTACCGTACCTCGTGAATGGTCTCAAGAACGTATCCAAAATCAACTCGAACAAAAATTGATTGAGTGGTACCGACAATATGGATTTAAAAAAATTAATGAACGAGCAAAAAAGTACGAATCCATGCTAGGTGTTAAACCTCGTTCTTTACAGTTAAAAACACAACATAAACGATGGGGAACGTGCACCCCAAATGGTGATATCTATCTAAATTGGCGCATTGTGATGGCACCCTCACGAGTAATTGATTATATTATCGTGCATGAGTTAGCTCATCTAATTGTTTCTGAGCATAATGATAGATTTTGGCGGATTGTCAGAACCAATCTTCCTCATTTTAAAGAAGCTAAAGAGTGGTTGCGTGTACATGGTACCGAATTACATAGCATCGGATAAATGTACCAAGGCATACAGACCATGCCCGATACGTGCGTAATCATCGTATACGGTTTGATGGTGTTGTTTAGTACCAACACAACATTTACTTGTCAGATGGGTGCGGATAGTAGACTCTTTATAAGAGGTTCCAGCACTTCTCATTTCATCCAGGACCTCTTGTGCAGAAAATTCATTTTTTCCTTTTGTTTTCACAAGTTGCTTTACTACCTGTAACATTTCATCTCGACAGCTTGTCCTATTCTTTTTATCCATTAACCTTATTCCCTCCTATAAATAGAGGCATAACACCCTTCTATGATGTTATGCCTTCTTGTTGTTAATCAAGACTTATAATGAACTTCTCCAAGTTCCATCAATTGCCTGGCGACTTGTTCAACCTGCTTATTAGGAACTAAGCTTGCTCTAAGTTGTTTTTTCAATTTCTTTCGCATTTCACGTTTTACATCTTCTTTTTCTATCCAATCTATCACTGCATTGTCTTGAATAATCTCCGTAATAATTTCAGTTAAATCTCTTAAACTTTCTTGTTCCATTTCAACTGGAATTTGTTGTTCTAGTAACTGATAAAACGGTAACTGCTTGGCATCCTTTAGCCCAAACGACTGACTTTCTTGTTCCATGTCCATCATTTCTTCTCGCATAGCATGGTATTCTTCCAATAGTTCGTCAATTGTTAATTGACGTGCCTTTCGTTGTTCGATTAGTTGCTCTAATCGTTCTCTTAATGATGTGTATTTGACTGGATTCTCATCTAGTTTGATTCGTATTTCATACTTAATGGCATGTTCCATTTCAGCTGCTTTTGCTTCTGGTGTTTTCAATTCATCTAGCTTCTCATCAAATTTATTGGTTAGTATGTTTACTGGCTCAAAAAGAATCTCTGGTGTTGATGCATAAACATACTCCTCAATAAGTTCACGTACCTTTCCACCACAATCGGATATATCCATCGTGCCATCATCGACATAGTAACGAGACTTTGCTAGTTTTCTAACTTTTCCTAGCCATTTCAAATCATCTACATAGGCTTTCGCTTTCGGACTAGGCATCACCATATCCATGCTTTCCGAAAACTTCTTAAAGGCTGTATCAAACTTATTACGAACATCTTCTGGTTCCAGCACCTTCAAACAAGCTTCAAGGTCACTCTTATTAATATAATCAAAGAATTGCATGACTCGGCGATGACGAGATTGTAATCGTGGTAATTCTTCATCTACATGATGCATGGCCCCTTTAATATCTTCTTCATGGAAAATTCCCAATGCTTCTTCTAAAAATTGCGATACACCATAATAATCAACAATTAATCCGTGTGTCTTTTTATCATACGTTCGGTTCGTTCTAGCAATAGCTTGAAGCAAGTTATGTTCCTTTAAAGGTTTGTCTAAGTACATCACTTGTTCAATCGGTGCATCAAACCCTGTTAACAATTTATCGCATACAATTAAAAAGGCTAATGGGTCTTCATCTAATGGTTTCTTAAAGCGTTGGATAAGTTCTTTTTCCTCCGCTCGTGATATGCCATATTGTTTCATTTCCTCTGAATCGTTATGACCACTTGAAATGATAACTGCTGATTCATAATCACTGAGTTCATCCATTAATTTTTTATAAGCAACAGCTGCTTGACGAGATACGGAAACAATTTGGGCTTTAAATCCGTTTGGCTGAATATGTTGCTCATAATGCTCTATCATATCAAGGACAACGGTTTTAAGTCTTTTAGGTGATGCGGTTAATGCTTCTTCTGTCACATATGTTTGTTTAATCCGTTCTTTATCTTCATCCGAATAATCACGAAAGAAACGGTCAAATAATGTATCAATCGTTTCCCCTTGGACATGTAAATCCACCAATCTAGCTTCGTAAAAAATAGGAACGGTAGCTCCATCTTGTACCGCTTTTTCTATAGGGTACTTATCAATGTACGTCCCAAACGTTCGAACGGTACTTTTATCTTCTTTATCAATTGGTGTACCTGTAAATCCGATATAAGTTGCGTTTGGCAAACCAATGCGCATATTCATCGCTAGCGAACTATACTGGGAACGGTGTGACTCATCAACTAACACAATGACATTATCTGAATCTGTTAGTAATGGATACTCTTCATCTTCTTCAGTTTGGAATTTCTGTACTAAGGTCATCACCGTAGAACCTGGACCTTGTTGTAATAACTTTTGGAGTTCTTCTACAGACTCCGCTTGTTTCGGGTTCGGGAATCCACACCGTTTAAAAGTTGCAGTTATTTGCGTATCTAAGTCTTGTCTATCCGTGACAACGACTATTACAGGGTTTTCTAGCTGTTTTAAACGTCGTAACTTCATTGATAAAAAGACCATGGATAATGATTTACCTGACCCTTGTGTCGCCCAGACAACACCACCACGAGCTTGCGGGTGTTCACCGATTAGGATTCGTTCTACTGCCTTATTCACAGCCCTATACTGCTGGTAACGAGCCATTTTTTTGATTACTCGTCCATCTTCTGGTTCATAAACAATAAAGTTTAAAATGATATCGAAAAGTCTCTTTTTATCTAATAATCCTGTTGTTAAAATATCTTGAGCTGTTGCGTTCTCGCCTATGCCCTGAACAGATAAAGGATAAGGTTCTTTCCAAGCACTATAATGTTGTGCTTTAGCGCCAATCGTTCCCACTTTTGCACGGTCATTACTCGTAGCAATAACAAACTGATTATAATGAAAAAGTGCTTCGTTTTCTTGTTGGTAGCGACGTAATTGCTTGACTCCATGTCCGATTTGTTCATCGGGTGGTAAAGCTGGGCTCTTACACTCGATTACGACTAATGGCAGTCCATTCACATAAAGCATGATATCTGGACGAATCGTTTCATTCGCATGGGTGTAACTGAATTGATTGGTAATAATAAAACCATTTTTCTCAATATTGTCAAAATCAATCAGCTTCACAGTCTGGTTTTTTCGTCCACTACCAACATCTTGTTGAACCGATAGTTGGTTGATTAATAATTCATGAAAATGTTGATTTGCTTCCATGAGGCTCGTCGCTTCCATATGGGTAAGGCTACGAACGACTTTGTTTAAGTTATTTTCATTAATCCATGGATTCAAGCGCTGAATGGCTGCTTGAAGGCGACCTTTTAAGACAACTTCTGTTTGAGAAGTCCGTTCTTTATCTAGTTCCGTTCCATGAACATACGTGTAGCCAAGCTTCTGAAGTTGGTCAATCATTCGATTTTCCACTAACGTTTCTTCATTCCAAGCTTGCGCTTCACTCATGACGGAACCTCCTCATCTTCATTAATTTGGACACGGACTTTACCTGTTAGAAGTTGTTGCATAAGGCCTTGTTTAATTTTATATAACTCACTTAATTTCTCTTCATCATAATTTATTCTTGTCTCTACGGATTCTATAATATCTACTATTTTATTCTGTTCCTCTAAGGTAGGGACAACTATTAAAAATGCGTCCAAATCAGTTCTGTTAACTTTTGGAATTCCTGTTCTACCTGACACTGATGTTGTATAAGAAATAAATCTACTACTCATTAATAAATATTTTAAGAAGCTAGGTAATAATCTTTTATCGGTTTCAATTGGATATATGTCCGCACTACACAGACCCTTAAACTTTGGAAAGGCAACTTTACCAAAGTGAGGGTTTATCTTACCATAAAGAATATGGTTTTCATCAAATAAATATTTGCCACTGATTTGACCTTCTTCTTTTGCTGATTTACATGCTAACAACCTACCTGTAAACTTTTCTATATTTGCATTTCCGATATGAAGCATTTCAGAATATGGTGATTTTTTAGGGTCTACTTGCCCATTTACAATTCTACAAATGTCTTTAAACTTAACAACTTCCCATTCTTCTGGAACATCCCCTATAAGTGTTTGCTTATAATTCTGATGCCCAATCCCCTTTGTCAACAACTGTTGCATTAATCCTTTTTTAACCGTCTCTGTTTGTTCGATGATTTGTTCTGATTTTTCGATTGCTTCATCTACGGAGGTGAGGATTGCTGCGATTTTTTGTTGTTCACTCAAAGTGGGAAGGTAACAAATAATTGACTTAAAATCAGTCTTATTAAATTTTGGTTGAGCAGTTGTACTTGTTATAGACAATAATTTTTTTTGACCTAAAGGGCTCTTTAATAATTGATATATAAACTCATTATGATGATTAGTTTTAACTAATATTGAGTTAGGTCCTAATGTCATAGGTTGTTTTAAATCAGGAACTTTAAAGACGGTACCTATTGCTCCGACATTCGAAATAATAATATCATTTGGCTCTAATTTAGACTTTTTCAGAAAATTATAAGCATGTTCGTCAACGTAAATAAAATCTTTTTTAAAATTACTTGTGTAGTCTTTCACTCGTATTACTACAGCATAATCCTTCTCATTTTTATAAGTTACATTTTCTTTCAAAGTTGCAAAGCTACCATTTGCTACATAATCGGTTATTGTTGAAAACACTTCATTATATGAATATCTTTTCCAATCAATTGGGTATTCTTCAAAAACGTCTCTATTCATCATACCCCAGCTCCTTTAAATACCCATACATTTTCTCTTCAATCTCCTTACGTTCTTGCTCTATTTTTTTCAAATCTGTTAATGCTGCTTTAACGTCAATATCTTCTTCCTCTTCTGTTGTATCGATGTAGCGAGCAATGTTTAAGTTATAATCATTTTCTTCAATTTCTTCTAGACCAACTACTCTACAATATTTATTCTGGTCTTCCCAAGCATCATAAGCCTGAACTATTTTCTCGATGTCATCACTACGAAGTACGTTCTGATTCTTGCCTTCTTGATGGTCTTTTGAACCATCTAGTATAAAGATTTTCCCTTTATGTTCTTCCGCTTTCTTTCGATTCAAGATTAGGATACAAGCTGGAATACCTGTTCCATAGAAAAGATTTGATGGCAATCCGATAATACCTTCAACTAAGTCTTCTTTTAACAGACCTTCACGGATTTTCCCTTCTGCACCACCACGGAATAATACGCCATGTGGCATAACCACTCCAGCTCTACCTTCATGGTTTAGTGTCGATACCATGTGTTGAACAAATCCATAGTCGCCAGCATTCTTAGGTGGGATACCAAAACGGAACCGTCCATATTCGTCGGCTTCTGCTTCCTCTCTACCCCAATTTTTCAATGAAAAAGGTGGATTTGCAATGACACGGTCATATAAAAGAAGTTCTTTATCATCACCTAATAGCTTAGGGTCACGAATCGTATCCCCACGCTCAATTCGGTGGTCACTTAAACCATGTAAGAGTAGATTCATTTTACAAATTGCCCAGGTATTTAAATTTCGCTCCTGACCATGCAATGTTAAATTTCGTGGGTCGCCACCTTGTGATTTAATGTAATCAACTGATTGAACAAGCATACCACCTGAACCAACCGTCGGGTCGCATACCCGCATCCCTTCTTCAGGTTTAATCAAGTTAACAATAAGTTCTACGACTTTTGTAGGTGTATAGAATTCGCCACCTTTTTTTCCAGCATCATCGGCAAATTGTTTAATTAAATATTCATAAGCACGACCTAACATGTCTGGTTCCGATAGATTCCCATTACTTAAATCAATAGATGAGAAATGTTGAACAAGCTGCATTAATAACTTATCAGGTAATTTATCTTTGTCATTAAAATCAATATTAGCTAAGACACCATCCAATGATGGATTTTCTTCTTCTAGTGCTTCAAAAGCTTTGTTAATGGTATTACCGATATCTTGCGTTTGAATTTGAATATGTGTCCAACGAGCCCGTTCTGGAACAAAGAATTGGTGTTCATCACGGTCATACCAACCATAATCATCATTTTCTTCTCGTTCTATTTCTTTCGCAGTTTCGATAAAAACATCACTTAATCGTTTTAAAAACAATAAACCAAATATGTAATTTTTATAATCAGATGAATCAATACTTCCTCTTAAGATATTTGCTGATTCCCATAAATGTGATTCTAATTGTTGTAACGTCAACTTAGACATTGCTTTACCCCCATATATTTCTATTTACCTATATTACAAATATATCAAATTTAGGTCGAAATAGATAGAATCGAGCCTAAATTGACAGATAATTCCCCTATAAGAATAAAAATTATGCAAAAAATCCAACCCCCAGTTATGTATTGATGATTTTCAAATGAAATTGTTTGTTGCCCACCGCCTCTTTGATAGAGGTTTTTTTATTTGAATTGAAAGGAGGTGAGAATATGTTAAGTCAGAATAAAAGGACCATCGCCAATGTCATTCAGTCTAAAGGTAATTGGACTGGCTTCTTAATAACAAGCATGGTCAACTCAACACACTGTAATGGACTATGTTGTTGTGGAAGGAGAGTGACGATTACAAGTTTAGAGGAACTGGAAGAAGTGGTTAAAAAGTATGCAACTGACAAGAACTGCAATGGAATGAGAAACCAAGTGCATTTTTATCAATTACAAAACAATCGTTTAGTCAATGAAAGGAGGGGCAAGAGTGTCTAGAAATCAAAACAATATTGTCACGTTAACCCAACACGAACAGCCATTTGAATTAGGTATTACTGACTCGTTACCAGATGCCAGAAGAACAGGTAAATACCTAGGAAAATTCATTGTAGAACAAATGGTAGAAGGAATTGATTATGGTAAGGTCACAGGTTACTCCAAGCCATCCTTACTAAAACCTGGAGCAGAAAAGATATGCCAGCATTTAAAGCTCACGATTCAATATGAAGTAAATCATCGTTTTGAAGAATGGGAACAAGGAATCTTTCATTATGAAGTGCGTGTAACTTTAACACCTATTAATTGCACACAACTAATTGCTGAAGGCATCGGCTCATCAAATACAAAAGAAGAACAATACAACGAACAAAGTCCGTACACAATCGTTAATACCGTTCTTAAGATGGCAAAGAAACGTGCTTTAGTTGATGCTGTATTAAACGTCTCTGCTACAAGTGGTATCTTTACCCAGGACATTGAAGATATGCCTAAAGCAGCAGAACTTAAAGGAGGTGATGGAACTATTACGAAACGCCAATTAAAGAAGATTCATGAACTAGTAAAAGGACAAGGGATGAATCCAGACACAGCAAGAGAAATGATGAGGCTAATGTTTGGAGTGGACCACAGCACAAAACTATCAAAGACACAGGCATCAACTTTCATTCAAGACCTTTTGTTGTTAAGTGAATCAAGGAGGTGAAGAACAAAGTGAATAAGGAAATGTACTACTGACTAACTCATTGGAACTAACATCTAATGGGTTATTTTTATGCACAAAAAAAGAGCTCGCAAAGAGCCCTAAACACTAATTTAATCTTACCAAATAAATTCAATGATGCAAGAAGGAGAGGCTGAGATGGTCTCTCCTTTTTCTATTTCAAGGAGGAAACTAAAAATGAAGAATTTTATTGATAAAACTACTTTCCAATCATTATTGACGACAACATTACGTGAAAAGGATGACAGCTACATCGTATCTGAGTTGTTTAACCGCTATCCTTCTATCCAAGAACTGCTTGACGTTACAGAGGAGGAACTGGTGGCTATTAAAGGTATCGGTAACGTCAAAGCTCAACAAATTGTATCTGCTCTAAGATTAGCTAGATTAAATCCAGTTTGTGCAGAAGAACGTTTTACCATTAGAAGTCCTGAAGATGCGTATGAATATTTATCAGACATGCAGTATTTGCAACGTGAAGAATTTGTTGTTCTTGGACTAAATACGAAGAATGAGATTATGTTTAAGAAAACAGTTTTTACTGGGTCACTGAATTCTAGCATTGTTCATCCAAGAGAAACGTTTAAGGAATTAATCAGAAGAAGCTGTGCATCAGCTATTGTAGCGCATAATCATCCATCTGGCTCGCCTACACTTAGTCAAGAAGATGTTCAAGTAACAAAAAGACTATCTGAAGCTGGCAAGGTGTTAGGCGTGGAATTACTGGACCATGTCGTTATTGGTGCAGGCTCTTATGTAAGCTTGAAAGAAAAAGGATACCTTTAAGAGCTATAGCTTATATGCCATCTAATAAATAATAGAAGGAGGGATATGCCATATGAGTATTGGAGCGATAATCGTCGGCATCATTATTTGCTTTGCTGTATTTTACGATTCAGATAAAGAATCAACTAGTCATTTTGCTGTTGGATGCCTGCTTGTTCTATTATTAGTGTTTATACTAGCAGTATCGTTCATAACATCTATAAGCTATTAATATAGCAACTCATTCAACAACAGGGGCAGCTAAATAAGTTGCCCCCATTAATAATCTATGAAAAATAACATTGCTTACACCTACATCGAATAAATTAATTCAAAATAGTCGCAGAACCCTAACTGGTATGGAATTAGATTTAGCCATCAGTTTATTCGTATATCATATAGTTTATGCTTTCGCCTGAGCGTTTACCCATATAATAATGTAGGCAATGTATAAACCATAGTCGAATAGCTATTATTCTTCTATTCCCAGAAACAACTTGACCTTATCTAAAGTTGCTTTTCTAAAGTTTGTGTGCCCTTTTTCCAATCTAGATATTGTATCTACACTAATTCCAATTTTCTCAGAAACATACTTTTGAGACATACCGAGTGCTTTCCTTTCATCATGTAAGTGCATTCCCAATACTCTATTTTGATGCTCAGGGTTCTCTTGTAATGCACGAAACGCTTCCATCTCTTCTTCTGTTATATCGTCTGCTTCATCTACCCAACATTGCTCACTTGTTGAATTTAAATTATGTTCATATTCCATATATAAGTATTTATCAACATTGATATCACGATTTGACGTCAAGATATCATTTTGTCTGTTACTCTCATAATTATAATTATCCATAATACAAGATTCTCCTTTTCAAGTTCTCATGCCATTCGTCAGCAATACTGACTACTTAGTAATTACTGAAAAATCATTTAATTGGAAGGGAGATTCCCCCTCGTGTCCATTCGAAAGAGTTTTCCCCGCATCCACACTTTCCCCTAAGCAAATACAAAGACTTATTTATTATTACTAGGTGTTACTTTTGGAACCGTCCACAATCAGCAACTTTATCTACGCCAATTAATAATAACAAGTTGTTGTGCACATTCTATATACTCTTAATTGGTGTGACACCACAATCACTTAGTAGTATTTATTGCTCACTAGAGTAACCAGTTCACTAAGGTTTCATCAGCTGCATCTAATTGTGAGTAGTACTATTAATGCTACCTCTACTTATTAATAGTTACAGTAGTCACTAATTGGTTGCAGTTTTATTATACTTTTTTCTTAAATAGGCTAACCCTCTACTGACACCTGCTTTGACAGTACCTTCAGATACTTCATATTCATGGGCTATCATTTTGTAGGTCTTTCTTTCTCTGTAACTACCATCCATATATAGCATACTGTGGATTACGCTCGTCTTTTACCTCCTGTATCAACTGACAGTAAGATTTGTCTCCTATTGTTTCACCATATTTGTCTACGATTGTTCTATGGTTAATATCATTAGCTGGCATCCTCATTAAGGTTTTATCCTCTACTAGTATGATTCTTCTTTTATACTTCTTCTTTTGCTTGGCGAGTCTATATTTGGGAGGGATATAACTATACGATTGTATTTCCGTTAAATACCAATGCTTTATTTTAGAAAGTAACATTTTTTTCGTAAACATAATAAAACTCCATTCTACATTGTCTTCAAGCTCAATGTCAGCCTTTTTAGCTTTATTCGTATGGTAAAAGATGAAGAACCCCTTCACCATAAAATACGCTTCACTTAAAGCATCATCCATATAATGAGTAAAGCCCCCATTGTATATATCATGTTCATTTTGCATTATGGCATTATGGACACAATATTGCACAGCAATGTTTGCAAATATGGCATCATACTCAACATCTTTCTTATCTTTTGAGAATGGACCTGAATTAAATACTTTCGCTAGAGCAATCATTTCTGATTGTGAGATTTCTCTTGCCGCCCTTTGCACTCCAAAGTCTAGTAGTACTTTATCAAGCTTTACTTTTACTAGTTGTTGTTGTAGAAAGAGTAATTTATTTTTTGGAGTTGCATCTTGTAAGCTTAATGGTCCATTCTTTGATACTTTTAGATGAATACTCAACAACTGCTTAATAAAGTTTGTTAATTCCTTCATAAACAAATCAATTACTTCATCAAAATTTTCATCTTTTGTTCCCATTTCATAATACCTCCGAATCGTTTTAGTCTGAACCACAATGTATTCCCACGAAGGCAACAATTTGATTTTATGTTGTGGTGCCTCTCAAATTCGCCTTGATATGAGTAAAATCCGATACTGTTTATTGATTCATCTGCTCTTGAAATAATACATCAGGTTCATGTTGTTCTGGATTATAACATCATTTTGTTAATAACGGAAGTATTTTTGGTAATAATTAAACAAATTACTTGCATAATATGCTTTCCTTCAGTATGATAGCAATAGAAATAACAAGGAGTGAATGAAATGAATAAACTAGAGCCGTACGTAATAAAACATGAAGACTTCCATGCATTAAAGGAAATGACATCGATTGGTGAGAGAGTGCAGTGGATAAGAAAAAAAGCTAATGAAATGAATCCAGCATTATTTACTAGGTATCGTGTAGCTGAAAAAAGCAACCTTTCTCAATCTACCATTAAACGTATTGAAGAAAATGAAGTCACAAACCCGCAACGCAAAAAACTGGAGGGTATTGCAGCATATCTTCGAATTCCTGTTGAAGCATTTTTCGATGATTTTTATGTAGGTGAGACAAAAAGCTTTATAATATGTGAACCAGAAGATGAATCAATCAAAGAAATAGACTTAGAAGGCGTTTCATATGTGGTAGAACTAACTGCATTAACAAAGTCAATCATGGCAAACACCAATGAAGTTACCTTCGAGGATAAAGTTGAATTAACAGCACTAGATTATGAGGAGTTTATCGATGATTTAACTACTCTTGTAGAAAAGGTGAAGAAAAGGAGACAAACATGGGAATTAAAAAGAAATGCTTATAATCGTTTGAAAGGAGTAAATGATGAAAATGACTAATACAGAAAGCGCCCCAAATAAAGAAAGATTAACTATTAAACAAACACAGTTTCTTAATAGATTTACAACCATAGCAAAAGACGTGATGAATGAATACCAGCACAACACAGAAAAACAAGCAATAGTGGAAGTAGAAATACCAACTCAAGCAAAGGAGGAGCTAGAATGAAAACAATGAATGCCGTTATTTATGCACGTGTTAGTACAGAAGACCAAGCTAGAGAAGGCTATAGTATTGCAGCTCAAAAAGAGTTGTTAGTAGAATATGCAGAAAGACATGGACTCACAATTATAGATGAATATATTGACGAAGGGAAAAGTGGAAAAAGTATAGATGGGCGCCCTCAAATGACTCGTCTGCTAGAAGATGCTAGTCAAAACAAATTTGATGCTGTTATGACCTATAAATTAGACCGTATTGCGAGAAGAGTTAGTGATGCATCTGTTATAGTCGAAACTTTAGGAACTCACAATGTACAGTTGATTAGTTTATCAGAGGGTATTGATACAACAACAATACATGGAAAGTTAATTTACAATATTTTAAGTGCTATTGCAGAAAACGAACGTGAGCAGATAGCTGGCCGTGTGAAAATGGGTATGACTCAGAGAGCAAAAGAAGGCAAATGGAATGGTGGTCTATGTCTTGGTTACGATTCCAAAGAAAAGCAACTTTTTGTAAACCATGATGAAGCAAAAATAGTAAGAGAGATATTCGAACTTGCCGACCGAGGATACGGGTACAAAAAAATAGCTGGAATCGTAAACCGTAAAGGGTATAAAACGAAACGAGGCAGGGAATTTTCCATTGCTACATTAAAAGGGATATTAGATAATCCTGTTTATATTGGAAAAGTCCGATTTAATCAACATGAGAATTGGGCGGAAAAAAGACGGAAAGGAAAAAATAAAGACCCTATCATTGTTGATGGTAAACACGAACCAATTATCGATACAGATTTATGGGAACGTGTGCAAATAAAAAGACAAGAACGCTCATTTAAAGCCGTGCAGTCCAATAACCCTTATTTTCTATCTAAACTTATACGTTGTCCTCAATGTGGCGCTGGTATGGTAGCTGGAACATCTAATGGAAAAACCAAAAAATACCGATATTACAAGTGTGGCAACTTCCATAACAAAGGTGCATCTGTATGTTCCTCCAATAGTATTAATGCTGACCTGGCAGAGGCACAAGTACTTGAGGAAATTAAACGTATAGTCACAGATTCTAACTTCATACAACAATTGGTCCAAAAAATGAATCAAGAAAGAAAAAATGCCTTTGAACCACTAATAGCTCAGAAGGAATATATTGAATCAAAAATAAAGGAATATGAGAAAAAGATTAATAATGCAATAGAGGAGCTAATGGATGACACAGATTTAAAGCCGCTTATTACAGAGAAAATAAAAGAACACCAACAAGTAATCGCAGCCAATCAAATAAAATTAGAAAGAATCGAGGAAGAGCTTGCAAACATCAATACAAAACCAATTGATTTAATGGCGCTTCATCATTTTATTAAAAATATCGATGAAATACTGGAAAAAGTAAGTGGTGAAGAAAAGAAAGAGCTATTACGTATGATTGTGGAACAGATTGAGATTACGCCGTCGGCTGAGAAAAGGAGCCACAGTAGACAGAAGGGACGGGAGGTTACTAACATTAAGTTATTCTTTGACTTTACTCCAGAAGCAGTAAAAAAAAAGTCAAAAAGTCTGCTCCTAAAGATGGCGAGCTATGCTCATGATAAGAATGTTGATTTGGCGCCCTTGAATAAAGTGAATCCTACAGAAAAAGAGCTGAGGGACACATTGAAGTCCCTCTCAGTTTTACCCTCACTTATGGTACGGTTCACCGTAATGAATCTAAATGAGGTTTTTAAAATTTATTCTCCCCATTTATATATGCTTCCAACAAACCATATCCAGTGAACATCGATTGACCATTCAAATCTTCAACTAAGTGCTTTAAAGCCTCTATAAACTTTTCTTTATCTCCTGCGCAGATTTCTAGTACATCCCAGCTTTCATTTGAATAACCCTCTAATAAAAATTGAATTAGGTGGCTTCTATCATCCTTAAATCCAAATCTCCCACTAAAGTAACCCCTATTATCTAAATAACGGCTCTTGATACTCCGTAGGAATTCGAAAATATCGTAATAAATTTCATATTCCTGGTCATCGAACACCAACTGACCTTCTAGAAATATCTCTTTCATGAAAGGATAAAGTAAAACTTCTTCTGTAGGTAAAAAGAATCTACGCTCTGGTTTAATATAATCCAATAAACCGTGAAGACCCCTGCTTGGAGAAGTAAAACTTAAAAAATCTAGTTTACTTTTAAATTTATCCCTAACCCTAGGTGATTTAAATACTTTATCCAATAATTTATAATTTCCAGTTTTCACCGAGGAGATTCCTATACTGTACAAAGCTATTTGCAAAGGAACTTGTTGTAAATTCAATAACAACACAGTACCACTATGCTGGTTTATCGATGTTAATCTTTCAAGTGTTTCAATAAGTAATTGCTCTTGTTCAGTTGTTTTTGCATAATAAGAAAGTACGGAAAGTAAAATAGCTAGTTGCTTTGACCTTTCTTTAATTTCCTCTACCTTTTGGTATAGGTATTCTGTTGAAACTTCTGCATTAGTATTAACTTTATTAATATATTCTGTTATTTTTACTGTTTCATCAGTAATTATTTCCCTTATTTTAATTTCATCATTATTGGCTATATAGCGTTTTAATCGTTTTAATTTTACTTGAACGTTATCGAGATTCACTTTCTTTACTTGGGAGATGCTATTTACATTTTCATTTAATTCTCTAAAGAAGTGGTCTGCACCCGAACTATCAATTATGACGGAAGCATCTCTAAAATTTATTAACTCTTGAGCCTTCTCACCAACCTCTTTTGAAAATGAATGCCAATACCAAGAATATCTCCGTCCTTTTACACTTTTGATTGTATCTCTTAAGGCTGTATCCCATTCAGCAGACCACCCCGATATTATCAATCCGTACTCATCAAATATTTTTTTAAGAATGTCAGTTAAAGAATCTGAATAACTCTCCAATTCATCTGTAATATTCTTAAATCTCGTATCTCTATAATCACCATGAATTTTTAAAACCGTACAATCAGCATGTGCTAAAGGCTTCATTCCTTCTATGTCTGAATCATGGTAAAGTGTTTGGTACTGTACATTCAATTCATCTAATGCTTGTTCAATTAATCGGTCAAAGTTTGTGGTAACAATTACTTTTATATAACCCTGTTTTACTAATTCCGCTATTGCTTTATGTGCGTCCGTTGGCAATTTTCTACCTTCCTCAAGTTCTTCTTCAGTAGGCTCAAAAAACTCTTTTAATAATCCATTCCGCTCAGAAGAAGTCTTTGCTAACATGCCTATTACCTCGTCATATAATGGCTCTTTACCAAAATTCTCTTTATACCACTTAATTTCATCTTGTTCTTCCACTCCATTTAATAACATGATTCTCCTGGATTCAGGTGCCTGTCACTTCCCGCATTTTGTAATATTTTGTCGTAGAATAATTATTGAAATCTCTTACTTAACTCAACAGACATTTAACCATTAATCCCTCTTTATTCTACCATATATTCAGGATGTTTTTGGTAATATTTAGGTAGCATCATGTCCCAATAACAATACACTATTCCTCACATAAGCAGTTAGCCTACTAGAAAATTCCTATTAATCACTAAGCTCAACCATCCCCCTCATTATGTTATAATATATATAATTTTCTAATAACGAGGGATGAAAATGAATTCTCGATGGATAAAGATTATACAATATCTTATTAAAGTTGATACGGATGTAACAAGCAGTGAACTTGCTACGGCATTAAACGTGAGTTCTAAGACCATCCGAAATGATATAAAAGAGATTAACCGTAGTTTAGAAACGGAAAATTTATGTATTACTTCCATCCGCGGGAAGGGCTTTTCACTTAAGCAAGATAAACGTCATTTCATAGACCTCTTAGGAAAGTGGAATAAGATAGGAAGTAACTTCCCCATAGAACCGGAATCCAGAATTAAATTTATACTGGAAACTCTATTAATGAATTCATCCTATGTTAAGTTAGATGATTTATCCGATATGCTGTTTATTAGTCGATCTACATTGCAAACTGACTTGAAGGAAGTACGAGGCATCCTTAATAGCTATAATTTGCAACTGGAACACAAACCAAATTACGGAGTGATAGTAAAAGGGGATGAAAAACAAATTCGCTTTTGTATCTCTGCCTATCTTTTGCGTGAGAAATTAGATGGAAAAAAGTACGATGTAGCTCAATTGGGTAACTTTTCTTCTGAGGAAACGAATTTAATTTATACTCATCTAGTAAATAATTTGCGGAAGCATCATAAAGTGGTTGCAGATGTTTGTTTACAAAATCTATTTACTCATATTGTTCTAGCATGCAGAAGAATTAAAGAGAGTAATATGTTTGATATAAACAGCGAAGACTATCTTGAACTGAGAGACACAAAAGAATATGAAGTTGGACGGAAAATTCTAACAGATATCGAGAGAGACATAAATATAGTCTTCCCGGAAAAGGAAATTGCATATTTAGCTTTACATTTAAAGGGAACGAAACTATCGAATAACTTAGATGGCACTCGAGCTGATTTAGATAAAATAATGGACACGAAAATAGTAGAATTAGCTCAAAGCATGATTCAGCGTATAGAAGAGGAATGTTCTTTACTTTTAGCTGGAGATAATAAATTATTATTTAACTTATGCTTACATTTACAACCGGCAATTAATCGATACAAACAAGACATGAATATTTATAATCCGATGCTGGAGGAAATTAAAACATCCTATCCACTTTCTTTTGAAGCTGCTTTGATTGGTTCTAAAGTACTTGCTGAGGTACTGGAGGTTCAACTAAATGAGGATGAAATTGGTTTTTTGGCTCTACATATCGAAGCTGCACAAGAACGGTTAAAAACGAGAAATGTTCGCAAAAAGCGTTGCCTAATTGTGTGTGCATCAGGAATGGGTAGTGCCGAACTTCTTTCTTATAAACTTACCAATCAATTTAGTGATCAATTAGAAATCATTGGCACTACGGAACTATATAACTTGGAGAATACGATACCCAGTGACCTAGATTTTATAATTACTACCGTACCAATTGATATGCAAACTAGTATTCCTCTCATCTATGTGAGCACCATTCTTGGAGAAACGAATATTAAACAAATTGAAACCGCTATAGATGGAAAAAAGAAAAAGGATAGATGGTATTTGGAACAAGAGCATACCTTTATAAATTATGATCTTAGTTCACCAAAGGAGGTTATTACATTCCTTGGGAATCATCTGTTGGAAAGAGGGCTCGTAGGAGAAGATTACATTGATTCTGTCCTGGAGAGAGAAAGTTACGCTCCCACTAGCTTTGGTAACTTAGTAGCTATACCCCATCCCATTGAGCAAAAAACCGATAAAACCTTTTGGTGTTTGATGACATTGAAAAAACCAATTGGTTGGGGTGATAAACCTGTTCAAGTCGTCTTTTTACTAAACGTAAATAAAAGTAAAAAAGAAGATTTGAAGCCTATGTTCCACTCTCTGGTAAGATTGGTTGATAATAGATCAACAGTACATCAGTTGCTTGATTGCAACACATACCACGAGGTGTGTAAGGTAGTACAGCAACTTTAAAAGCAAAGGGAAACTCCTTTGCTTTTTTTATTTATTTAATTTCCTTTGCCAACGGAAAAATACTGCCTTTTAATGAATGCGCTTACACAATACTATAGGTATATAGCAATAAATCTATTTTAAAGGAGGGTGAGTGTCATTAAGCTTACCGTTGTGGGAGGAGGATCTTCCTATACACCAGAATTAATTGAAGGCATTTTGAAGAATCAAGACATCCTAAACGTTTCTGAAATTTGGTTGGTTGATGTTAAAGAAGGTGAAGAAAAGCTTGCTATTATTGAAAAACTTGCAAATAGAATGGTTAAAGAAAGTCACACTTCAATTAAAATAGTCGCAACCTTAAATCGAAGGGTGGCCATTAAAGACGCGTCCTATGTTATTACTCAAATCAGGGTAGGCCAATTGAAAATGAGAAAATATGATGAATATATTTCTATTAAACATGGCGTTATTGGACAAGAAACTACTGGCGCTGGCGGTTTTATGAAGGCACTAAGAACCATACCAGTCATCCTTGATATTTGTAAAGACATAGAAGAACTTGCGCCAGATGCATGGCTACTAAACTTTACAAACCCTGCAGGTATTATAACGGAAGCCGTTCTAAAACACAGTTCAGTAAAGGTGATCGGCTTATGCAATAATCCTATAAATTTCTATAAAAAATTTGCAGACATCTATCATGTGCCAATAGAAGAAGTTAGCATCAATATCACTGGAATTAATCATTTGATATGGATCACTGGTCTTTTTATAAATGGCGAGTCAAAAATAGATGATATCCTTACAGGAAAATCACAGAGTTACGAGGCTAAAAATATCCCTGATTTTGGTTGGGATGTTGACTTCTTGCAATCATTAGGGGCCATACCTTGTGGCTATCATAAATATTACTATCAGACAGATAAAATTTTGAAAGAACAGCTTGAACAATATAGAGAAAATAAAACAAGAGCAGATCAGGTACAAGAAATAGAAAAAGGGCTATTTGAGTTATTTAAAAATCCTGATTTAACTCAGAAACCAAAGGAACTTGATCAGCGGGGTGGCGCATTTTATTCAGAAGCTGCTATAAATTTGATCTGCTCTCTCCATCTCAATACTGGCAATATACACACCCTTAATGTACAAAATAACGGAACAATAGCTTGTTTGCCGGATAACGTAAGTATTGAAGTGAATTGTGTTGTAGAAAAGCACCAGGTTACACCAATGTTGGTAGGAGATGTTAGTCCCCAAATTAGAGGATTGCTTCAGCATGTTAAAGCATATGAAGAATTAACGATAGAGGCTGCTGTGAAGGGGAGCTGGAACCTTGCATTTCAAGCCTTAGCCATGCATCCACTATTACCATCTACTGATGTAGCTAAAAAAGTTCTTAATGAAATGCTCGAGGTTAATGAGCATTATTTACCCGCATTTCATTAAAATAAATTTTACTCTATAAAGGAGTTAATACAAATGAAAATAACTTTACTGTGTGCATTAGGAATGAGTACTAGTTTGCTTGTGGAAAGGATGAAGGAAGCTGCTGGAAAACGAGAACTAGACGTAGAAATTGAAGCTCATTCTGTAGATGATATTGATGAACAATTAAAGAGCGCTGATGTTGTCTTAATAGGTCCTCAGATCCGTTACAAAAAGAATGAGTTATTCAAAAAGGCTGATTCCGCAAGGGTCCCCATCGACATTATAGAAATGAGAGCCTATGGAACAACCGACGGTGAGAAAGTGTTGGATCAAGCATTGGGATTAATCTAAAGGAGAGGAATAACAATGATGGAACGATTTAATTCATTTATGGAACGTTACTTTATGCCAGTTGCCGGAAAATTGGCTGAGCAGCGACATTTAAAGGCAATAAGAGACGGCATTATTGCAATAATGCCGTTGCTGATTATTGGTAGTATCTTTCTTATTATATCTTCACCGCCTGTGCCTTCTTGGGCGGAATACATGAAACCTTATGCTCCGACACTAAATATTCCTGTCAATGCGACATTTGGACTTTTGGGTTTAATAGCCGTTTTCTCCATAGCTTATAATCTTGCGAAAAGTTACGGAATGGATGGACTATCAGCAGGGGTGCTGAGTATAGCTGCCTTTTTTGTTGCTACCCCTATGACAGAAGAGGGTAACATTCCGCTTAATTTAATGGGAAGTGAAGGCTTATTTATAGCAATTGTATTAGCTATATTCACGGTAGAAATATACCGCCTTTTTGAACGAAAGAACATTATTATCCGTATGCCAGACGGCGTCCCTCCCTCTGTGTGGAGAGCATTTACAGCACTAATACCGGGTGCAGTAATTGTTTTTATTGTATGGGGTGTGGATGTCATTTTAAAAACTTCACTAGATTTATCGCTCCACGGAGTAGTTGCGGCACTTCTAAGAGAACCCTTACAAATGGTTGGAGGAAGTTTCTGGGGTGCAATGGTTGCTATCATTCTTATTCATTTACTGTGGTCGTTTGGTATTCACGGAATTTCAGTTGTTGCCAGTATCATGGCTCCAATCTGGTATAGTCTAACAGATCAAAATGTTGCAGCACATCAAGCGGGAGAGGCATTGCCTCACGTAGTAGGGCAACCATTTATGGCGATTTGGTGGGCTGTGGGTGGATCAGGCATGGCCTTAGCTTTAACCATATTATTCGTTTGGCGTGCACGTTCGAAGCATTTAAAAGGATTAGGCAGGGGTTCTATATGGGCTAGTATGTTTAATATTAGTGAGCCGGTTATTTTTGGAGCACCCGTGGTAATGAATCCTCTGCTTGTTATTCCGTTTATATTGGCACCACTAGCAGTTGGTATGATTACTTATTTCTCCATGACACTTGGTTTAGTTGGAAAACCTTATGTCATTGTACCATGGACGACTCCTCCACCATTCTCAGGAATATTAACCACTGGTGACTGGCGTGGCGGAGTATTAATGATGCTCAATATCTTTGTAGCAATGGCAATATATTATCCGTTTTTCCGTTTGTATGATAAGCAATTACTGGCAGAAGAAAGTGAAACAAAAAAAGATGAGGCTTCCGAGAAGATGATGAAAGCGAAATAAAGTAGGTGACTCTATATGGATCTTAAACAACGTCGATTAATTATAAATGCAGATGACTTTGGATTAAGCCCTGGCGTAACTGCTGGGATTCTATATGCCCATCAATATGGCCTGGTTTCCAGCACGACTGCCATGGTTAATACAAGTTTTTCAAAGGATTGTCTGCAGGAAGCCAAACACTATTCTTATTTAGGAATTGGTTTGCATTTTGTTTTAGATGCAGGCCAACCTCTTTCTCCTTCAGTACCTAGCTTAACGGATAATAAAAATAATTTTCTTAAAGGCAAGGACTTAGTTGAAAATGCAAAAGGAACTGACATTAAAGAAGAGTTAAAAAGACAACTAGAACTTCTCCTTTCCTGGGGGATAGATGTGACACATATTGATAGTCACCATCATATGCATCTGCATATTCCCGGTGCGCTAGAGATAGTGTATGAGGTAGCTCATGATTATAAATTACCTGTAAGAGTCTTTACTAATACTACAGTAACAGCAACAGCACCGAGGACAGATTATTTCCATTTTAATTTTTATGGTGAAAATAATTTAACAGAAGAATACTTGATAAACATGATTACCAATCTAGATCAAGGTACCTCTGAAATAATGTGCCATCCAGGCTTTTTAGATACCTGGTTAACCAAGACAAGCAGTTATCAACAAATGAGAATGAAAGAGGTAGAAATCTTAGTAAGCAACAGAATTAGAAAATGTCTAGACGAGCAAAACGTACAACTCGTGCACTATGGAGGGATATAAATGAACGTTGATAACTTTTCCATGTCGATTATAATGCATGCTGGGAATGCCAAAGTTTATTTACATAAAGCCTTAGCTGATGCCAGGAATGGTAAATTTGAGGGGACAGATGAAAAAATTAAACTTGCATCGGATGAATTACTAGCGGCTCATAAAATTCAAACCAAGTTCTTGCAACAAGATTCAAATGGTGAATTAAAGAATCTACAAGTATTGTTAATGCATGCGCAGGATCATCTAATGACGGTAATCTCTGAAAAAGATCTTATTAAAGAAATGATTGAGATGTATAAAAGGCAAATAGAAACGGAACAAAAGATGGAGCGATTATCAAAGGTAATAGAGAGGTTAGAAATGAAGAAAAATTAAGGTAAAGGCTGACAAAATTTTGTGAGGTGTAGTTATGAAATTTGGTAAACTTACTTTTATATTCCTGACTATATTGGGATTAGTGCTATATAGTAATGGGACTGAGACTGAAGCAACGGAAAAAGGCAAGAAAGTCACTCCAGGTATTGAAACCTTTTTAGATAAACACGTTGATTGGATTAAGGGTAAGAAAGTCGGTTTAATAACAAACCCCACCGGGGTCGATACTAACCTTAAAAGTGATATTGATCTATTATTTGAGCATCCTGACGTAAATTTAACAGCTTTATTTGGGCCAGAGCATGGAATAAGAGGGGACCAGGAAGCAGGAAAATATATTGAATCATATGTTGATGAAAAAACTGGTTTACCTGTATATAGCTTATATGGTCCTACCTGGAAACCTACAAAGGATATGGTAAAAGATGTTGATGTACTCCTGTTTGACATACAAGATATTGGATCGAATGTATACACATATATTTATACGTTAGGTTTCGCCATGGAAGCAGCAGCTGAATTTGACAAAGAACTAATCGTGCTAGATCGGCCAAACCCTATAGGTGGAGAAAAAGTTGAAGGGCCACTTCGTTCGAAAGATACGGTTAGTTTTATGGGAAGATTTTTGCTACCAGTAAGACACGGAATGACTGTAGGGGAATTAGCTACCATGTGGAATCACGAATATAGCATGGGAGTGAATTTGAAGGTTTCCAAAATGAAGGGGTGGAAACGAACGATGCATTACGAAGATACTGGCCTGCCTTGGGTCCAACCTTCACCAAACATACCAACAAAGGAGTCTGCTTATTTATATACTGGAACAGAATTGTTAGATGATACTACCCTTTCCGTTGGATTAGGTACAACAAAACCCTTTGAGTTAGTAGGCGCTCCCTGGTTGGATGGCGAAGCTTTAGCTCAAGAAATGAAAAAAAGAAATATTGATGGTGTTACCTTCCGACCAGCCTATTATACTCCTATGTTTGGTAAGTATAGCGGAAAAAGAGTTGGAGGTGTTCAGGTTCATATAAAAGAACCTACAAAAATAAATTTAGTAGAATTAGGGCTAAATTTAGTTGATGCTATGAGAGATCAAAACCCGGATAAATTTGAAATGACGTCAAGTTATGCAAATCTAATTGGTGATCCAGAAGTACCTACTATGATAAAAAATGATGAACCTGTTAATAAAATAATAGATTCTTGGCAATCCGAGCTAGATAGGTGGGTAACAGAAGTTCGCAACCAATACCTTCTTTATGCTCCATTCCCAAAAAAGACAGGTCCTTATAAGGAGAGAAGTTATTTAGGGATATTACCGTTAGATATATCAATTACCCCTGGAAAAAGTGTTGATTTAAAAGTACAGGGATTTGATAAAGAGGGGAAGAAACTTGAAATTTCCCCATCTTCCATTGACTGGGAGGTTACAAACAATATTGGAAAAATAGAAGATGGAATCTTTCAGCCTACAATGGAAGGTAAAGGGGAAGTTATAGCATCCTATAAAAATCTTACAGCGAGTCGTGATGTAACTGTCTCCGTACCATATATAGAAAATATTCGGTATGGTGTTCATTCAGACTCAACAAGAGTCGTGCTCGACCTAAACAATGACATCAGCGATTATTCCATTGAGGAGGAAAATGGCAAGCTATTTATAAAAATTCCTTACGCTAAAGTTGGAGGGGACTTAGATAGGGAAGGTGGTATAGTTCAAATAGATAAAAGCCCTATCGTCTCAAGTATTAACTATTATGTGAAAAATGAATCGTTTATTGCTGAATTAGATTTGAAGAAAGAAGGAGTTAAATACAATACCCCAGAATTTTCTTCGAGATTAGTAGTTGATTTGGCTCATTAAAACCTTTTTAAGTTAAAATAGGATCAAAAATTACTAAGTTAAAAAATACTCAAAGCCTAAAATAATGACCCAGGACTTTTACAGGATCGCTATTGATTCTTTTGTACTATTTTTCCCGAACTTATAGAAGACCGTTCATGTTATGGGAGCGGTCTTTTATATTTCTTTGAAAGGGGTAATAAGGTAAGCCTTTATTTTAACTTTTAATTATCGTCAACTGCATTCACTGATAATATATATGTTCATACCTAATTTTAATATAAGTAAGAGGAGACCAGTCCTCTGGTCTCTTACTTCATCACTTTTTCATAGTAATGCCTTTTACACAATACCGTTAAACTCAAGCACTCTTTTAATTAATTTAATTCCCCTATTTCTGTTTTGATTTCTTCTATACGCTTTTTCCCCCAATCATACATCATTTCCACAATTGGAAGTAATGTCATTCCCAACTCAGTCATTGAGTATTCCACTTTAGGCGGAACTTCTGGATAAACCTCTCGATGGACAATGCCGTCTTCCACCAATTCCTTTAATTGATTCGTTAAAATTTTGTGGGATATTTTAGGGAATAATCTTTGCAATTCACTAAAGCGGTGCGGACCTTCAACACCTAAATGCCACAGAATTACCACTTTCCACTTTCCACTGATAATCGATAAAGTGAGTTCTTTTTCACAGTTGTAATCACCATTTATTATCTTTGCTTTAATTTCATCTCTAAGTGTATCCGACATATCTTCCGCCTCCACTTTCAATGGTTACTTTAAGGTTACTCTATTACTAAAAAGTGCATTCTTCTCAGACTTACTAACAGGTTGTAATATAAATATGTGAGTTAAAGATAATCTATTTTAGGAGGAACAACAATTATGAGTAAACAAGCACTATTAATTATACCACCAGAAAGATTTAATGAAGATGAATTATTCAAACCGAGAGAGGCACTTGAAAATGCAGGAATAGAAGTAACAATTGCAAGCACAAAAACTGGCGAAATTATCGGCGACTTTGAAGGTAAGGCCATTTCTGAAAAGGTCTTTTCCGATACTACAGCAAGCGACTTTGACGTTATTTCTGTCATTGGCGGATCTGGAACAAATGATCATCTTTGGGAAAACAATGGATTGTCCACCTATTTAAAGAAAGCATATAAAGATAATGTTCTAGTTACTGGAATTTGTGCTGGTGCAGTTACTGTTGTGAAAACCGGGTTACTTGAAGGTAGAGAGGCAACTTGCTACCCTGTTGATGTACAAAAAGACCAACTAAAAGAAAATAATGTAAAATATGTCGAGAAACATGTTATTGCCCATAGTGACATTATCACAGGTGACGGCCCAGATGGCGCCGAGGAATTTGGAAAAGCATTAGTTAATGCAATAAACTAACTTATTAGATGATAGAAGCCTTTGGTGTATACTGGAGGCTCTTTCAATGTTTAGTCTTCTCTTACTCTTTATTTTATATTAGTAAAAACTTATCTAACCATTTATTTTCAAGCACAATTTCAACCCTTTGTTTTACCACTATTTGTGACACCTAAACAAAATCCATCATCTTATACTTCTAGTCTCTTAGGTTAAATTCAATCAATTAATTTGAGTGCCTGTCACTTCCCGTATTACATCATACGTACACTGTCTTTCAACAGGCTTTCAATCTTTCTCCCGGAATCGATTCCGTCAGTTCATTCACAGCGTAGGCAATATCATTTTTCTGCAATTTCATTTCCATATCGAGCGGCAAAACAACCTGATTCATGTTTTAATCTTTAAACAGAGGGAGACCTCCTCAAAATTGGGTTGTGGTGACTTTAATTTCAGCAGAAGGTTTCCCTATTTTCTTGGCTAAAATATCAAAAGAACGGATCCGAAGGAGATTTACTCAGGACCCGTTCTTTTTTAGTTTACTGGGGTTTTGTCCCAGCTATATAACGGCAATTGCAAATCCCGTTATGGCAATTGAATTTTAGAAGTTAATACATTATTTCCTGAACCTAAACGCAAACGAATATTTGCTTCTTCTGCTGTAATTGAAGGATTGATACGCATGTTGACTTGTGTTGATACAACACCTTCACTGTTTGCTTTCAAAGTGCCAACATTTCCATAACCATAACTTGTCGGCCATGAACCATCTTCATTTTGAATTTGCGATATGCTCATTCCACCATCCAAATACACCTGAATTTGTGCATTAGTTATGGTTGCTCCCAATGTGAGTCCCTTAATTTCTACTTGAACAGGAAACGCTTCACCGTTTGCAGGTAATGTCTCTGGTAATAAGAGTTTGTAATTACCATTTTCAATTACTTGTGTAAGCTCTTCTGATGGGGGTTCTTCTTCGGTAGGAGGTTCTACAATTGTAGAACCTTCACCAATTACCACAGCTTTGGTCACTACATTGTCTCCACTACTGTTTTTTACACGAATAGATCCTTCTGTTGCAGACGTAGAATTATTTAATCTCATCGTTACTGTTTTTTTAGCAACACCTTCACTGTTCGCAGTTAAAGAACCAATATCAAAATAGCCATAATTAGATGGCCATGAGCCATCATCGTTCTGTACTTGTGATATAGATGTACCACCATCTAAATACACCTGTATACGATAGCCATTTACAGTAGTATTTGGCGTTAAACCTTCTGCTTTAAAATTTACTTCAAAAGCTTCACCACTATTAGGCAAAATATCTGGTGTTATTACTGAATGATGAAGTGGTGGAAGGGGATCGACATCTGAACCATATGACCCATCAGCAAAAGTTGACTCATCATACCATAAATAACCCGGGTTTGGTTGACGCCAAGGTTCTCCTAAAATTTCTGTAGATTTTAATGGATGTTCCATCTCAAGTCTCGGCGTTAGACTATCTAGTTTAATAGACGTTTCAGCAAAAGAATCATAATTTTCATCATGTGCTAACCAATCAATAATATTTATTAGCAACTCACCATTGTCATGCGCAATAAATCCATCATATGTTGTTTTTACTCTACCTGTCTCTTCATTACGATATTTAGGTGTTGCATCTTCAACAGGCGATGAATCTCCAATAAATGCAGACTTCCCTAATTCCTTTTTACCAATTGCAACAAATGGTCCTTCTTCTATACCGCCACCAGCATATACACCTTGATCTACGGAAGGTGACCATTTATTTTCTGATTCTGTTAACCCTTCAGGTAAATACACAATTCCCTTTGCCATATTCGGATTAGTAATAGCTAAAGTTGAACCAGCATGAATTGAAACCTCATTTACTCCTTCGGTAATACCAAATGAATCTGTTGTAGATACAACATGATTAGCAACCGTATTATTAATTGCGTTATAACGGAACTCCACACCAAATTCATCGCTTAACCAAGTTGAACTTTTAACTCCAGTAAGAGCGCTTGCCTCAGCAGATGACATACCCTTTGTCGGATTTTCATAAGCTCCACGACGCCAACCATTCATAATTTCGTTAGAATCCCAACGATTTAAGTTGCGATCAGCGTTATAATGGTCTGCGATAAAGAAGACTCCATTACCTTGTTCTGCATAAGTTGCAATCGCTTCTTGTTCCGATACAGTGAATGGAATGTTTGCTTCAGGAATAACAAACACATCATAATTATTTAAATCATTAAGTGTTAATGGATCATCACTACGAAATTCTTCTACAGTATAACCTTCTGCAACAAGAGTATCAGCAAAATCAGAAAATGCTCCATCAATTACCCAGTCGGATTGCCCGGTTGTTTGTCCATGGCTATTATCAAATAATACCTTATAGCCATTTGATTGTTCCGGGTTTAAAATCGGTGCTGGATCTTGTGCATTTTCAGCACTAGTTGTATCAATAGAGATAATCGTAACCATGAACATACATAAAATAGATAATAAAATAAATTTATCCTTCCTCATGATGAACCTCCATTATTTCTTAAATTTTATTCTTCCCTTAAACAGCAGCGACTAGTAGACTATTAGTTTAATAGAGAAATTTGTCACCCCCTTACTAACTTTGTTCGTAATTTGTTGGATATATATTCAACGATTAAAATAAGCATAACTAGACCAATTAAAATCGAACCCACCTCTGACCAACGATATGAATTCATTGCAAAAATAAGTGGCGCTCCAATACCGCCAGCTCCGACTAAACCAAGAACAGCTGCATCACGCAGATTCATATCAAATCGATAAATAATAATTGATAGAAATAAAGCTGAAAGCTGTGGAAGTATACCAAAGCGAATTTTTTCCATAACCGTACATCCAAGGGATTCCATCGATTCAAGAATCGATGTATCCAAGTCTTCTATAACGTCTACATACAATTTAGCTAACATTCCTATACTTGTTAAAGACATTGTTAATACACCTGCAAACGGTCCCGGACCAGTTACGCGTATAAACATTAGTCCATAAACAATGGCAGGAATCGTCCGGATAAAAACCAGCAATAAACGAACAATACTGGCAACTGGCTTTGGTACAATATTTGAAGCAGACACAAAGGCAAGTGGAATAGCCAGAATTGCCCCTACTATGGTGCCTAAGAAGGCTATTGCCATTGTTTCAATGAGTAAATAAGGTACTCCATTACTAAAATTAAATAGCAATTCTACATCTGGTTGAACCAGACCTAATAAGATGTTTTTTGCTATTGTAAGACCATTTGTTGCTAATTGGTCGAATTGGATGGCAGACATCGACCAACCAAAAAGGATAATCAAGATCAATCCTGTGATTATTTGCGAGAAGCGACGATTTGGTTCTAGATGATATTGTTTATCTATAGCATTCATTTGTAATCTCCTACTTTAATTTCTTTCGGTAATATTCACTAATAGATTCAATCATAAAGACGACGACCACTAACATAAGTAAAATCATGCCTAAATTGGCATAGTTTCGCCAGCCAAGACTTTCATTTAATAGTAGCCCGATACCACCAGCCCCGACATACCCTAAAATAGCTGCATAACGCACATTACCTTCAAAACAAAATAGGGAGGTTGATAAATAACTTGGTAGTATTTGCGGAAAAATAGCATAGCGAAACGATTGAATTGTTGTTAATCCCATTGAATGCATCGCTTCATATGCATCCATATTGACATTCTCAATTTGTTCGTATATTAATTTTCCAACATATGAAATTGTAAATAAGTAAATAGCAACTGTTCCGGTCATCGTTCCTAGACCAAAAATATATGTAGCAATAAGAGCGATAATAAGCGTTGGAAGTGTTCGCAATAAACTCAAAATCAATTTGATTGTGGATGAAATCGCTTTTGATTTCGTAATATTACTTGCCGCAAGCATCGCTAACGGTAATGCAGAAATGGCACCTAAAAGTGAGCCGAGCAATGACATTTTAATTGTGTCTAATAAAGGCTTCCAAACTTGCGGGAAATAAGCCCATGTTGGTGGGAACATCTCTTGAATAATGACAAAGAACTGACCTATACGGTTTAACAGAATTTGAAGGTCAAACCCTGTAATCTGAATAGAAACATAGGAAAATCCAAGTAATAATAATATAACAAGAGGTGTCATAGATCGTTTTTCCACGACGATTTTCCCGTTTGGCAGTATCATTTTCTTAGTTGGTAATAGCTTCGCGAACATGCGCTATATTACCCCCTTTATCAATCGTACCTTTATAAATCTGATCTAAAGTCTCATCTGTTACATCTTCTGAACGTCCATCATACACAATTTCCCCGGCATGTATGCCAATAACGCGAGTTGCGTAGTCAAGTGCTAGTTCCACATGATGAATATTCATAATAACTGTCATATTAAGTTCTTGATTAATTCGTCGAAAGTCTTCCATTACCTGATTCGCTGTTAATGGGTCCAGTGATGCCACAGGCTCATCAGCCAAAATAATCTTAGGATTTTGAGCAAGTGTACGTGCGAGGGCCACACGCTGTTGTTGCCCTCCTGATAATTGATCGACCCGTATGTATGCTTTGTCTAAAATGCCAACCTTATCAAGCGCAATTAATGCTTGTTTTTTCTCCTTTTCAGTGAAAATACCTAATAATTTTCTCCATAAAGGCATTTCAGGAACAAATGAGACAAGAACATTTTTTATTACTGAAATACGGGTTACCAAGTTAAAAGACTGAAAGATCATCCCGATTTTGCGGCGCAATTGGCGAGTTCCCTTTCCTTTTAACGTATTTAACTCGGCACTGTCTACTGTTAAAGAGCCACCCGTGATATCATGCATTCGATTTATACAACGTAATAATGTAGACTTACCTGCACCTGAGAGTCCAATAATCGCTACATATTCTCCTTGTTTAATTTGAAGATCAATATCTTTTAATGCCAATAAACCATTGGGATATTGTTTTTGAACCTGTTTAAATTCAATCATGATAATACTCCAATCCTAGAAAAAAATGAGAACATTGAATAACGTTCTCATTTTTTTATTTTATTAGAAACACCTATTGCTTAGTTTGATCCTACTTGCTGTACGATTTCTTGAGCTTTACGTTCATTATCATAATCTGCATCCGTTGCTTCTTGATAACCTTCATGACTGTAGATAGCTATTACTTCTTTTCCTTCTTCTGATTCTCCGATATTAATAAATGCTGTTTGTAGTGCTGCTTTTAAGTCATCATCCATAATTTCAGAGTTTTTACTAACACTAATCGTATCGTTATAGATAGCTGGCATAACACCAATTACATCTGTTTCTTTCCAAATATCTGATTCACGACCATATTCAGAAGTCCAAGTATCCTCAAAGTCACGACGTGCATCTGCATACGTAACTAATACATCTGTTTGTCCTGAAGCTAAACGAGCAAAAGAACTACCATATGAATCAGCTTGTACTACTTTAGATAAGTCAGTAATTGTTTTATCAAAGTTGTCTTGTAACCATAATGTAGGGTAAATATAACCTGCTGGGGAAGATGATGACATGACATTCCAAGTAGCATTGTTTAAATCTTCGAATGTTAACTCCTCGCCGTTATTCACTTTCTCTGCTAAAGCTTTCCCATTTTCTGATGGACCAGTAATTAATAATGCGCGATAAGAAGTTGTTTGTTCCTCCGCTGGTTCTGTTGGTTCATTTTTGTTCCAATCTGCAGGATCATCAGAATCATTGCTTAAACCTGCACGGGTTGAAGTTAAAATGACTTCCGCTCCGTCATCATACAATACATATGTACCACCCGGTATAAAACCGATATCCGTTGTTCCTGCTGATAATGCTTCTCCCACTGCTTCATAATTTGTTCCTACAGTGATTTCAATATCACCAACATCATATCCCAATCCTGATAGTTCCTCTTTTAACAAGTCTTTTAATGGTTCTGTAGCAGTAACAATTTCCTCTGGCTCACGGGAAGGTACAAATCCAATTGACAATTGCTCGATCGATTCATTTTCTGTAGAATTACTAGAGTCAGAGCTTTCAGATGAAGATGCGCCTTCAGTTTGCTGATTTCCACATGCAGCTAAGACAACAAAGAATAGTATTGCAGTAGCAAATAAAATGACCTTTTTCATGTAAATAACCTCCTATGTATTTATCACTAATTTCACTGTAACAAAATTATGTTAATTAACTGCAAATTATTGATATTGCTTTTGTAAATCTTTGTAAATAAACTGTAAATTTATGCTGTTTTTTCATTCTCCCCTTTTAAAAAAGCGTATACTTACATCAGAACATTGATATAGGAGGATACATCGTCTTATGCAGAAGAAACAATTACAATTAATCATTACTAGTGATGTTCACGGCTATATTATGCCAACCACCTTTCGAAAAGCGGACGAGGCAATTGGCTTAACGAAGGCAGCTTGTATTATAGAAAACTTAAGAAAAGTTAAACCTAGTATTCTAATCGATAATGGCGATATGCTACAAGGGAGTCCGTTAACTTATTATCACCAGCAATTTCATCCTGAACAACCAAACCCGGTGATCAACGTTGCCAATGTACTAAACTATGACCTTGCTGTACTTGGAAATCATGAATTTAATTACGGGTTATCATTTCTGAAAAAATCGATTGAGGAATCAACTTTCACTTGGTTAGGTGGGAATATTTATAAGGAAGATGGGACATCCTTCACAACGCCTTATGTGATTAAAGAACTGGAAGGTGTTCGTATTGGTATTGTTGGCGTTACTACCCATTTCGTGCCGATTTGGGAAGATCCAGAACATTTGGACGGAATTGAATTTAAGGATGCTTTTGAACATGCTAAGAAGTGGCTTGAACATCTACGTCACAATGAAAAAGTAGATATAACCATTCTTTGTTATCATGGTGGCTTCTCCCACGATATATCTACTGGGAAATTGATTGAACCTGATACTGGAGAAAATCAAGGCTATCAAATGTGCAAACATCTTGACTTTGATATGTTTATCACAGGACATCAGCACAGAGAAGTTTGTACTAAAGCATTTGGCAAATCAATCGTACAGCCTGGTACAAAAGGTGCCTGTGTTGCTACCATCTCGTTAGATTTAGAAATGGAAAATGGGAAAGTGATTTCAATAAATCATGAACCGTCGTTACATTATGTAGATGAAAACACACCCATTCATCAACCTATTGCAAATCGGATTCAAAACTTTCATTTATTAACGGAAAAATGGTTGGATGAACCAATTGGGAGAGTGGAAGGAAATTTGTTGTTTGAGGATGCATTTCATGTTCGTGTTCATAAACACCCATATTTACAATTTATCCAGCGTGTACAAATGGATGCAACAGATACACAAATATCCTGCACATCATTATTTCATGATGGTCCCGGTGGATTCCCAAAACTAGTGACAATGAGACATATCGTTACAAACTATATTTATCCCAATACATTGAAGGTGGTAAAGGTCTCTGGAAAGCATATTGTTCAAGCACTCGAGCAAAACGCTACATATTTCTCCATAGAAGATGACCAATTAACTGTCTCACATTCTTTTCGCTATCCAAAGGCACAACCGTACAATTATGATATGTGGGAAGGGATAGAGTATGTAATGGATATTCGTCGTCCCATTGGTGAAAGAATTACAAAGGTCTCTTATCAGGGGAATCCACTTGATTTAACGTCAACATATGATGTGGTCATGAACAATTACCGGGCAACAGGAGCTGGAAACTTTCCTTATTTTGCAGATTGCCCAGTTATTAAAGATATTCAAATTGATATGACGGAATTAATTGCTAATTATTTTAGAAGGTATCCGATTGTACAAGCGACTTGTCAGCAAAATTGGGTGGTAAGAATGTGAATGAGGTGGGGTTTTTCTTCATCCCACTATACTCTGGAAAGTAAATAGGAAATTAATTATGGTCTAAATTCATTATAAAGGTGATATATTCCGACAATTGAGTATAAATATAAGTGGTTGACTGGTCACCCACATTAGAAGGAGATAACTCTTCTCTTTCCTCTCATTCATCCTGTTTTTTAGCTAAGTAAATACTTATTGTAACAAAGAAAGCCAAGATAACTGTACCAGCTGTATAACCGGTTACTTCCCAATTTATTTCTCCATTTCGGATCATACTCACAATTATAATCCCTGTAAGTAAGCCTACAATCACATAAAAGAGTGACTTCGATATATTAACCAAATTGTCACCTCTTTAAAACATTCATAGTCTCTCGGAAATTAAATTTCCGTATCAGCTCTAGTCTTTAGACTAGGGCTTTTGTATTAGTTCACCCCCAAAACAGGGATGCGAACAAACTTTCCACTTGACAAATAAAAATCGGCCCAATAATTGAGTTAAATACATTAAAAACACTAGATTTGGGGGAATTTTTCATGCTGAATAATGTTCGATATCATGAATCTTATTTACACGGGATTACACGTGTAGCAGCTAATGAGTGGGGAGAAGATGGCATAAATGTGAATAACATTTCGCTTACCGCATTAACAGAAGGTGTTGAAAAATGGCGTGAGAATTTCCCAGATCTATATAAAGATACAATCAATAAGATCCCTATGAAACGAATGGGTAATCCAGAAAAAGATATTGGCCGTATAGCGGTATTCTTAGCAAGTGAAGATGCTGACTTTATTACAGGACAGACAATCATGTCAGATGGTGGATCAACTAAATTATAATAGGCTACTCCCAAAAAAAAGTAGTTATTGATCAAATCAGGATAAAGATAAATGAGTAATAAATAGTAAAAAGGAGAGACATAATTTCTGTGCTTAAAACAGAAGTTATGTCTTTTGTTATTAAGTAAATCATTTACTCACAAATCCTCTCTCCCTATGCCTAGGAAAATCCAAAGCGAACAAATAATTGAATATTTTATCTCTTTCTGATTATACTTATTCATAAGAAGGAGGGGTGCTATTGTTGCGAAAATGGGTGAAACTAAATATGTATGTTTTTGTGCTTCCATTTGCCTTTGCCTTATCGTTTTTGGGTGATGCAAACGGAAACCTGGTTAGATTAACACTGGACACCGCCAGGGACATGTAATTGCATAGAAAGCCAACACACCTAGGATAAACAAACGCATCAACTAGTCGCTCTACCAAAAATAACCCCAGTTCCTCAAAAGGAGCTGGGGTTATCTCTATTTATCTCACAGTCATCCCAATGACAAGCAAAAAGGAAGTGACTAGGCCTATTGAGTTGCTATTTAACGGGTTATTTTCTAAACACATTACCAGTGAAGGAAAACCACGAAGACTCCTCGGAAAGAAAAAACATCTTTCCTTCGTGCGATGCACAATTCGCTGAAGCCTTCCTTATCCTGCGGGAAAAGCAACGGCTGAAGATCCCGCAGGACCAGAAAAGCTTCAATGAGAAACATCGCACGCAGAAAAAGTGGGTTTCTTTTTCAAGGAAGCGATTTTCTTCCGAGGAAGCTGAAGCTTTGTCCGCGGAAAGCGAAGTGGATTTTCCGAAACGGCCGCTTACAATACTTCAAAGTATATGTTTCGCGATCATTGGATTAACCCACCATGTATAGCAGATCCAAAGAAAAAGCCCTGCATGAGTCCCCTCACACAAGGCTTCCAACCACCTACCCCATATACACAGCTTCACATGTACCCGCCGCTGGTTCATAAAAACAATGAAGTTTATATTGTCCTGTAAATGGCTGGCCATACCATGTTGGAGGGCATGGGGCATATGGATTAAAATACCATAACGCAAACCTGGATGGATGCTGTCTCCAGTTTTCTAGTACCCTTCTGGCTAATTTCTTCTCTACACCACGTGCCCTGTTGTAAAAAACATTGCCTTTTTGGACGGCCTCGAAAGAGTAATTGCCTCCCTGTATTTGAAAAATTACATCGTATATGGAACGTAAATCCTTAAAGTCTAAGCAATTAGCAATCAACCGGTTGACGATGACATTACCAACCATCAGCATCCCCAGTTGACCTTCTCCCTCAGCCTCTGCCCGCATCATCCTTGCTACTAAATCCACATCACTATCTGTATATGCTACTCTTGTCATTTTTATCACCTCTAAAAATTATATGATAAAAATTTATAAAGATGATAGTTGATTACATTTTTTCAAGTGGATTTTTGGCTCTCAACCTTACTAATTGTATTCGTCAATTCGTATTGACGGCGTCTCACTTCAAACAAGGTTAATGGATCACGGTAGGTTTCCGGTTTCTCATGCATTTTTTGTAAGTCAGCAGTATGGCTTTCAATATCTGCTTCTACCTTCTCCGTTTCCTGGTTCACCACATCTACAGGGTTGGCGAAGAACCTGTTCACATCCCACTCGATGGACCCTTCAAACAATTCCAATTGCTGCATGAACGGGTCGATAATTTCCTTTGCAGTTGGCGTGTAATCCTCATTTTCAATATAATTTTTATATCTGCTATGGAGCATTTCATTATTCTTAGAAATAGAACTGAATAGCTTGCCTGCACCTTTTAAAAATAACTGGGATGGTGTGTTACGCATAAAAATATTCATTTTTTCAAAGCGTAGCATACCGCGGGAAATCCTTTCCAAGTCCCTCTGCCAATCCTCAAGTACTTTAAAGTCGCCCTGTAGATCAATCTTCTCTTCCTTGTATTGCTGATTAACCGTCTGGCTGAATTCATTGCATGCTGCCTGATTTTCCTGGAATTCCCTTTTACATTCATTAATCCACTGTTGAACCGCTTGTTTCACATCATGATGGACGAAGTTTTTCATAAAGACTACAATTCGTCTGTTCATTTCCTCGTTTAGTTCCTCATTGATCTTGGAAAAGTCACTGTCATCCTGAATGATGCTGGCACTTTTTTGTAATTGCTTCGGCAGTTCAGTCATGACTCGTTGTGACAGGTTATTTTTCATCGTACGGAAGGATTCTGTCATCTGCTCGGAAGTTTCTTGCTCCATATCTCCGAGTTGTTGATGAATATGTTGCAGGCTTGCCAGTAACGCTTCATTCCATTCAATTTCTTCCTCGATACCTTTTTCCAATTTGACTCTTTGTTCTAAAAGAAATTCGATGGATACTTTCAATACTTCACGTATGCTTGATGGACTCGCAGCTTCCACCTCGGAGTGGCTCAGAATAGGATTAGTGACTTCTATTAAATCATCAAGCAAGCCTTCTTTTTTAGCCCATGCTTTAATGGCTTCAAATAGGATCATTCCATCTTTTGAGTCGTGCTGTTGTGGTGTTGCAATTTCGAATTGATATCCTGCTTTGCCGACAAGTTGTTCATCAAGCATCGAAGGGATTGTTTTATCCCATGCTAGTATAGCAGCGGAAGAAGCCAACGCATCTGATTCAGCTGTTACATCCAACCAATTCGTTAAATGATGCTGGATTAAGTCAGAAATCTCCCTGATTAAATAGTCGCCATTAATTAAGTCGAAGTAAGCCTCTTGGTATAATGCTGGAAGCTTTCTCCAAACATAAGGCAGCTCCTCATGAGCTTCCAGGAGAAGCTGGTTAATCACACGTAACCACTCTATATAGTACGGGCTTTGTCGATAGCTATTCCATAACACCTCTGTCATGTTTTCAAACCGATCCCGGTCCATTGCCAGTATATGTACAAGCAAATCATTAAAGTAATCCGGTCTGTAACCAACCGTTAACCCTTGCTGCACATAGCCTGATAAGACCTCCATCCAATAGCCGGTTTTTGTACGGATCGTCTCATTAACTGCGAGTTCCACTGCATGGTCCCACTCACGAATATCCTCAAAGTATGTCTGCGCTATCTCTGTTACACGGGAATAATCGGGATTTAAACTAACCGCTTCCTTTATCGTACTAACTGCTTTTCGCTGATTGCCTTGCTGTACATATAAAGAAAATAACTGCATGAGCACTTCGGATTTTAATACAAGTGATGGAGAATCAACCTGCAAATAAAGTCCTTCTGCTTCCTCCAATAATCCCAACTCTACATGCGCATCTGCTATATTCTTCTGTGCCCATGGAATAAGCTCCTCTTCCAGTGGTTGCTGCCATTTAAAAATCGCCGCTTCATAATCATTATTCTGGTAATAAATTTCTCCCTGGGCATAGCGAATAGAAGAAAGGTCAGGCCACTGTTTTTGCATTTCTTCAATATACATATCCCCCAATATGCTTACTGGATGCCCTTGTTTGCTTTTATCTAAAATCGTTTGATAATAGGATTTATTAATTCGTCTGTTTTCCGTCGTCACGATAATCCCTCACATTGTTTTTATTTATAACTCTATAAATCTGGTTATTTTATACTACATTTATTCTTATTCCTCATCTACTTGCCCCATTCATAAATTCCGATTTATGTAGAGGTTTCCACCTATATACTATTCGATAGAAATCTCCAATTTATGAGGATATTTGCCCTATTTTAGACCGTAGAAGTTTTCATAAAAAATATGTATCTCTATTGCTTTACCCTGTTCGTTGAATTTATAACCTGGTTGGGGTGCCAGTCACTTCCCGAGTTTTGGAGTCTTTTGTCGAGGGTGTTACGAGGTAAAAGGGGGAGGTGCTTGACACACAAGCCGCCTCAAAAAAGTAAAATCAGTAAAATAAACCCGGTCACCACAGCCAGCTTCACTTTTACATAATGCTCCGTATGTACGTATATATTGACCGCCCAAACTACAAGTAACGGGATAAATGCATATTTTACATGAAACGGCAGGATAATAGAAAATAATGATACGAGCAAAACATAACCCACATAAAACAACTCACGATTACTCCCTTGAAAGGGGGTTTTCTTCTCCCATGCGTTTTAAATTCCCATTGGTGGAAACATCTACGTTTTGTCTTTGTTACTTATGATATGGCTGTCCCTTATTGATCCGGTACGCCCTGTACACCTGCTCCAATAAAATCATCCGCATAAGCTGATGTGGAAACGTCATTTTTGAAAAGGATAAGGCAAGGTCACTTCGTTTGGTGACTTCTTTACTTAGCCCGAGAGATCCCCCAATCACGAAAGCTATTTTGCTTTTCCCGTACGTTGCTAGCTCATCCAGCTTAGCAGCAAGTTGTTCGGATGTCAGCATCTTTCCTTCAATTTCCAGCGTGATAACAAACGTGTCTTGGTTAAGATGGGATAGAATGCGTTGGCCTTCCTTCCGCTTTACTTCCTCTTCCTCTGCCTTACTCATGTTCTCAGGTGCCTTTTCATCTGGTACTTCCATGATATTTACAGTCGCATAGGCACTAAGCCGCTTCATATATTCAGCGATACCCTGCTTCAAATATTTTTCCTTTAACTTACCTACCGACACGATCGTTATTTTCATTGTTTTCATCCTTTGCTTTGGCTTCTTTCTCTAGTGTACCAAAATGGGCTAATTTTTCTAGATTTCTTGCTGCAATTCTTCGAGTTCTTTTCCATCTATTTTCACCTGACAGACCGAAGATTTACCTTTTAGAATAAAATTTTTCTTTTAGATGCCCCCTTCTATCTTTTTCCTTCGATTGTAGATATAAAGAGGTTTTTTTAGGAGGAAACAAAATGAATTATATTAAACAAATGAATGCCTTCCATTCAAAAATTGATTTGGAACCAATTTCAGTACAAGCGAGATCCCTGTGGTTAACATTGATCGATATCAATAATAAACTGATTTGGCGAGAAACCTTTACCGTTGCTGCTTCCAAGCTGCAGGATAAAGCCGGATTATCGGTAAGTAGTTTTAAACGAGCTCGAATAGAATTAGAGGAAAACGGATTTATTCAAGTAACTTCCAGAGGAGGAAATCAAGCTGCGGTCTATCATGTGGTCCAATTATATGCCGATGCAGCGTCTGAAATGGAGCCACATGAAGAGAAAGTGGACTACAATCCGGACCAAAAACGGAGCCACAAGTTGAGCCCATTAATTAAACATAAACAAAAAACAAAAACAAAAGAGAAACAAGAAGAAGCTGCTGCTACAGGCGCTAAATTATTTTACTTCGATAATTTCGGTAAACCAAATACATATATTACAGAAGAACTTATTTATTGGATTAATGATGTTGGAGATGCGCTTGTTATCCAAGCAATGAAGCGTACATTAGAACAGGGAAAAAGTCATTGGGGATATGTGAAGGCCATTTTGCATGCATGGAGAAATAAAGGGGTTGGAGATGTAGCTGCTGCCAAAGAGGAAGAGAATAATTACCGTGTTCGCAAAGAAGAGAAAGAAAAGAAGACGAACCTTTTTGATGAATTAAGAAAAGAGGAAATACCTGATTGGTTTATCGAGCATAAGAAGGAGCAAGCGAAAAAGGTGGCACTAAAACGGGAGGGCATTCCGGAAAAATATTTGGAAACGGAAGAGGAGCAAAGGGAAGAGCTTGAACGTCTGCTGGCACGTTTTTCTTAAGTGGGGGCGAATTTAATAAAATTAGGGCCAGCCCGAAATAGATAAAAATCGGGCTCTGGCCCTATCTATAAAGAGATCATTTCCCTTCTTTTGTATAAATTTCATCAAAGTCACGTACCATTTCTAAATCCAATTCGGTGACTCCTTTTGCCCGCCAGGAGGATATTTTCAATGTGACTTTTTTATAATCAATGGCAATGAAGGGATGATGCTGCCGCTTTTCTGCATATTCGGCAATCTGATTGGCAAATTGCACTCCATCCATATAGCTGGCGAATTTATACTGTCGGGCAATCCATTTGTCATCAAGCTGCTCCCATTCAGGCAGCTTCTCTAATTCCTGAGTCAGACGATCCGTCGTTACTGGTATCATTTCATATTCATCTTCTGTCTTGTATTTCATTACGATCCCTCCTCGTTTTCTATTCCCTTTTTCAGGCTGGGCAAAAAGTAAGATCGATTGTTCAACCAGAAGGGTTCTTGTGGCTATTCGCTTTTTCATGTTTTCTAATTTGCGAAATAGTAATCATGAACACAAGAAAGACACTCCAAAGCGCCCAGAAAAAGAAGCCCCATTGATCAGTAACCATCGATACGATAACAAAGAAAAGAAGGATAATCCCCCCGATCCATAGGTTTATTTTAATTGCTTTTTTCGTCTCTTTGTACATGCATATCACCTCTTAAAGCATTGTTTCAATATCCTATGTGGAAAAGTGGAAAGTAATCCTTACACAAGTTCAATATCTATGTTAAATCCGCTACAATAGCTCTTCCGGCAACCCTTTCGGAAAACAAACAGCCTCCGAGAAACGTGCCTTCAAGAGAGCGATAGCCATGCAGGCCTCCTCCACCGAATCCTGCTACTTCTCCTGCTGCATAAAGCCCAGGTATAACCTCTCCCTGTTCATCTAGTACCTGTGCTGCTAAGTTATTTTGCAATCCTCCAAGAGTCTTGCGGCTAATAATATGCAGGCGAACAGCGATTAATGGTCCATTTCGGTAATCAAGGATTTTATGTGGCTTAGCCACTCGGATTAATTTATCACCAAGGTAATTTCGTGCCCCACGCATTGCGGTAATTTGAAGATCTTTTGTAAAAGTATTATCGATTTCTCTGTCACGGGCACGGATCTGCTCTACCACACGATCCGCATCCAATCGATTCGCTCCAGTAAGTTTGTTCATTTTCATGACGAGGTTATCAATTGTATCGGCAGTAAGGAAGTCTTCGCCCTTATCAAGAAATGCCTGGACAGGAGCTGGGGCGCCAGGCCGGATTCTGCTCAGCACTTTGGAGATACTTTTTCCTGTTAAATCAGGATTTTGTTCCGAGCCGGAAAGAGCAAATTCTTTCTCAATAATCTTCTGGGTAAGAATAAACCAGGAATAGTCATAGCCGGTATCCTTAATCGCCTTTAATGTTCCCAGTGTGTCAAACCCGGGAAAGTTGGGAGAAGAAAGGCGCTTGCCTGTAGCATCAAGCCAAACAGAGGATGGACCTGGCAATATACGGATTCCGTGCTTTTGCCAAATCGGACTCCAGTTTTTAATTCCCTCGGTATAATGCCACATGCGATCCTTGTTTACGATGCACCCACCCGCTTCCTCTGAAATGAGCAGCATACGTCCATCTACATGTGCAGGCACACCTGCTAGCATATGTTCTGGAGGGGTTCCCAGTCGTGCCGGCCAGTTTTCCCGAATAAGGTCAAAATTGGCTCCAATCCCACCACTTGTTATGAGGACAGCTTCTGCCTTTGCTTCAAACACACGCACCACATCCTGGGGACTCTTTTCCCCACGTAATGCCATGCTCGGGACAAGCACAGATCCCTGAACACCTGTAATCCGGCTATTTTCTTTAATTAATTCATCTACACGATGACGTGGTTTGTAGGTCACCTTCCCTGTATTCATATGCTCCCTGACTCTTTGTATAAATGGCTCAACGATTCCTGGGCCGGTGCCCCATGTAATATGGAAGCGTGGAACAGAGTTACCATGGCCACCAGCATGATAACCACCTCGCTCTGCCCAACCGACTACTGGAAAGAATTTCACGCCCATCTTAGTCAACCATTCGCGTTTCTCACCTGCTGCAAAATCAACATAAGCCTCTGCCCACTTTTCCCCCCAATAATCCGCGTCATCCTCTTGATCATAACCTGCAGTCCCCAGCCAGTCCTGCCAGGCAAGCTCTTGGGAATCCTTAATCCCCATTCGCCGTTGTTCAGGGGAATTGACCAGAAATAACCCACCAAAGGACCATCAAGCCTGACCGCCAAGAGATGCTTCCGGTTCTTGATCCAATAAGAGTACTTTCTTTCCACCATCCGCTATTTCTGCAGTTGCTACTAAACCTGCCAGCCCTGCACCGACCACAATTACATCATATTCCATGCCCTTTTCTCCTCTATGCCACTATTCTGCGACGAATTTTTTCAATATGCTTGTATTCAAGGCCTGGACAGATTTTTCCCCTGTCAGCCCTAACGTGATATCCAAATCTGCAATCATATTTTGCATCACTTCCTTTACTCCCTGCTGTCCTGCAACAACAAGGCCATACATGAGTGGTCTGCCAATAAGGACAGCACTCGCTCCAAGTGCCATTGCTTTAATAATATCTGCACCTCTTCGTATTCCACTATCCATCAGTACGGGGATCCGGCCATCAATCACCTCACATACAAGAGGAAGTGCCTCCAACGCACCTATTGCTCCATCTACCTGTCTTCCCCCATGGTTGGAGACAATAATGCCATCTACACCGTGATCCAATGCCATTTTTGCATCGTCCGGATGAAGAATTCCTTTTAAAATAATGGGGAGACTTGTATTTGCTTTAAGAAAATCGATGTCCTCCCATGTTAATCCGGCATTTCCAAAGATTTGTGTCCAATGCATAATAGCAGCCTGGGGGTCTTCCTTGGGGGATTTATCCAGCTTGGCGTTAAATGCAGGATCTGTAAAATAATTGCCAACACCTTCTCCAGCGAGGAATGGCAAATAAACATTTTTTAAATCATATTCGCGCCAAGCCATCATTGGTGTATCAAGTGTGACTACAATTGCAGAATAGCCGGAAGCCTCCGCTCTTCGAAGAAAGCTTGCAGTAATGTCCGGGTCCTTACTCCAATATAATTGAAACCATCTGTCCGCATCCCCCATGCTCTCTGCTATTTTTTCCATGGGGACGGTGGAGGCAGAGCTTGCTATATAAGGTACTCCTACGTCTGCACAAGCAAGTGCGGAACCAATTTCGCCTTCTGGATGAATGATCGATTGCACACCAATTGGAGCATGCATCACAGGGAATGGATATGTCTTTCCAAACAGCGACACAGATAAATCTCTATCCTCTACATTTCGCAGCATGCGGGGAATAATCTTCCACTGGTTAAGCGCTTTCAAATTTGCGTTCATTGTGTTTTCTCCACCAGCACCACCTGCAACGTAGTAATACGGCCCATCCTCCAACTTCTCTCGGGCTAGTCTTTCCCACTCCTCATATACAACTGGCAGTCTGTTCGGATCGGGGTCGTGCATGTTCATATAAATCTGATACTGTATGTGGTTACCAATATTTTTCAAAAAGAGTCCTCCTTTCGATTGTAAGTTTAGTATATAATTGTTATAATTTTTAGTCAATTGAGGGTGAAAGGGGATAGAGGAGGCGCACTGTGTCGCGAGTGGTGTTCGGGTTGTCTCGATTGAGGCTTGGGCTGTCGCGGGTGGGGACTTGCTTGTCTCGGGTGCGTTCCACACTGTCGCGGGGGCGGTAAGCTCTGTCTCAAATGGTGCTGTTGTTGTCGCGGTTGGTGCTCTTCCCGTCGCGGATAGCAACCAGACTGGCGCGGGCAGCCTCCAGGTCGTCGCAGTGAGCAGCTTTATTTCAAATCTGCCATAAAAAAGGGCAGCTATGCTTCAGCTACCCGCTCACTTCTATTTTAGCAAGCCGTTAAAGATTTCTCCTTTATCCAGGTCAATAATCTTCACACGCTCTTCTTCTTTAATAAAAATGCTTTTATATTTTTCCTGATTTTTTTCATTGCGGAACAGTATAATTCGTTTTCCCTCATTATCCTCCACAACGACAGGATGATGTGCATCTAAATCAATATGGTTTTTAATCGGGGAGTATTCTGGCAGTTTAGTTAGATCGATATCAGCTGCCTCCTCATTATTTTCCGTATTTTCGTTAGTTACTTCCTTATCTTCAGTCTTTTCCGTATCCGCATTTTGATTCTCATCTTCTGTTGCCGTTGATTCGTTTCCTTCGTTATTTGCAGTATCTGTTGATTGATCGTTGTCTCCACATGCTGCTAGTGCAGTTATAATAAATAACAAGCCAGCTATGAGTATAAGCTTTTTCATTGATGTGTCTCTCCTTTTTCTTTCATGCTACTAAAATTAGTATACGCCTCTTCTATGAAATAATCATGTGAATATGATTAGAATTCAATGAGAAACTGGTTAAGCGTCAAGTGCGACCTGCTTAGTGGCTTGTCCTTCACTTAATTTTTTCATATGTCTGCGAAAGGCATACATAACAAATAAGTGCATATTGGCTTGTGTGTAGTGGTAAATAAACCACGGCAATGCAGGGGTGAAATCATGTACTGCAATAATTGCTTCATCGCTTCCTGGAATTTTACGGAACTCCATTCTACCTCGCTCATTTTCTTTGCGGTCTGTCAAAAATCCGCCGGTAATATAATAAAGTGCTCTGTCTTCTGTACTTCGGTCTGCCGAATAAGATAGTTCCAGCATAGAGGTTTTATTACCCAGAAAACCTATCTTACAATTTAAGTTCTCATCTGTGGACGTTTTTATCCATGGATTCAGAAAAACCTCCAGCCATTTCACATAATATCTGCCCACCCAATCGGCACTGCAACCTTCTGGAAGGCACACGCGTTGTACGGAGCGCACATCTTGCTTAAGTGGTGTGATGACCGGCCTTTTGACTGGTTTCTTCTTCCCCTCTCGATCAGCCTCCATCGCATGTGCTGCAGCCTCTCTAAATGAAATGCTTCCTTGACTGGTCCCCTCCACAAAGTGACTGTTCTGGACAGTCATTTCATGTTCCAGACTTTCCACAAGAGGGTAGACAATTTCCTTTGGTGTTTGTGTAACAAGGCGCAGCCAGAGGCGAGACAAACTTAACGAAAAAAAGGGGACATTAAACATATAACGCTTTTTCCCCATTATTTCTCCTGTTTGTTCCATCATCGAACGATATGTCAACACATCTGGTCCGCCAATATCGACCGAGCGGTTTTGTGACTCTTCCTCCATTGTTAGTTCTCCTAATGAATCCATCACATCTGGAAGAGCAACAGGCTGTGTCCTTGTTCTCGTCCATTTGGGCAAAATCATCATCGGAAGCCGCTTAACTAGTTTTGCAAGAATGGGAAAAGAAGAACCTTTAGGCCCTACAATAAGCCCTGCTCTTAATGCTGTAACAGGTGTCCCATAGGCTCGGAGGATTCTTTCTACCTCCAGACGACTTTTTAAATGTCTGGATAATTTAGGTGCATGATCTGGAATAATCCCACCCAAATAAATCATCTTTTTAATTCCTTGTTTTTTTGCAGCTTGGGCAAAATTATCTGCAAGAATGACATCCATATCTTCAAAATTTCCCTGAGTGAGCTTGGCAGAAGGCATCATAGAATGCACGAGATAAACAGCGATATCTGCTCCCTGTAATCCTTTCTCTGCATCGGCTAAAGAGAATAAGTCACAAGAACGCCACGTAACCGACTCCGTATCTTTACGCTTATCCCCATTTCTGGATAAGCCGATAATATTTACCCGACCTTCCAACTTTTCAATTAAATTCTGTCCAATATAGCCGCTTGCACCTGCTATAGCAACAACGGGTTTTGCATTTCCCATACTCATTTCTCCTTCCTCTCTATTTCTCTATGAAACTAGTACCCTATTAAAAAGATCGATAATCAAAAGAGCAATCCAGCTATTGCCAATCTGGATTGCTCTCTCAAACATTATACGATTTCTGGCTCAGTGAACCGGTTATACCATTCAGATAATTCCAATGCAGGTAATGGTTTCGAATAATAATATCCCTGAATAATCGGATTATCACAGAAATCGGCAAGAAAGTGAATCTGTTCCTTTGTTTCTGCTCCTTCAACTACAATATTCAAATCCAAGGATCTTCCTAATGAAATAATGGACTGGATAATGGATGCGTCCTTTCGCGAATGTGGTACATCATCCAAAAAGGATTTATCTATTTTTAACGTACTAATCGGCATTTGCTTTAAATATGATAAAGACGAAACTCCCGTACCAAAGTCATCGAGCGCAATGGAAAATCCTTCTTTTCTTAGTGCAGCAATCCCCCGCAATGCCTCCTGGATGGATTCCACAAAGCTTGTCTCCGTAATCTCCAATTCAATCCATTTCGGTTCTATTTGATACGTCTCTGTCATTACCTTTAAATAGGCTACCAGCGAATTTGAGGTGAGACACTCGCCTGGTATATTAATGGATACAGAGCAATTGATCTTATTTTCCAGCTGCCATTGGTGCAGCTGTTTACAAACTTCTTTTATAACCCATCGTGTTATCGCTTGTATTCGATTATTCTTTTCCAGTATTGGGATAAACACCGCTGGGCTAATTAATCCTTGAGTAGGGTGCTGCCATCGCAGCAGTGCCTCCACACCCACCATATGCCCATCCAGCATACTCATTTTTGGCTGGTATACCACAAAAAAATGATTCTCAGTCAAAGCTTTTTCTACATCTTCTAAAATTACCTGTTCAAACATATACCGATGTACATTTTCATCATAAAAAACGAGCTGATTGGCATATTGGATGTTCGGATCCTGGAGAATGGCGAGGGCATTGGCATATAAAGTATTTCTCTTATTATTCTCCTCTTGTATAGCAATCGCACAAACTGTAGAGATCGTAACACTTCTATCTTTTATTGGAAAAGGTGTAGAAAGATTTTCCACGATTTTCTGCATGGAAGCAGTCAAAGTATTCTTATCCACCCATTTACGGCTGACAAAGGCAAACTTTCGACCCTCCATGCGATAAACCTCCATGGATGATGGCTTATGTTCCAATAACCGGGCAGCAACTTTTTTCATTAGCTCATCTACTACCATATAGCCATGTAGGGAACCTCTTTTATTCAGTTTTTCCATATCAATTAAGGCAATGGCATAATAGGCGGAAGAAGAAAATCTCCGTTCAAACTCTCTGTAGTTCGGTAGCTTCGTCATCGAATCAAAATAATTTATTCTATTCTCGACAAAACGATCAAATAACTCCATTAAAAGAAATAATAGCAGGATGATTCCCAAGCCATTGACAATTAAAGTCAGCAAAAAATGCATATCCTCCATTTGCATATGTGGTGCGAAAGTAAAATCCTGTGGCACATAAAAAACAACAGCATCCATACCAATGTAGTGCATGCTTGAGACGGCAATTCCCATTATGCCAGCAGCAATTAACCGTTGCAGCCAGGTCTTCATTTGATTTTGCAATACGGAAAATACATACAAAGCTGCGAAGGATACGATGATAGCTACGACAATACTAAGTGTAAATAATGGCAGCTGGTAATAATACGACACACCTTCCATATGCATGGCGTCCATTCCTATGTAATGCATGAGTGAAATTCCTACACCCATAAACAGCCCGCCCCAAAAATGAGATCGCTTTGTTTTTTGAGGGTTATTGGCAACATGAAAAGCGATAAAGGACGCTACAATCGCTGGAATAATTGAAACAATGGTTAATAACCGATCATAATGCATATGAACTGGCAATGTCATCGCACTCATTCCAATAAAATGCATGGACCAAATACCAACACCCATGGAAAAAGCAGCAAGCACTAACCATAGATGCTTATTGAAAAAGCTATTCTGACGGCCACGTTGGTTCATGACGAGCGCTGTATAGGAAGCAAACACAGCAATAATAATAGATAAAACAATAATAGGGATTGAATAGTCACCTACTATGATGTCAAAGCCAGACAACTCAGGCTGATTAAACATGCTGATTCCCCCATCACGATGTATTAAAATACATTCCTCTTTTATTATCGACAGGTTTTGCGAGAAAGTAAATAGAATTATGTATTTAAACAAGTCTAGTTGATGGCCGTTGTTCTTTTATTTCCAATTATGTTACGATTTCTTTGGATTTATTAACTTAGCATATTGTAGGGAGGAGAAACATTTGAAAAGAAAAGTAGCCTTACTAATTACTATGGTCTGGATCACACTTAGCTTACTTGCTGCATGTAGCGATGAGGCGGCAGATTCCAATGCGGCGGAACACAAAGAACAGAAGAAAACGATAGAAAAGAAAGAAGCTCCATCACAATCTAGCACAGAACACGAACTAGATGAGGGCGAAAATAATCAGGAACTGGCTGAAAATGCGAAGAAAGGATCGGATAACGACCAAGCAAAGCAGCAAGAACAGGCTAATAATATAGAGACAGAGCAAGAGAAGGCTCCTTCACAAAGCACGGAGCAAACACAAGAGGAAAAGGAGAGCCAAGCAGATCAACCTAAAATTACAAGCGGGGAATCGGCTATTTCTTACTTAAGAAAGGAACTGGACATGGAGGAGCAAGAAGGTATACTTTTTGATGACATGGGTGGCTCATTATATACAGATGAAGCTGGAGCTTATTATCGTGTGGAACTCACTTCAAAATCCATGCAGAAAAACGGTGGCTCAGGCACTGTTGGTCTATACAAGGTCTATGAAGACGGAAACTATGAATCTCAATTTTAATTATTTCCACGCAGAGGTGGATGGGCTTGAATGCCCTATTCCACCTCTTCGTACATCGTACCATTTGTATCCATAATGACAATACTCTCTTTTAATCTATCCAATCCGATAGCAATCACTGGATTCTTCTCCGATGATTGATTGTAGTAGCTTTTTACTTTCACAATTGTCGTATAGGACTGTTCTTCCACATCCAGAACCTCGATATCATTTCCGGCCATCTCTTCACCTAAGGAGAGGATAATGCTTTTATTCCCTTCTGAAATAGTAAATGTTTTATAGCCCTCAATGGTAGGATCTTCCTGCAATTTTTGCAAGTATGTCCCAACTTCATCACCCTGGTAATACTGACTCTTTTTTATTACCCAATAATCGGTTTGGTTTAAATAGATAAACACAGAATAGCAAAGCACTGTCGTTATAATGAAGGTGTATACTATCTTTTTCCATAGCGTATTGTTTTTAAAAATCACCATTAAAATTGCAACACTAAAAATTCCTATACTTATAACGCCGAATGGCATTCCCGCAAAACCCCCAATGACGGTCAGGCTGACCATAAGAAGTGCTGCGCCAGATACTCCTACGGCCATTGCCCTTTGCCTATTGTCCCATTTACTAGTAAATATGTAAGTACAAGCATGAATGATTAACCCGACAACGAGACCAACGATAAATAGAACGAACATTATGCCCCTCCTTTTAGCTAAAACCTCTTCGTTTGATTTTAATTATTTTAACATATATTCCCATAATTAGTAGGCATCCTCAATTCTATCCGAATCTGTGCACTTTCCTAAGAAAAAATGCGTTTTAAATACTCATATACGGGTATCATTGGGATATGAAGAATTGGAGTGAACATATTGCCTTCTAAAGAAGAAATAGAATTAAAAATTGAACACGTAAGATATAAAATGTACCAAGCCTATAAAAAAGATCAAAACTATGAAGATATTCTCATCTTATCAGAGAAATTAGATGATCTGCTAAACCAGCTTGATAAAATGAATCATTCATAAAAATAATTTTGGTTTTAAATTCCAAATGTTTTAGACATTTTTAGAGTGGGAATTGTTTTAAAAAGAGATTCCAAAAGCACAAAGGAGTGTTTATCAATGGATCAAGTATTATTTATTCAAACAGGTACAGGTATCGATGTTCATGGGCAGAATGTGACAAAGGCAGCTGTCCGTGCGGTTGAAAATGCGATTTTATCAAACTCCATGCCCGGGATTGAAAAAAATCTTCCTGGTGAACGCCTTGAAAGTATGAAGGTAAATGTCAAACTGGCAGTTCCGCTTGATCGTGAAAAACTGGATGTAGATAAAGTAAAAGAAGCTATTCCTTATGGTGTCGTTGCTGTAGATGTAACCGATGGAGGCATGGCTACATCCAGCGGAATTGTGCTAAAAGACAAAGACGACGAAAACGATTTAATGTATATGGTCAACGCCGCTGTTGAAGTCGGCTATTAAAAAATGAAAATGCGAACGAAATGAAATAAGCACTGAGGATGAGCACAAGCATCCCCAGTGCTTTTAATTTAGTTCTAAAATATAAATTGAGTTTTCCTATGTTTCGTAATAAAGATGAACTGCGAGGTAACTTGGAGGGATTATAAACAATCGTTTTGGAAAATAATGCATGATAGACAAATTCCTTATAGTTACTGAATAATTTTGGCGGATTATCTTGTTTTACTACTGATTAATTTTATTCCACGGCGGATTCTTTCGCTCTGTTGTGAGATCTATTTTGTAATAATACTACTATTTCCCTCCTTCATTGAATACATTAAATGGATGAAATGTTTAAGGAGTGAGCGTTATTGGCAGATTACTTGAAGGATGCTACATTTGAACATCAATTTTGGCTACAGGTATTAGGGGACCATGCCACATTTATTCGAGACTCTCTTTATCCAACCGAAAAAGAAGACATCCAAATTGCAAAAGATTTTATTGTGGTTTTTGATCAGTTATTAAAGCGGACCAATTCCTTGTCCACCTCCAATGCCATTACTTTCACAAAAGAAGCAGAAGCAGCTGTAGAGGAAATGAAAAAATATAAACTTTCTCTCATTCGTAGACACCTAATAGGAAAGATTGGAATTCATTTATCTCCCACATTTCTTAACCATATGGTAAATGAGCTGGAGGAGTATGAGCGCGTGATCCAGTATTTAAAACAAGGTGACTCCCCACCAATATTTCATGAGCTGCATCACCACATGCTCTGGTTGGCAGATGCCTATGGTCATGCAGGAGCGATTAACGATGAACTCGATGGGGTAGAAAAAAGATTAAAAAAACAAAGCAAGGAGTTTACGAATCACTTTAGTGACTTTTACTTAAAAGCCGTGGAACTAACAGGCTATTTACGTGCCAACATCCAGTCCTTTCCTGCGCTCGAACGTTTTAATAGTGACGTGGAAATCGAGATGAATCTTTTCCGTGTTTTCCTTGGGGAGATTGAAGAAATGGAATTAAACAACACCGTGCTCAGTACCTTTTCTGCATTAATGGCAGACCATATGGCGAGAGAGGAATGCTACTATCTTATTAAACTTGCTGAATCCACTGACATATCCTATCCAGATTGTGACCCGACAAAGCGTAGACAGGATTAATTAAGTTGAGAAATTCCTACCTTCAGGAATTTCTTTTTTATTTTGATTTTAAAATAGTTGTGAAGGCTTAAGTTATCTAGCGCTGATTGTCCATCCCTTCGGTGAATTTTTTCCTGCTGCTGATTTACTTCCCTAAGAAAAAATTTCACTCACTGTGTTTACAATAAATGTAATTTCCGACTCAAGCTATGACTACAATGTGCCATTTACTATTAGCTTACCTGAAAAGTCTACTTTCTTTTACAATAGAGGTTTTGGTGCCTATTGCCTGTGGAATAGACTAACATACAGCATAGACTTAAAAACTTCAAGGAGGTAAATAAACATGGATCCAAGAGAAATGCAGAAAGGCAGTACACCTAGACAAAAACAGGAGAAGCAGCCGGGAATTGAATCAAAAATGAACCCTCAGCCTGCACAACCATTGAACTATAAGGGAAGTAATAAACTAGAAGGGAAAGCAGCCCTCATTACAGGTGGAGATAGTGGAATCGGCAGAGCGGTTGCCATCCTTTATGCCAAAGAGGGAGCGAATGTAGCTATATCTTACCTTGATGAACACGATGATGCAGAAGAAACAAAAAAACTGGTGGAAAAAGAAGGTGCTAGTTGTGTACTACTTCCTGGTGATATAAAAGATGAGTCGCATTGTATTGACCTTGTGGAGAAAACAGTTGAAGCATTCGGGAAAATAAATATATTAGTTAATAATGCAGCAATTCAATATGTACGAGAAGATGTACTGGAGATTTCCAGCGAGCAATTTGAGGAAGTCTTCCGAACTAACTTCTTTTCTCAGTTCTATTTAACAAAAGCAGCTGTCCGACATATGAAAGAAGGAGATTCTATTATTAGCACTTCTTCTATTAATGCTTATCGAGGTAATCCAATTTTTATGGATTATTCTGCAACAAAAGGTGCTATTACAGCATGGACAAGAAGTATTGCCCAGAGTCTGGCTAAAAAAGGCATCCGTGCAAATGCAGTTGCACCTGGCCCAGTTTGGACACCGCTTATTCCATCATCCTTTGATGAAGATGGAGTAGAGAACTTTGGACAGGATACATTGATGGGAAGACCAGGTCAACCATCCGAGCATGCTTGGCCATATGTTATGCTCGCTGCAGATGAATCCTCCTATATGACCGGACAAGCTATTCATATTAATGGTGGAGCATGGACATCCTCCTAATGAAAAAGAAGCACGTAGCTCTTTAGCTGCGTGCTTCTTTTTGCTGATTTTTCACCTTTTGGCGAATAATACCTGTGTCCCTCCATGCATCCTAACATGAAAGAACAACCATCCCTAGCTAAGCACCTGATCAACCAACACTTTTTCATCACTTAGCTTAATAATCTTTATTCTTTTTGTTTCTTTTATATACGTACTTTTATATATCTCTTTTTGTTTATCGTTCAAAAACACAATCTCGCGTTTTTCGTTACTTTCATTTTTCATTTGGGCATGATATGTTTGTAAATCTATATTTTTCTTGAAGGTTTCATACTCTGGGAACTTTTGCAATGTATCTTCCGTAATGCCCGTTTCCTCCAACGTAATAGAGCCTGTCCCATCTGTATTTTCCTTCTTTGACTTGTCATCGGTGTTACCCAAACATGCCGAAAGTAAAAGCATAATGAGCGTCGCGATTATTACCTTTTTCATCTTTCCACTCCTTCTACCCTTACTATTCCCGCTAAGACTAGAAATTTAGCATGAAATTTGAAAAAAGTATGCCCTCTACTTTAAGAAATACAAAAATGTTAGAGACTCTTATTACCCAGAGAAATGCTCTTCTGTAAAATGCTTCTGGCTGATTTCACCTACTGATTGGTCTGAGCTAGCAGTTCGCCTGCATTTTATGCCATTTCACTGCTTCGATGTTTTATTATTTCCGTTTATTGCTGTTTATTTCCCGGGAAATATCGACAAATTTTGAAGTTACTTTAACCACTTATCCACATTTATGCACAAGCTAATGTGTATAATTTTTCAGAAAATAATGCAATTAGTTTATTTTCCCTTTTAAGAATAGAATAAAATATTTTATTTCATCTGTACCTTATGCAAATGAGCAAAAATCCCATCTCGTTGAAGTAATTCCTCGTGACTGCCTTCTTCCTCAATACCCGACTTTGTAACAACCATAATCCGATCCGCATTTTTAATCGTAGCTAATCGATGAGCAATAATTAATGTTGTACGTTCTTTTGCCAGTTCGGTTAAGGCTTTCTGAATGATCGTTTCTGTTTCTGTATCCAGGGCAGAAGTCGCTTCATCTAATATTAAAATAGGAGGATTTTTTAGAAACATTCTTGCAATTGCAATGCGTTGCTTTTGCCCTCCGGAAAGCTTAAGTCCTCGTTCTCCAACCTGAGTTTCATATCCGTCAGGAAGTTCATTAATAAAGTCCTCCATATGTGCCTGTTTTGCTGCATGCTTAATTTCCTCATCTGTAGCATCTCTATTTCCATAAGCAATATTTTCCTTGAGGGTACCTGTGAATAGAAAAACATCCTGTTGCACAATCCCAATCTGTTTTCTTAGTGATTCCTTCGTCATATCTCGAAGATCTATTCCATCAATGGTGATGCTCCCACTTTCTACATCATAAAAACGAGGAATTAGGGAGCATATGGTTGTTTTACCAGCACCTGATGGACCAACAAACGCAATGGTTTCTCCTGCTTGTATAGAAAAACTCAATGATTTTAGTACTGGTTCCTGGGTCTTTTCATAACCAAAAGTTACCTTATCAAAAGCGATATCGCCCTTTAAATAGGTCACTTGTTTCGCATTCGGCTGATCCTGCACTTCTGCTTCTGTATCAAGTAATTCAGTAAATCGCTTAAATCCAGCCATCCCTTTTGGATATAACTCCAAGAGGGCCGTTATTTTCTGAATCGGATTAAATAGCACATTTACGAATAATACAAAACTTACGAGTTCTCCTGTAGAAAGCTGACCAGTGTACGTGAACCAAGCTCCAACAACAAGTACAAGCAACGTAATGAAACGCATGAGCATATAGATGTTGGAATGGACAATTGCCATTACTTTATAAGCTCCGGCCTTTGCTTTCCGAAACTTATAATTATCTTTTGTAAACCGCTCCATTTCAAAAGCTTCATTGGTAAATGACTGAACGACACGCACACCAGAAACGGCATCTTCTACTCTTGCATTAACTCTGGCAATATCCTCATACATCGTTCTCCATGCCTTGTTCATTTTTATATTACTAAAGGCAATTAGAAAAATAAGAATGGGAACAGAAATTAAAATAATAAGAGCAAGCTTCATATTAATTGTAAACATGATGATAAAAGCACCAATAAAAGTCATGATGGAAATAAAAAAATCCTCCGGACCGTGATGTGCCAATTCACCTATATCAAATAAATCATTTGTTATCCGACTCATAATATGACCGGTTTTTGTATTGTCAAAAAAACGAAAGGATTGACTCTGCACATGCTGAAACAAATCCTGACGCATGTCTGTTTCAATATTTAAACCGAGTTTATGACCTAAATAAGTAACTATATATTGCAGGAACGTACTTAACAAATAGACCAGTAATAATAAAATACTAACTGTAATAATTATATCCCAGTTCTTCTCTGGCAATAGTTTATCAATAAAACTTTGAACCGCTACCGGAAAAGCCAGTTCCAAAACCGCTACAATGACTGCAGCAGTGAAATCAATAATAAATAAGCGTTTATGTGGCTTATAATAAGAGAAAAATCGTCGTATCATCTATGTACTTCCTTTACATTATTTTCTGAAGACTACAGTAGATTATAAATTGATTGATCTGTGATAAGCAAGAAGATCGACTCGAAGCATCTAGACGTGTATTCCTTCCTCATAGTATGTCAATTTTATTCTTCTTTCAATATCATTTCCCACATCTATTTAAAATTGCTTGGCAAGGTTGTCCCTGTACATACATATACATAAGATAATTAACTTTTTAAGGAGGGACAAGAATGAAAAAAATACAATTTCAAATGCATGCATACCCATGGATTTGCTATGCTGTTGGTTATGTTTTTATTACTTCTGGGATTGTTGCATTGCTTGTAAGTGATTTTAGAGGAATTTTTCACAATCTTGGTATTCCATTTCCTGAGGCAACCTTATTTTTGGTAGCCATCACGGAAGTGGTTTGTGGGATGCTTCTTGTCGGGAGGATGTATATTCATCTAGCAGTACCGCCATTAATTTTAATTATGCTTGGCGCATTATATTTAACAAAAATCCCAGTCTTACTAACAGAAGGATTCCTTTCCTTTGCTTTTGAAGCAAGATTGGATATTGTCATGCTTATTCTACTTATCATTTTATGGCAGCAAGTACGCGTAAAAACATAATGTGGGTAACTTTTGGAAAAAAACCATTTTCTGTTGAAAACCAGTGGATAAACTTCTTTTTTATAGTGAAAATCATTATTTATCCACAATTTAATCCACATATGCACAAATGTTCGTAGCTATTTTGTTACCGCATAAAAATTCGTCACCATATATTGATTTTCGACTTTAAATATATCCACAAACTGTGCATAACTTTGTAATTCTGTGGATAATAAAAGCTATCTTCCGCCTAAACGGTGAAAGATAGCTTTCGTTTTATTGCTCTCCTAATTTTAACGTTGTTTCTTTCTTCTCTCCATCACGATAATAAGTGATCTTCACTTCATCCCCTATTTTCTTTTCTTGATAGAGAATCTTGCGTAAATCAATCATATTCATTACTGGTTTACCATCAAGCTCTGTAATAACATCAAGACGTTTTAAACCGGCTTTATCTGCTGGAGACAATGGTTCCACACTCCACACATATACGCCGCCCTCAATCTCCTTAGGTAAATGAAGAGAGTTTCTCCACTCCGATTGTGGAACTTCATCCAAGGAATAGATCTCAACACCAATATATGGTCGAGTCACTTCTCCCTGTGTTTCCAGCTCACTAATAATTGGCATAGCTGAATCAACAGGGATAGCAAAACCAATTCCCTCAACAGCAGCCTGATTGATCTTCATGGAATTTATGCCAATAAGCTGGCCATCTATGTTTATTAATGCGCCGCCGCTGTTACCTGGATTAATAGCTGCATCTGTTTGAATTACCTCTGCCTGCCAGTCTGCACGTCCGTCCTGATTAAAATCCTGTGGAATGGTACGTTCTTTACCGCTAATTACCCCTTGAGTAACAGACCCGGAAAACATCAGGCCAAGAGGATTACCGATCGCAATTGCAGGCTCTCCCACTTTTACATCACCAGATGAACCAACTTCAATCGCTTGATCCACATCTGCTCCATCCATACGCAATACAGCTAAATCTGAAAATAAGTCACTACCGACAATCTCCGCTTTAATACTTGTTTCATCTGCAAGTACTACTTCTACTGTATCAGCGCCTTCAATGACGTGGTGATTTGTTACCACATAAGCCGTTCCATCTTTTTTCTTGTAAATAACTCCAGAACCTGTGCCCGCTTCCTGGTCCTCTTGTTGCTGTTGCCAAAAGTCACCTTGTCGTTGAAGATTAACAACACCAACAACCGCAGGAGATACTTTTTCAACTACCTCTGTTATTTGTGTATTCACATCCACATTTACCGTTGAATTTATTGAGTCGCCATTTGGCTTAACTCCGGCAGTGGAGGAATCTCCGGCAGTCTCATCACCAGGTATAATTCCTGATTCTTGAATCGATGGCATAACTACAACAACTACTAATATTCCAATAATTATTCCTAGCAAAACGGGGACTAACCACCCGCCGGATTTTTTTCTATGCGGATTTGGTCTGTAATTTTGATCATAGTATCCCATATATCCAACCCCTATCCTAAAAATAAACATATCAATATAGTTATTCCTTGTTTGTGAAAAATTAAACTAAGAAAAGTGCAAGCGCCTTGTCATTAAAACGCTGTTTTCAAAAAGAAATAGCATCTAACAATTATACTACTTCATATAAGGATGTCGGGGACTTTGGATCGGTATCATACAAATCAATATTAATGCCTCTCTCCTGCAACACACTCTCTACAGACATGCGGGCAAGGTCTTTCATATTATTGTCCAAGCTTAAATGCGCCAAGTAGATGCGCTTCGTACGATTGCTAATAATATCTGTTAATGCCAGGCCACAATCCTCATTGGATACGTGCCCTGAATCACCAAGAATACGGCGCTTTACATTCCAAGGATATCTTCCCATACGTAGCATACTTACATCATGATTTGCCTCAAAAATATAAGCATCTGCATCCTCAACTGTCTTCTTAATCCGTTCAGATACATACCCAAGGTCTGTGACTAACGCAACCTTCTTATTATCATGGTGAAAGGTATAAAACATTGGTTCAGCAGCATCATGTGATACCCCAAACGATTCGATATCCATATCCCCAAATGTTTTTACTTCCTCCATCCCGAAATGGAACTTTTGGTCTGTCGTAAGTTTTCCAATCGAGCCCTCCATGGCTTTCCATGTCTTCTCATTAGCATAAATAGGAAGGTTATATTTCCGAGCAACAATACCCAAGCCCTTAATATGGTCACTATGCTCATGGGTTACTAAAATTCCTGTCAGCTTGGATGGATCAACATTGATTTCTTGAAATAAACGATCAATTTGCTTCCCACTCAAACCAGCATCTACCAGAATTTTTTCCTTCTCTGATTCTATATAAAATGCATTCCCTGTACTGCCAGAAGCCAGCACACTAAAACGCAATGTCATTACTCCTCACCTCTACTGCCTTCTACTTGCAATTTTTGATTTAAAAGCTGTAGAATGCTATCTTTCCATTCTACCTCATCTTCTAATTTCTTGATCTTGCTTAACGTTGATTCAATAGCATCTCCAATAAATTCGGTGTCATCACTTGCGAAAATATGCCCCTCAATTGCATTAATAAAATAGTTGCGTTCTTCATTAACGGTTATTTTATAGGTTGGGGCAAAAACTTGCTTGCCATTGGCTAATGGAATCCGTGTGTGGTACCCAATCTCCGTATTGCTAATATTATCTTCAGAATATAGCTCATTCGCATTGTACAATATTTCAATTGCTTTCATTGGTTTCGTAAGTGTCCGCAAATCTCCCTGATTCTCTGCTTCTCCGAGCATTGTCTGGGTATAATATTCCATCTCATTATCCTTGTTTAAATAAACAAGCAGCATGCCGTTTTCATTAAAGTAAATTGGTCTACTCTCTTTTTCTTGGAAAAAAAGCAGTGCATTTCTATCTTTATTCCAACCCCAGTAGGTAAAATCCTCCGGGTGGATAATATGACTCTTCACCAGTTTACTAATATCAGCAGACTGTGCTTTTTCAGGGATAGCAATCGGCTCTTCAAATTTGGAAACAATCAAGTTTTTATCAATAACCTCAACATCCTGTTTATCCAGATCTGCTAATTGGCTTAATTCCTTATCACTATATTCTCTTCTTAATACAGAGATATAAGAGTCTTTTTCAATATCCACTTCGGCATCACTAATTGTAATATCCTCTTGTTCCAGCTTGAATTCAAGTGAGGTCTCTTCCTGACTGCTCAAGACCCCTACATCTGCCCGTTCCTGCTTTTCCATAAATTGCATCAGTAAATAAACATCCAGAATGAGAAAGCAAAGGATAAATAGTGTTTTTATTTGATTCCACTGCATCCTTAACTTCCTCCTTCCGCTTTATTATTACCGTTAATACTTATTTGCTCCCATGACCCATTATAGTTTACATACCATGTGGGCTCGAGGGTCACGTAATCACTAAGGTCATTTTCTTGATATTTAAGCTCATAACCAAGCTTGATACCCATAATATTTTGCATACTTTGACTATCTTCCTCAAGAGCATTCATTACTTCTTTACCTGAAGGGATATATACAGATTCTTTTCCTAATGAATTATTTAACTTAAACAAAGAGCGCTGATAACGGTATAGATCCTGATTTCGGAATTCTTGACTAATGGAGGCCATATTATACTTGTTGAAGACCGGATATCCTTTGTAAAACATTTGATAGGTTATTTTGTTTATCGATGTCTCGATATCCATTAAATTAAATTCCTCTGTCCAGCCCTTATGTCCGTTAATTTTTTCTATACTGCTGTCTAATAACTCTAATGGAGTCTTTTGCTGATATTCAGATGTTATTGGATTAAAAAACTCCATTCTATTACCATTGTGATCCACACTAAGCTCCCGTAGCCCATCCGTAAAGTATACTTCTCCCTCCGTAATAGAAGATGCGATGGAACGGCTCACCCGGGAAGGATCCAGGAATAAATCATTTACAAGCTTTGTTGCCGGGATACTACTTACAGATAGAGACCATTTTTTCATATCCGGACTCCCACTTGGGAAAAAGATATTTCGTTGCCCTTCCTTAAAAGCAAGATATTCTGTAAGGTTCTTCTGGGAATCAATCGTTTTCCATAGTTTACTATATATTTGTGAATCATTGATTACAGCTGTTGCTTTATGTCTGTTATCAATGGAGATAAACTGTATTTTTAACGAAGAGGATTCCTCTATAAACGTAAAGTACATACGGTCAAAAGACCATGTAGGGAATTCTTCTATTTCGTCTTTGAAAGAAAATAGATATGGCAAAATTTCCATTGGGAGGTCATCTGGATAAATCATCTCAATGTCATATGGCTGAATGTCACCCTTTTTCTCACCAGCTCTAAAATCATAGAGTACCGTAGACTGTAACTCATTGTAGAATCCTTGACGTTTTTCAGGATCATCATAACCAAAGTGAGCTCCATTTGTATGAAAAATGACATTCATCGGCTCAATTAAAGATTTTTTGGTTTCTTTCATTCCACCAATATCAATTTCCTTCAACAAATCGGGTCCACCTACCGGGGTTTGATTTGGCTGGTATGTCCATAAACCAAAGGTTAGCAACAAACTTACACCGACCAATATAATCAGAGCAAATGATTTAGCTGTTTCCAATTTCATTATAATCCCCTCCGCTTCTGATTCATCAGCGGAAGTGTAAAGAGGATCGCAGTCCCTTTACCTTCTTTGCTTTTTGCCCATATTTTACCGTGATGTGCTTCTACAAGTTCTTTCGCAATGGCCAGTCCTAGTCCAGTGCCACCCAATTTCCGTGTTCTGGCTTTATCTGCACGATAAAAACGTTCAAAAATCTTTTCAAGTTTATCATAAGCTATTCCCATACCCTCATCCTGAATGCTGACAAGAATATGATGCCGTCTGTTCTCCACGCGGAGTGTTATTTTACCACCCTCTGGGGAATATTTAATCGCATTGGATATAATATTATCAAGCACTTGGGTCATCTTATCCTGATCCAGCCAAACATTGAATTTCCCTTTCGGCAGCTCCCGTTTTAGTGAAATATGTTCTGGTATGTTCATTTCAAAGCGATCAATAATGCCATGGAAATAATTAATGAATTCTGTTCTTTCCTTCTTTAACGGATGTTCCTTTGCATCCATTTTGGAAAGCTGTAACAGATCATTTACCATTCGGATCATACGCTCTGTTTCATTTTGTGCTACACCAAGGAATTTAGGAGCAATATCCTTATCTTCCCATGCACCATCTGTTAATGCTTCAATATAACTTCGCATCGTGGTTAGTGGTGTACGCAGTTCATGAGATACATTGGATACAAAATCACGACGTTCCTGTTCAATTTTCTCTTGCTCTGTTACATCACTGATTACGGTGATAAATCCGGTAAGATCATCCTCATCATCCAGCACTGTAGAGAAGTTAGCGCGTACAAGCGATTCTTCTTCCTCAGTACTTAAATCAATAATAATGGATCCGCTGTCGTGAAGCTCTGTTATATCAACGATCTTTTCTTCTAATTGAAAAATATCCAGCAGATTTTCTCCAATTATTTCATCCGGATTATGGCCAATTAGTCTACCTGCTGCTTCATTCATTAATGTGATACCACCAACATTGTCTGTAGCAATTACACCATCTGACATATTGGACAGAACGGAGCTTAGCTTCCGCCGCTCTTCTTCAATGGTTGCATAGGAGTGCTTTAATCTGCTGTTCAGGTCATTAAAGGTTTCTGCCAGGTGACCAATTTCATCTCTCCCATATACATTTACCTTTTGGGTGAAATCTCCTCTAGCCATTGTCTGAGCCTGTCTACGCATTTCAATTATCGGTTTTGTAATCGTCCTTGCCACCAGTATCCCTATAAAGGCAGACACCGTTACCGCAAGGATCGAGCCTTTAAGGAAAATTTCATTAATATTTTGCAGCTGTTCATTTACACCTTCCATGGATGCCTTTAAATAAATGACACCAACAGCCACCCCATCACTATCTAAAATAGGTTGGGCAAGGACAAAAACCTGCTGTCTTGTTGCCTGATCAAACATTTCCCCTGACTGTACAGAATTATTTATCAATGCTTGCTGTACCATATCTCTTGTTGTTTTCTTTCCGATATCTCCCTGCGAACTATAATCATTTGTAGCAATAATTCGGCTTTGGTTATTAATTACCTGCAGGCTAGTAATATCATCTGGCCCAACATCTGAAATAATGCTTTGAACCTCTTGCTGCAATGTTGGTCCTTGCCCATCTTCCATTCGCTCTCTATTGAATGCTTGCTCCAGATTATAGCTTAAGAGCTGCACACGATCATTAATGGACGTGAAGAAATTTCCCCGGAGTTCTGCTTCCAACTCATTGGTAAAAAAAGATCCAATGACCTGAATTGCCACAAGCAATAATAAAATATAGATAATGATAAACTTTAATTGTATGGAACGAAAAAAACCGACTTTGTTCATTAGCAATTACTCCTGCTCAGGATTACGTAAATAATAGCCCACACCTCTTCGTGTAACGATCCACGTAGGGTTACTAGGGTTCTCCTCAATTTTTTCGCGAAGTCTTCTTACTGTTACGTCAACGGTTCGGACATCACCAAAGTAATCATAACCCCAAACTGTTTCCAATAGATGCTCACGTGTCATCACTTGTCCCATATGTCTTGCTAAATAATGAAGCAGCTCAAATTCTCTATGGGTAAGCTCAATCTGAACGCCATTACGCGATACTACATATGCATCAGGGTGGATGACAAGTGCACCGATCTCTATGTCCTTTGTAGCTTTTACTTTATCGTCCGGAACAGCTTGCTGTCTACGCAGGTTTGCCTTAACACGTGCAATTACCTCTCTGTTACTGAAAGGCTTTGTGACATAGTCATCTGCCCCTAACTCAAGGCCAAGCACCTTATCAATCTCCGAATCCTTTGCTGTCAGCATAATTATTGGCATCGACTGTGTTTTCCTGATCTCCCTGCACACCTCATTGCCATCCCGATTCGGAAGCATAATATCCAATAAAATCAAATCAGGTTTTTCAGCTTCAGCAACCTCAATGGCCTCATCGCCATCATGTGCTAATACAACCTCATAACCTTCTTTTTCTAAGTTGAATTTCAATATATCTGCAATTGGTTGTTCATCATCTACAACTAATATTTTTTGACCCATCTTTGACACATCCTTTGTTAATTACAATCTATCTCTTACTTTAACATATTACTATGTTTTATTTTATCGTACTTTCAGGTAAATGTCTTTCATTGGAGTGTAATAGCAAAAGGAAAAATATAGTTTCTCCGATAATGGAGGGTTTGGCGCATGATTGAAAGGCGATTGGCATTTTAAGGCGGATGATAGATATGGAGCGGGGGCATCGAGTGGGAATGTCTATTATGAGTGCGATGACGGACATCAACAAAAAGAGGTTGCCTCCACTAGGTAGAGATAACCTCTTTTACAGGTTCATGCTTTATTAAGAGCTATAAACACTTCTTACTATGTTCGTCTGAGAGCGGTCTGGCCCTACGGAGAAGACTGACAATGGAATTTGTGTCAGTTGAGAAATACGCTCAAGGTAATGACGTGCATTCACAGGTAACTCATCCAAGCTTTTCACATTGGTGATATCCTCTGTCCAGCCTGGCATTTCCTCATAAACTGGTTCACATTCAGCAAGCGCAGATAGACTTGCCGGAAACTCATGGATAACTTCACCCTTATACTTATAGGCAACACAAATTTTCAATGTTTCAATACCAGTCAGTACATCAATAGAGTTTAAAGATAAATCGGTAATTCCACTGACACGACGAGCATGACGTACAACTACACTATCAAACCACCCCACTCTTCGTGGCCTTCCTGTAGTTGTTCCATATTCTCGCCCAACCTCACGAATTTGATCACCAATCTCATCATGAAGTTCAGTAGGGAACGGGCCATCGCCCACACGTGTAGTATATGCTTTGGAAACACCTACAACATGATTGATTTTAGTTGGACCGACACCTGATCCAATGGTAACCCCACCTGCTATTGGATTGGAGGAGGTTACAAACGGATATGTTCCTTGGTCAATGTCGAGCATGACTCCCTGTGCACCCTCGAATAACACGCGGCGTCCTTCATCAAGGGCATCATTCAATACAACGGACGTGTCACAAACATATGGAGCCATTTGTTGGCCATATTCATAATACTCTTCTAAAATATCCTCCACGTTAATCGGATCCACTTCATATACTTTCTCAAACAAACGATTCTTTTCTTTCAGATTTTGCTCGAGTTTTTCCCGAAAAGCATCTTTGTCAAGCAAGTCAGCAATCCGTATACCCATCCGTGCTGCTTTATCCATATAGGCAGGACCAATTCCCTTTTTGGTTGTTCCAATTTTATTGACGCCTTTTTCTTCTTCCTGCAAGATATCTAATTTCAAATGATAAGGTAAAATAACATGTGCCCGATTACTTATACGTAAATTATCTGTAGACACATTGCGTTCATGTAAATAAGCGACCTCTTCTACAAATGCTTTTGGATCGATAACCATTCCGTTACCCAACACACAGATTTTATCATTAAAAAATATCCCTGAGGGAATTAAATGTAATTTATACGTCACATTATCAAACTTAATTGTATGCCCGGCGTTGTTTCCTCCTTGATAACGAGCAACCACCTCGGCATTTTGCGATAGAAAGTCAGTAATCTTTCCTTTCCCTTCATCGCCCCATTGTGTTCCAACTACTACTACTGAGGACATAGCGCACCTCCACTGAATTTTTCTAAATCATATGGTTTTAATAATCACAACTGTTATTTTACCAGTATCAAACTATAACGTCAATCCTAAATACGAACAATAAGTTACTATTCTATTTTATCGTTCGGTTGATTTCCGTAGATTAATAGAAAACCAACATATTCCAGATGTTGAGCTACGGAATTGTGAGCCTGTTAGGATAGTTGGAGCAGACCGTGAGCGAGAGGTTCATAGCTATCAGCCATTGTATGTTTTAATCAGCAGGAAGTAGGAGGTATCCGCTGTAGGGAGTGTTATTGGCAGTAGACGAGAGTAATCTGCCGTAGAAGAGAATAATCAGCAGGAGAGCTAAAGTATCACCCCGCAGAAAAAAATAATCAGCAGTAAAGCCTAAATTTACGCCAAGAACAGATGAATCAGCAGCATACGGATAATTCTCCATAAAAGGCACCTTAAGTAACGTCTGGCGCTTTAAGGAATAGCTAATTCATATTTTATAAGTTTGTGCCCACCAAAAATAGCATACAAAAAAACAGCCCTATATAAGGCTGCTATCTATACTTGAACTGGTGCTGGCGGCACATCACTTTCTGAATAACGATGATCGAGGTCAACGAATTTATTGTATTCCTTAACAAATGCCAGCTCTACATTGCCGACAGGACCATTACGTTGCTTGGATATAATGATTTCTATAATATTCTGTTTCTCTGATTCTGTATCATAGTAATCATCACGATATAAGAATCCTACAATATCCGCATCCTGCTCAATACTTCCTGACTCACGTAAATCTGACATCATCGGGCGCTTATCCTGACGGGATTCTACTCCACGAGAAAGCTGAGATAAAGCAATTAATGGTACATTCAATTCACGGGCTAAGCCTTTAAGGGAACGTGATATTTCAGATACTTCCTGCTGTCTATTTTCCTTAGAGTTGACGCTACCTTGGATGAGCTGTAAATAATCAATTAAAATCATTCCAAGCCCATGTTCCTGCTTTAACCGTCGGCACTTCGAGCGAATATCAGCAACACGGATTCCCGGTGTATCATCAATGTAAATCCCTGCATTTGATAGACTTCCCATTGCCATCGTAAGCTTACTCCAGTCATCTGCCTGCAGTTGCCCATTACGCATGCGCTGTGCATCAATATTTCCCTCTGCACAAAGCATACGTTGTACCAGTTGGTCTGCTCCCATTTCTAAACTAAATATCGCTACATTTTCATCTGTATTAACAGCGACGTTTTGGGCAACGTTTAAGGCGAATGCCGTTTTACCAACAGATGGTCTTGCAGCAACAATAATTAAGTCATTTCGCTGGAAACCGGATGTAATCTTATCCAAATCACGGAAACCAGTAGGGATCCCGGTTACATCAGCGCTTTGGTGATGAAGCTGTTCAATATTATCATATACATCAATAAGGACATCTTTAATTGCTTTAAATGCTCCGGAATTTTTACGGCCGGAAACCTCCAGAATGGACTTCTCTGCTTCATTTAAAACATCTTCTACTTCATCTTCCCGCTCAAATCCTGATGTAACAATATCCGTTGCTGAACGAATAAGTCTTCGCAAGAGAGCTTTTTCTTCAACGATTTTACAATAGTAACCAATATTGGCAGCTGTCGGCACACTTTCTGCCAGCTCAGATAGATAAGAAACGCCACCAATTTCCTCTAATTGCTTTGCATTATGCAAAAAGGATGTAACAGTAACAACATCAATTGGTTCGCCCCGATCCGCAAGCTTCATCATCGCTGAAAAAATCCGCTGGTGACTTGCACGGTAAAAATCTTCCGGTATTAAAGATTCCGATGCAGTTGAAAATGCTTCCGGATCCAGAAATACAGCTCCCAAAATGGATTGCTCTGCTTCCAAATTATGTGGTGGTGTACGATCACTCCATACTTCACTCATTTGCTGCCCCCTCCCTTGAGGATAGAAGAAGGCTCACCAAAAGTGAGCCCGCCTTCCCAATTTTTCCAACGTCGTAAATTGTAAACAAAATAATTGTTGCCTTTACTTTTCCGAAACATGAACTTTAATCGAGCCGGAAACCTCTGGATGCAGCTTCACAGGTACTGTAGTGTACCCCAATGCACGAATTGGTTCATCCAGTTCAATTTTCCGCTTATCAATTTTATATCCATGCTCTTTTTGCAAGGCTTCGGCTATTTGCTTGCTTGTAATAGACCCAAAAAGTCGGCCATTATCGCCTGATTTAGCTTTTAATTCAACAGTTAGATCAGCAAGCGTATCTTTCAAATTCATTGCTTCCTCTTTTTCTTCCTGTTCCAACTGCTCTGTCTTACGTTGTTGAGCTTCTAATGCCTTCAGATTACCGGCCGTTGCTTCTTGTGCTAAATTATTTTTTAAAAGGTAGTTACGTGCATAGCCATCAGAAACATTCTTTACTTCCCCTTTTTTTCCTTTACCCTTCACGTCTTTTAATAATATTACTTTCATTCCGTTTCTCTCCCCTCGTAATACTCATCCAGTATATCTTTTAATAAATTTGCTGCGTCTTCAATGGTTGTATCTTCTATTTGAGTAGCTGCATTCGTCAAATGCCCGCCACCATTCATTTTTTCCATAATAACCTGCACATTCACATTACCTAAGGACCGTGCGCTTATTCCTATTCTATCATCTTTTCTTTCTGAAATAACGAAAGAAGCATCAATTCCACTCATGGTAAGCAAGGTATCTGCAGCTTGTGCTATTAATACAGGTCCATAAGCTTGGCCTTCTTCCGCCTTGGAAATAGCTATATGTCCACGGTACACTTCCGAGCGCTCCACTAATTTACTACGCTTTACGTAAATATCAAGATCTTCCTTCATAAATTGCTGGACTAATACGGTGTCCGCACCCTTAGACCGCAAATAACTTGCTGCATCAAAGGTTCTCGAACCTGTACGCAATGTAAAGCTTTTCGTATCGACAATAATTCCAGCCAATAAAGCCGTTGCTTCAAGCATTTTTAACTTCAATGCTTTTGGCTGGTATTCCAACAGCTCTGTAATCAATTCCGAAGCAGAGGACGCATATGGCTCCATATACACAAGGGTAGGATTTTCAATAAATTCTTCGGCCCTGCGGTGATGGTCAATGACAACTTTATACTCCGATAAGTGAAGTAATGGCTCATGTGCAACCATGCTAGGTTTATGTGTATCCACGATGACTACCAAGCTTCTGTTGCCTGTAATTGCCTCTGCATGATCTGGATCAATAAAATATTGCCAGACATCCTCATCTTCCTTAATTGCTTCTACTAATCGGTACACACCTGTATCAACATCATCCGGATCAAACACAATATGGCCCTCTACACCATTCGCTTTGGCGATATTTAAAATCCCAATTGCTGCACCTAAGGAATCCATATCCGGTGATTTATGACCCATAATAATGACATTATCACTAACCTTTACCAATTCCTTCAGGGCATGGGAGATAACACGGGCACGAACTCTGGTCCGTTTTTCCATCGGGTTGGTTTTACCCCCGTAAAATCGGACTTTCCCAGTTTCATCTTTGATGGCAACCTGGTCACCACCACGGCCAAGTGCTAAGTCTAAGCTTGATTGAGCTAATTGCCCAAGTACAGGGAGCTCCACATTGCCTGCACCCACTCCAATACTTAATGTCACAGGATTGTTTTGCTCACCGTTTAATTCACGTACTTCATCTAATATATCGAATTTAACTTTTTCCAGTTTCTTTAAAATTTCCTTTGTGCCAACCGCAAGAAATCTCTCCTGGGACGTTCTCTTCAAGTAAAGACCATAACTTTTCGACCACTCATTTAGAACCGAGGTTACTTGCGAGTTCAACTGACTCTTCGTCGTATCATCCATGTTTTGAGTGATTTCCTCGTAATTATCCAAGAAGATAATCGCAAGCACTGTTTGATCATTATAGTACAATGTTTGCAGCTCTACTTGGGAGGTGCGATCAAAAAGATATAGCAAACGCTCTTCTTTTTTTACGGTTGTCTGGAATTTATAGCCCTCCAGCTCGAACCATATCTCTTCTTTGTCCTCTTTAATCATCGGAATCAATTCATCGCCAAGTGAATGTAAGGACTTACCAACTAATGTATCGTCCTCGGCAAATTGATTCATATATGGATTGGTCCATTCCACCTTATAATCCTCATTATAAAGCACGATACCAAAAGGCATTTCCAGCAATGCCTCTTCCCCGACTTTTTTTATCCGATGAGATAAAGTAGTTATATATTTTTCTGCTTCATTTTGTAAAATAATCTCTGACCTTATACTGTAGTAGAAAGAAGCAGCAAGCAACAGGGTCATAATCAAGCCAAGAATCCATTGAAAATACCAAATCCCAACTAACAGGAGAATGGATAATAAATAAATCACCCATAAATGGCTCCGAAATGTTGGCTTCTTTTTTAGGTCTTGCATAAAATTCAGCTCCCTACGAATTGACGCCTTTTTTCTCTTCCATCACTACTCTTTCTTTGAAAGACGATCTCTTAACCCGAATCCCAAATCAATAATACCTAAAATCCGTACGAGATAGAAAAACAGCATAGGAAATAGGATCGTAAGTACAACAATTAGGATCGGAATCGCTTTAGACATATTCTTATGGTGTGCATAGTAAAAAATAAATGAAAATCCTTGAATTGCCATGAGGACTCCTGTTAACACAAGTAAGTTCTCTGCCGCTAAATGAAAAATGTTTGATTGCTCTGAAACGATAAGCGTGATAATCAAAGCAAAGAAATATACCCATATTAGCGATACAGGAAATCGCAAGTGGCGAAATGGCGGAAACTTAATCTCTTTATTATCCAACCGTCGAATTATTTTATAGCTTACCCATTGACTTAGAAAAGCTAATCCAATTGCAATTAGGGCAATAAATACAGGTAACAGATTTACAAGCATATCTAAAGAAGCTTCCAGCATTTCGCGAGCTTCCTCTGTCTGTTCACCCATTCCAAATTGTTCAAACGTATTTATCGTCATATCCATCGATTCATTCATCATACTCTCAAGTTCATTTACCCAATTCACACCAAATACATATTGGGTAAAGACAAAAGCAAACAGCAGACCAATAATGAATCCAAATGTTCCTCGTGCCCATGTCTCATATGGAGTCAATTGACGGTATATCGCACTTCCGATCATAATCCCGCCTAATCCCATAAGGAGTGTTATTGGTAATGAAAATATGGTAGCAAACAGGATAGATAACAACATGGAAACAGCCAGCATGATCAATGATGGCCGCCAGTCATAACGTGATGCATAGATCACAAATGGGACCGGCAATACAAACATTGCAAAAAAAGACAGAACAGGAACGAATACACTAACTAATATCAATCCAATGAAAATAGCTGTTAAAAGTGCCCCTTCTGTTAATCGTTTTGACTGATTCATAAAGCACCTCGACTACATTCTATATTTATGTCATTATAATATGATAACATGATTTTCCCCGAAAAGGGTGTCGAAAATGGTGGAAATAACTATTTTCCAGGGAATAAATTACCTTTTATAATATAGCGACATACAGTGCTCAGCACATAAAATTGTCATGGATTATTCATGGCTAAAGCAGTTTTTATTCACTCTTATCAATTATAATAGAAAGGGCTGCCAACTACAAAATACTATGTTGGCAACATATTAAATTTCTAGTATGTGGCTATTTTCTTGAGCACATATGCTGCAGCTGAAAGAGCTTCTTATTTTATTGATAACCAAAGACAATAGTTTAATTAATTATTATTTTTAAAGGATGAACCTCAATGATTTTTTTGCAAACGTTTCTCCATAGTATCAAACTGCCCTCCAAAAAGGCAACATTCTGGCTCAATCGGATTGGGATGGACATCGCCGTCATCTACATGTTTTTACTCTTGTTTATTGTCTCTGTGCCTTCCCTTGTTGACAGGGTGACATCTGCGGAGGGGATTAGTGCAGAATTAAATATATTCTTTCTGTTTATTTACTTTTTTATTTTCTATTACTTACCAATGACTGTTCTCGTTTTCATTATGATTTCTGTTATAGCTTATATTGGGACAGGAATAGCTAAGCTGATGGACCGAAAATTACGCTTCGCTATCCTTTGGAAAATGACGGCTTTTACAACAACGATTCCTTTTCTTTTATACACGGTACTTGCCTTACTATTCAAAGTGAATGATAGCTATCTCGGTTTATTTTTTATTTATTCCTTTGCATTTTTAGTTGCCATTATTTCTATATACCCGAAACGCAGAAAAAAGAATTGAAAATTGCTTTATATTGTTTAAAAAACCTTTCAAATATGGCTGTCTTGCCAGATTTGAAAGATTTTCTCTTTGGTACATTCATAGTAGGAGATAATTGCGAACTAGTTATTATGATTTTCTAACTTCGCTACGGGAAAATATTACGCTTTCCGCGGGCGGCCTGCGAGCCTCCTCGAACTTCACTAACGTTCCGTTCTGTGGGGTCTCGCTAGTCTCGCTTTTCCCGCTGGAGTCTACATATTTTCCCTCCGCTAGTATGCGTTAGTAATATCATAGTGATAATATATTTGGTCACAAAAAATAATTAATTAACACTAAATTTAAATAAAAGCATATACCAATTGATTGGAATGCAAGATGGCAATCTAAAAACGCCACGTCCTGTTGGCCCACGACTCCTGCCAGACTAGCATGAGACGATCATTTAAAAGTATTTAAGTAAATATTAATAGGATATTTTTAGAAAAGCTATTTACAGTACTATCAAGTTATCTCACATTTTATCTATTCTGCGAACCATTCAACTAGCCCAGCATACCTACTAAAAACATAAATAACCCGAATCATTGTTCATGATCCGGGTTACGTTTCAGTTATTTAGAATAACCTTATACTATTACTCTGCTACGAAAGGCAATAATGCCATTGTACGAGCACGTTTGATTGCTCTTGTAAGTTTACGTTGGTATTTTGCAGAAGTTCCAGTTACACGACGAGGAAGAATTTTTCCACGCTCAGAAATGAAACGTCTTAGCAAGTCAACATCTTTATAATCGATGTGGGTAATACCGTTTGCAGTGAAATAACACACTTTACGACGCTTTGCACGTCCGCGACGAGCTGCCATTTATATCACTCCTTCTATTTATTTACGCTTCCTTCTTAGAAAGGAAGATCATCATCTGATATATCGATAGGTTCCCCATTATTTCTAAATGGGTCCTCTTGAGGTTGATTTTGGTTTTGGTTCTGACTCGGTTGAAATTGGTTCTGGTTTCTGTTTTGCTGGAATCCTGATGCACCCTGGCCTCTATCCTGAGACGAGCCTTTTGATTCTAAAAATTGTACACTGTCTGCTACAATTTCTGTTACAAAAACAGTCTTACCATCTTGTCCTTCAAATGTACGTGTTTGTACACGGCCATCTACACCAATCATGCTACCTTTTTTCATGAAATTAGCGAGATTTTCTGCCGGTCTACGCCAAACGACACAGTTAATAAAGTCAGCTTCGCGATTGCCCTGCTGATTGGAAAAAGGTCGATTAACTGCTATGGTGAAGTTAGCTACTGCAACTCCGTTTGGTGTATAACGTAAATCAGGATCCTTCGTTAACCTGCCGACAAGTACGACACGATTTAACATCAGAACCACTCCTTATTATTGATCATCTTCTCGAACTGCAATATGACGAATAATATCATCAGAGAACTTAGCTAAACGATCAAATTCATTGATTGCTTTTTCATCACTGCTGAAGTTAATGATAACATAATATCCATCACGGTAATCATTGATTTCATAAGCAAGACGCTTCTTGCCTTTTTCATCAACTTTTTCAATCTCCGCCCCATTATCAGTTAAAATGCCATTGAAACGCTCAATCAAAGCTGTTTGAGCTTCCTCTTCCATGTCTGGGCGGATGATGTACATGATTTCGTATTTTCTCATCCGTTACACCTCCTTTTGGTCTTAACGGCCCCCAATATTTCATGAGAGCAAGGAGTAATCGTAAATTTAATTACTCACAATAGTGTATTATACCAAATCTTTTTTAAAATAACAAGCCTTCGAGAGATCCTTTTTTTACGTTATTACCCTTTTAATAAATATTCACCAATTGTTTGGCAAGGTGCTTGTACTTTTGCTAGTCACTAGACATTAAATCGGAAATGAATAACATCTCCATCTTGCACAATATATTCTTTTCCTTCCAAGCGGACTTTTCCTTTTTCACGAGCCTGGGCCATGGCGCCAGCTTCCATTAGGTCACCATAGGAAACTGTTTCTGCACGGATAAAGCCTCTTTCAAAGTCTGTATGAATAATTCCTGCTGCCTGTGGTGCTTTGATTCCTTTACGAAATGTCCATGCACGTACTTCTTGTTCTCCAGCTGTAAAATAAGTTGCTAATCCAAGTAGATTGTAAGAAGCTTTGATCAATTTATCCAGACCGGACTCAGTAATACCCAAATCCTCCAGAAACATTTCTTTTTCCTCTTGATCAAGTTCAGAGATTTCTTCTTCGATTTTTGCACAAATTACGATAACCTCCGCATTTTCCTTTGCAGCATATTCCTTCACCTGTTGGACATAAGCATTACCATCAGGATCAGCTACCTCATCCTCACTTACATTTGCAACATACAAGGTTGGTTTACTTGTTAATAAGTGAAGACCTTTTACAATCTTCCATTGTTCTTCTGAATATTCCAATGCACGAGCAGGAATTTCTTCTTCCAATCCTTCCTTTATCTTCTCAAGGACTGTCTGCTCTGCAACTGCTTCTTTATCCTTCTGTCTTGCTAATTTTTCTACTCGTTGGATCCGTTTATTAACAGTTTCCAAGTCTGCTAAAATTAACTCTAAATTAATTACTTCAATATCTTCAATTGGGTCAACTTTTCCTGACACATGTGTGATGTTTTCATCCTCAAAACAACGCACCACCTGACAGATTGCATCAACCTGGCGAATATGAGATAAAAATTGGTTCCCCAATCCTTCCCCTTTACTTGCGCCTTTCACAATACCAGCTATATCTGTGAACTCAAATGCTGTTGGTACTGTCTTTTTCGGCTTTACTAATTCCGTTAATTTATTTAAGCGATGATCAGGCACTTCAACAATTCCCACATTCGGGTCAATGGTAGCAAATGGATAGTTTGCAGCCTCTGCTCCAGCTTGTGTAATAGCATTAAAAAGTGTTGATTTCCCTACATTGGGAAGCCCGACGATTCCTGCTGTTAATGCCATGCAACTTTCACTCCTTAAGGATTTCATTCATATGAACGCGTTAGTCATCCTAATTATAGATACTTGCTTTCAAATTGACAAGTTAACAAAAAGCAAAAACAGGCACTATTCCAAGGCCTGTTTTTGCTTTTTCACCGACCAAATCTACGTTTTTAATCGTACTGCTTCTATCGTACCATTAAATCGTTTCTTTCGTCTATTTTTATTATTTATTTAGCTGCCTGTTTTAACGGATCATGGCTTGGTCCATTTGAGGATGAAATTCAAGCATAGGTAACTGGTTTCTTTACTCCTCTTCCGCCTTTTCGATAACCTTTTTAAGTTTTTTCGTGAACTCTCTTCGCGGAATCATAACACTATGGTCACAGCCTAAACATTTAATTCGGATATCCATCCCCATTCGGATGATTTTCCATTTATTTTCTCCACATGGATGAGGTTTTTTCATCTGTACAACATCATTTAGTCCAAAATCAGTTTCTGCCATAACGCTTTCTCCTTTTTTACTCTCATTATAACAAAAGTTATTGGCCACGCTCTCTGTTTTTGTCTAAAATATTATCTTTTTCATTTCCGGAATACATAACAATTCGTGGTGATGGTATTTCTATTCCTTCCTGATAAAGCTTATGTTGTATTTCCCTGCGGATGTTCCGTTCTCCTGCCCACTGAAAACCTGGAAGCGTCTCTGCTATTACTCTAATCACAAAGTGAGAAACATCCAGATTCTGTACACCGATAATTTCCGGTTTCCCTACAATAAAGTCATATTTATCTGGTAAGGTTTCCACGATTTCCTCGATGAGCGGCTCCGCTTCCGCCACATTGCTTTCATATGGAATATTTATATCTACAATAGATAATCCATTATGCACAGAATAATTTGTTACCTGTGTCACATTCCCATTAGGAAGAATATTCATTTCACCAGTCCAACTAAGTACCTTTGTAGTACGAAGTCCAATTTCTTCTACAGTTCCTTCTATTCCCGCTACTCCGACGTAATCACCTACAGAAAATTGATCTTCAAAAATAATGAAAAAGCCGGAAATAATATCCCGAACGAGATTCTGTGCTCCAAAACCAATAGCTAAGCCGGCAACTCCTGCCCCTGCTAGTAGAGCTCCAACTTGTAATCCAAGTACATTATCCAGAATCATCATAATTGCAATAAAGTAAACAACATATGCAATTACATTTTTAATTAGTTTCTTTAACGTATTTTCGCGACGTTCTGTAAGCCGGATTGGCCCTTTTTCCCGGCGTTTAAACAGCCTGTCAACCAACTTTCTGGATAGGCGCACAAATGCCAGGGCGACAATAATAATAAGAAAAATTTTCAATGCGGCAATTCCAATCGAAATCCATAGGTCTGGTGCTACTAAAAAGTCCCATAAATGGCCTATATCTTCATTTACTTTTTCTATGTCTTCACCTAAATCTACTTCGTTTTTTGCAGCCACTTTCATACCTCCTGTGTTCCCTGTTGCTTTTCTATAGTAATTCTATGTGTGTTGTTTTTTTTATGAGGTTGGACGGGAATCCGTTCTTTTCCATAATGGAAAAAGCAATAATCGGACCAATACATATAAATTTAGTATCCCATAGATCGGATACAAATAGCTTACCAAGGTTGAAAAGCCAAAGGCGGTCAATGGCAGCATAGTGATTAATGTTATAACAACAATGAGCCACAATGGTAACCGGAAAAATTCCTGCACCCTTGTTACAATGCCTAAAACACCCGAGGCTGCTGTTGTAAATATAGCAAACCATAATAAAACACTCATGAAAATAAGCATTTCCAATGGATAGTGCTTTAAAATGGCGAATAAAGGAATTTCATATACGAGTATCTCGTCCGCAATTTGTATAAGACTATTATTATATATATATGTAATAATCCCTAAAATCAAGCCACTTCCAACACATGCTATTACAATTTCACCTTTTGATTTCACCTTATTGCCAATTGCACCAAGTACAGCAATTAACGGTAAAATATTTAGTGCCGTAAAAGGAAATGCCGCTGTCCAATTTCGTTGCTCATGCCAATGTGAAAAAAGAGAAAGATTTTGATCATACGTAAACATGATTAATACAAATAACAGTCCACCTAATAACAGAGGCAACACAAATTGATTAACTGATAATAATCCATTTATATCCTTAATAAATAAAATAATCAAGGCAAATACCATAATACCTATTCCCCATATATACGGGAAATTAAACGCCCTTCCTGTTGCCCCACTCCCCGCAATCATTACGACAGTCGTTGTAAATAAATATAAAAAAATCATGACATCATATACCCCGGTTAATTTAAGTCCAACAATTTCCTTTAACACAGGCAAATATTGTGTTGATTTTTTTTTGTGACTTATATCCATAATTACCATACAACAAATTGAAAAGAAAACAATGAACAATAGAATAGCCAGTCCACTTTCATGCCCAAAAAATTGCCATAACTCCCTGCCTGATGCATATCCTGCCCCAATTGTTGTTCCTATAATTAAAAACATCCATTTCAGCCCCGCACGTATCATTACTTTTCCTCCAATATTTTTAGAATCCATGTATAGATTTTTGAAAATTTCCGTATACTATACCAATATGTTTTTGGAGGATAAGCTATGAGTCTTATAAATCGTTTCAAAAATAAAAATGAAAGTTTTCGTATGTATTACCAGGAAGCAGAGCTAAATACTTCCTTGGGAGAAAAATTAATCTCCTGGTTCCCTTCGGCTCCAAGAGATTATATTGTTGTTTTTATTGGAACAGACCGATCTACAGGTGATGCGCTTGGCCCACTGGCTGGCTCCCTGTTCTCTTCTCTCAATCCAAAACATTTAACCATCTATGGTACGTTGCATCAACCCGTGCATGCAACCAACCTGCAAGATTATCTGGATAAAATAAAATTAAAACATAGAAACCCCTTTATTATTGCAATAGATGCCTGTCTCGGCAAAAACACATCCATTGGTCAGCTGATAGCCGGGACAGGCCCAATCAGCCCTGGAGCTGCCTTAAACAAGCGTCTGCCCGATGTGGGAGATATTCATCTGACTGGAGTAGTTAATGTGAGTGGGTTTATGGAATATGCTGTATTACAAAATACCAGATTATCAATTGTAATGGATATGGCAACAAAAATCTCCGAGTTATTGGTATATATAGATCAGCGTCTTTGCTACCAACATGCCCAACCGGCAATCGTATTACCAATAAACAAAGAGAAGACAATGTAAGTGAGAAGGAAGTAAAATGGGCGCACCCCGCTTTAGCTAACAGCCTTATAAAAACGGTTCCGTTGCAAATGTTGGGGTCCAACGGTATTTTTATTATTCATAGTTGGATTAAAATGCGAACTAAAGTAGACTTATTTCTCTGTTAATGCAACAAGACTATATAACACCGCTACGGAAAAACACTGCGCTTATCGGGGGCGGCTGATGAGCCTCGGGCCAACACGATGTTGGTCATGAAGGCGTTGCGACAATGGTTTTGGTGGGGCGAGTATGCGCAGCCCCAGGACGTCGTGACTTTAGCCTTCCAGCCCCCTATACCGCATTCGGGGGTCTCACCTATGCCTCATCTCCCCCAGAAGTCTCCGTATTTTTCCTTCGCTAAGGTTTGTTTTTATAAGAGAAAATTAATTACTGGTACGTAATTCACTGAAAAATACATCCTTTAAGGGTTAGCAACACCAATTGATTGAAATGGAAGATGACGACTCCTGCCGGAATAGCATGAGCTGAAGACCCTGGACGGAGCGTAGCGGAGGAAGCGGCTGAAGCCATGCCGGCGGAAAGCGTTCATCTGTAATGGAAATCAATGGCGATAGATGATCGTCAAAGGTATCAAAATATATTTTAGTAGTGTACCTTTTAGAAAAAGCAATTTACAATACTTTCAGTTAAGTCGGAGTTTATCTATTTTCCGTATCACTGTATAACCCCAATATATTAGGGCCTAAAAAAGCCAGTCTCATTCTAATTATAGCTAAAAAATAGAATAAGTCTGGCTTTTTCAACAGCATTTTTTGCATGCAAATATGTATTTAAACGAAAAGCTGATAATTGTAATAAATAAAGGCTACAGTCAAGATAGATGGTAATAGATTCCCTATTCGTATATTGGTTATTTTTAATAGATTTAGCCCAATCGCCAGGATTAACAGCCCACCAACAGCAGTTAGCTCTACAATAAGGCCATTCAAAAACGCTTCTGGTAACCATCTATCTATTTGTGTTGCCAATAATGCAATTGCACCTTGGTATACTACTACAGGAACAACAGAAAAGATAACTCCATAGCCCAGTGTCGTTGTAAGTACAAGTGCAACAAAACCATCAATAACCCCTTTTGTAATTAGAATTTCATGGTCTCCACGAATCCCACTGTCTAATGCACCTATGACAGACATAGCACCAATAACAAATATAAGGGAAGCGGTGACAAAGCCTTGAGATACACTGAAGCCATCCCCTTTGTCACTGGCAAATTTGCTACCTATCCAAGAACCCAGACGGTTTAATCCTTCTTCCACATGTAATAATTCCCCAATTACAGCACCCGTCAATAAACTTAATAACACAATAATAATGACTTCGGTAGAAAACGCCATTTGCAATCCAATTAGAATGACAGCAAGCCCAATTCCATGCATAACAGTTTCTTTATATCTTTCCGGGATTTTTGTGAAAAATAATCCTAACAGACTTCCTACAACAATTAATACACCATTTACCAATGTTCCATATAAAACCATTCAACCCAACTCCAATTAATCAAAATCTGTGTAAGCCATTGCTATTTCTTCTATTGCATCTAGGAAAGTGTCTACTTCCTTTTCTGTATTATATATACCTAAGCTTGCACGGATAACCCCTTGCCCCTGTGTATTTAGAGTTTCATGGCCTAGCGGGCTGCAATGTAAACCAGCACGCACGCCAATTTGATAATGTGTATCTAAAATGGTTGCTATTTCTTGTGAGTTAACCTCTTGCACGTTAAAAGCAACAATTGGCATTTTCAGCTGATCGTCTTCCACACCATAACAGATAACTCCAGGGATTTTTTGCAACCCGGCTTCCAACCTTCTAATCAAGATTGTTTCACGTGGAACATTTTCATCTTTTCGCTTTTCATAGCATTCCAAAGCAGCATAAAGGCCAGCAATTCCTGGTGTATTTAACGTACCACTCTCCAGTTTTTCCGGTAACTGTTCTGGCTGATGTGGGGTATCAGAAAAGCTGCCTGTCCCCCCGTGATGCAAAGGGTTTAAAGTGATATCACCTTCTAACAAGAGCATTCCTGTACCTTGTGGACCAAGCAAGCCCTTGTGACCCGGAAAAGCAAGCATATCAATCCCTTGCTCTTTCATGTGGATAGGGATATGGCCAGCAGTTTGTGATGCATCCACTAATGTAATAATTCCTTTGTTCCTCACTACATCTAATATTTCATCTATAGGAAGTACCGTGCCTGTCACGTTGGAGGCATGTGCGATTGCCACTAATTTTGTATTTTGTTTTACCTCCTGCTGAACTGCTTTCGTAAATTGTTCTTCATCGGGGGACCACGGTATATAAGTAATCTCTACACCAAATGTTTCTTTTATGTATTCAAGGGGCCTCCTTACAGAGTTATGCTCCAAGGAAGTAGAAATAACATGATCTCCAGGCTCCCAGCTTAACCCCTTAATTGCTTGGTTTAATGCTACCGTCGCATTATTATAAAAAAGCGCTTTTTTGGGATCCGTACATCCAAAGATATTTGCTGCTTTTTCTCTTGTTTTACGAATAATATCGGCTGCTTCCCTAGCTGTTTTGTGGCCGCCTCTTCCTGGATTAGCACCTGTCTTGGTCATTACATGGACCATTGCTTCAACAACCTGTGGTGGCTTTGGAAATGAGGATGCAGCCTGATCAAAATATATCATTTGCCTTCCCCCTATATAAAATGATAATAAAAGACTGACGATCCCTGCCGCCAGTCCTTCCATCAGAAACTATAAGATTTTGAGCTGTATGAACCTTCTCCATAGCGGAAGCCTGTTCAGTTCCTGTGCTAACGCTTTGTATAAAAGTAACCGTTCAATAAATGAAGCATTATTTACTTTTCAAGTGTTTCAATAATACGTTCCAGGTCTTCATCATTGTAAAATTCAATCTCAATTTTCCCTTTTCTTTTACCCCGATGAATATTTACAGAAGTACCAAACCTCTCTCTAAGGATCGACTCTCTTTCCTGTAAAAATATATCCTTTTTCGGTTTTTCCTTTTTCCTTACAGGTCTTTCATTTAACTGATTAATCAGTTGTTCAACCTGTCGCACATTCAGTTTTTCATGGCGGATTTTATTTACAAAAGGAATTATTCTATCCTTTTCCTTCAACCCTAATAAAGCTCTGCCATGTCCCATCGATAATTCACCATTATTAATATATGCGATTACCTGCTCTGGCAAGGAAAGAAGGCGTACGATGTTCGCAATGTGGGAACGACTCTTCCCTAACTTTTTTGCCAATTCTTCCTGCGTAACCTTCAATTCTGTCATTAAATTAGCATATGCTTGTGCTTCTTCAATTGGTGTTAGATCCTCACGCTGTAGATTTTCAAGCAACGCCAGCTCCATCATTTTATCATCGGTTAATTCCTTGATAACAACAGGAACCTTTTCAAGTCCAGCTTCCTTCGCTGCTCGAAAACGTCTTTCGCCAACTACAATTTCGTAGCCCTTAATACTCTTTCTGACAATAAGAGGCTGAATGATCCCATATTCAAGAATGGAATCCTTTAACTCCTCAATTGCATCTGCATGAAATGTCTTTCTTGGTTGATATGGATTCGGTCTGCATTCGGTAATTGCGATTTCTTGAATGATGTCATCCTCTTTTTCCTCTATATCTGGAAAGAAAGCATTTATTCCTTTACCTAACCCTTTCGCCATTGGCCATCACTTCCTTTGCTAACTCCAAATATACTTCTGCTCCCCTTGATTTAGGATCATATGTGATAATTGGTTGTCCATGGCTGGGTGCTTCGCCTAACCTTACATTTCTAGGTATGATGGAATTATACACTTTATCCTGAAAATATTTCTTTACCTCTTCTATTACCTGTATACCAAGATTTGTTCTGGCATCTAACATTGTTAATAATACACCCTCAATCATCAATTGTTTGTTGAGGTGTTTTTGTACTAAACGGATTGTGTTTAGAAGCTGACTTAACCCTTCCAACGCATAATATTCACATTGCACTGGAATTAACACTGTGTCAGATGAAGTCAAAGCGTTCAAGGTTAGTAACCCTAAAGATGGTGGACAATCTATAATAATATAATCATACGTCTCTTTCAGTTCTTCTAATGATTTTTTCAAGCGAATTTCCCTTGAAATTGTAGGCACAAGTTCAATTTCCGCACCTGCAAGTTGAATGGTTGCCGGAATAATATCTAAGTTGTTTACACTTGTCGGGATACATACTTCTTCTGCTGGCATATCTTCTACAAGCACATTATAAATACAATGTTTTACATCTGCTTTATTAACTCCTACCCCACTAGTTGCATTTCCTTGGGGATCTGTATCTACAAGCAGTACTTTATTGCCCAAATGTGCAAGGCATGCACTCAAGTTCACAGATGAAGTTGTTTTCCCTACGCCACCTTTTTGATTTGCGATGGACATTATTTTTCCCATGTTGACACCTACCTAAACTATATACATATTATTCTATCATTAATAAAGAAAAAATGCCGAATAAAATGCGAATTGTAATTCATTATTAATCTTATATATTCACTAATCCCTTTTCGAACATAACATTTTTTGAATACCTACTATTACTCCTAGTTCTTTCATGTCAATAAGGGTATTAATAATTATTGGCAAAAAGGCCCACCTTAACTAAGATGGGCGTTGAACATGAAGTATGAGATAAATTATTTCTTCTTAGGTATTTTAATTGTGATTTGGTAACAGTCATCCAATTCTTGTTCATCTGACTCTACTTCTACACCTGTATCCGAAACCATGCTTAAGGATTGACGAATGGTATTCATTGCGATCCGAATATCTTTATTAAAGCCTTTTAACTTCGTTTTTTTCTTTTTTGGCTCTGTCTGAGGCTCATTCATTTTAGCAATTTTTTCTTCTGTTTGCTTTACATTTAAATCATTTTCTAAAATATCCTTTAATACTTTTAACTGCTTCTCTGGATCTCCCAATTTAATTAGTGCCCTAGCATGTCGTTCAGTAATTTCTTTATTTAAAATAGATTGTTGGACCTCTTCAGGGAGTTTTAATAATCGAATTTTATTTGCTATAGTAGATTGGCTTTTACCAAGTCGCTGAGCTAAAGCCTCCTGCGTAATCCCATGCAATTCCAGTAATTTACCATATGCTGTTGCTTCTTCTATAACAGTTAATTCTTCTCTTTGCAGGTTTTCAATCAATGCAACAGAGGCAGTTTCAGCATTTGTCATCTCTCGAATAATAGCTGAAACATTTTCCCAACCAAGTGATTGAACGGCACGCCATCTGCGCTCACCTGCAATTAATTCATATTTATTTTCCTCATCCTCTATCTTACGAACTACAATGGGCTGAATCATCCCATGTGTATGAATAGTCTGGGCAAGTTCTTTTATCTTTTCCTCATTAAAGATAGACCTTGGCTGATATCGGTTTGGCTCAATGTTTTGTACAGGTAATTGAACCACTTCATCCGGATGATAACCTACCTCTTCTGGTTCAGCATCTGCCTTGTTATCTCCCAAACCAAAAATTCTATTAAAAGGCTTTACCACTATTAGACACCACCTTTATATTCTTTAACAAACTATCAATCTATGTATAAAATAGAAATGTTCCACGTGAAACATTTTCTATGAATAGACGTAATCACATGAAATAATAAACTGAAAAACATCCAAAAGATGTAATAAGAAAAAACGCAACAACAAACCTGTTGCGTACTTCATTTTTTCGTCTGTTCCTATTACCATTTTACCACATTTACTAGAATAAAAGTATTAAATCAGTAAATATATTGTTGCCTCTTTCTCCACACCTATCATCTATTCTATTGGTTCTTTGTTTGGTGTGCCGGCTTTTCTAGGGTATTTTTTTGGTGTTTTTTTCGTCTTTTCAACGATTACAATGGATCGTTCGCTATCTTCACTTGGAAGGGTAAAGGTATGTGTTTCACGTAACGTGCCACCTAATAATTCTATGGCAGAAGCTCCAACGGATATTTCCTCTTTCGCCTGAGCACCCTTCATTGCTACAAAACTGCCACCTTTTTTTACTAACGGAAGACATAATTCACTCAAAACAGACATCCGAGCTACTGCTCTTGCTGTAACGATGTCAAATGTTTCTCTAAACTGTGTATGTTTACCGAAGTTTTCAGCGCGATCATGGTAAAATGCTACATTATCTATTTCCAGTTTTGTCGCTAATTCATTTAAAAAACCAATTCGCTTTTTTAAAGAATCAACAATAGTAACTTGTAAATGAGGGAAGCAGATTTTTAATGGCAGACTTGGGAAACCAGCTCCTGCTCCTACGTCACATATATTTTCAACTGTATTAAAATCTACATAAAATGCTGCAGAGATAGAATCATAAAAATGCTTTAAATAAACATCCTGCTTAGCTGTAAGCGCAGTTAGATTAATTTTTTCGTTCCATTCGATTAATGTCTCATAATAAATAGAAAACTGCTTTTTTTGATGGTCATTTAACTCTATCCCTTTGTCCATCAATGCAAGCGAAAATTGTTCTGGATTCATAAAGACGTATCTCCTTATATATGTATATGTATGGGATAAGAGACTGCCTTTATGGCAGCCTCTTAAATTCTAATAAAGCAATTTCTCTCTGTAAAGCCTCGAGTATTCGATGCCTAATTCGCTACTCTGGCAATGTTTCCTTGCTCGATATAAACAAGTAATATGGAAACATCTGCAGGATTAACACCGGAAATTCGTGAAGCTTGCCCTACAGATAGAGGGCGAACTTTCTTAAGCTTCTCTCTCGCTTCTGTTGCAATACCGCTAATTGCATCATAATCGATATCCTCTGGAATTTTTTTATCTTCCATTTTCAGCATGCGAGCAACTTGTTCTTTTGCTTTATTAATATAACCTTCATACTTAATTTGAATGCCAACCTGCTCCTGTACATCAATAGGAAGTTCCACATGTTCTGGGAGCATTTGATCAACCAATTCATAGCTAAGTTCTGGTCGCTTCATTAGATCATAAGCTTTAAACGCCTCTTTTAATGGTGTTCCACCAGCATTTGTAATGATATTGTTAACAGCCTCATTTGGTTTAATAACAATTTTATTTAGACGTTTTTTCTCTTCTTCTACCAGACGCTTTTTCTCAAGGAATTTTGCATAGCGTTCTTCTGAAATAATCCCAAGTTTATGCCCAACCTCAGTTAGACGAAGGTCGGCATTATCATGACGTAATAATAAACGATATTCTGCTCGTGAAGTAAGAAGACGATATGGTTCGTTTGTTCCTTTTGTCACAAGATCATCTATTAATACACCAATATAAGCTTGAGAGCGATCAAGAATTACCGGTTCCTTACCTTGCACTTTTGCTGCTGCATTAATTCCTGCCATAATTCCTTGAGCTGCTGCCTCTTCATAACCTGAGGTACCGTTAATTTGTCCAGCCGTAAACAAACCAGGAATCTTCTTTGTCTCTAGTGTTGGCCAAAGCTGTGTAGGTACGACGGCATCATATTCAATTGCATAGCCTGCACGCATAATTTCAGCATTTTCAAGCCCTTTCACACTACGCACCATTTCATGTTGAATGGATTCTGGTAAAGAAGTTGATAAGCCTTGTACATATACCTCTTCCGTATCTCTTCCTTCCGGCTCCAAAAAGATTTGATGACGTGGTTTGTCGTTAAATCGCACAATTTTATCTTCAATAGAAGGGCAATAACGAGGTCCTGTCCCACGCTTCATACCGGAATACATAGCAGAAAGCGACAAATTATCATTGATTACCTGATGGGTAAACTCATTCGTATAAGTTAACCAACAAGGAATTTGATCCGTAATATATTCTGTCGTTTCATAGGAAAAGCTTTGCGGCTTCTCATCACCAGGTTGAATTTCTGTTTTGGAATAATCAATTGTATGGCTATTCACTCGTGGTGGTGTTCCTGTTTTAAACCTTGTAAGCTCAAAACCAAGATCCTCCAGATGTTCAGAAAGTTTAATGGATACGCGTTGGTTGTTTGGACCACTTTCATATTCCAAATCTCCCATTAACACTTTTCCACGCATAAACGTACCAGTAGTTATAATTACCGTCCCTGCAGAGTAAGCTGCTTTTGTTTCCGTAATTACACCTTTACATACCCCATCTTCGACAATTAACTCATCAACCATACCCTGGCGTAATGTCAAATTAGGCTCATTTTCGATAATATTTTTCATTTCTTTTATATATAATGGTTTATCGGCTTGGGCACGTAATGCTTGCACTGCCGGTCCCTTACCAGTATTTAGCATACGCATTTGAATATGCGTTTTATCAATTACTTTCGCCATAGCTCCTCCAAGGGCGTCTATTTCACGTACAACAATACCTTTTGCAGGGCCGCCTAAAGAAGGGTTACATGGCATAAAAGCGATCATGTCCAGATTCAATGTCAGCATTAATGTCTTTGCACCCATTCTCGCTGCAGCAAGCCCAGCTTCTACGCCGGCATGTCCTGCTCCAATAACGATTACATCATAATGGCCAGCATTGTATGTCATAGTATTTCATCCTTTCTATATAAAAAGCACAGGTGTCTGCAACAGGGCGGAATAGTTATTATTATTTTAACAAGATATTCCCTGCGCACACACCACTGCTAACTAATTTTATCTATTGTTATTTTCCTAAGCAAAATTGGGAGAACAATTGATCAATTAAGCTATCACTAGCTGTATCACCAATGATTTCGCCTAAAAACTCCCACGTACGAGTCACGTCAATTTGTACAATATCCAAAGGCATTCCCATTTCAAGTCCATTCACTGCATCTTCTAATGCTTGCTTAGCCTGCTTCAATAACTGGATATGTCTCACATTGGATACATATGTTAAATCACCTGTATCAATATCCCCGGCAAAAAATGTTTTCGCAATTGCAGCTTCCAATTCATTTATGCCCTCTTCTTCAATTAAAGAAGTCGTAACGACTGGGTTATTTTCTGCTAAATTCCTTACTTCATTTAAATCAAGCTTTTGTTCCAAATCTGTTTTATTGATAATTACAATATACTCAAGTCCTTGTATAGCTTCAAACAGCTTTCGATCCTCATCTGTAAGAGCTTCATTATAATTCAATACGTACAGGATCAAATCTGATTCCTTCAGTACTTGTCTGGAACGTTCTACACCAATCTTTTCGACAATATCCTCTGTTTCCCGAATCCCCGCCGTATCAACGAGACGAAGTGGAACTCCACGGACATTCACGTACTCTTCTATAATATCACGGGTCGTACCCGGTATCTCTGTTACAATTGCTTTATTTTCCTGAACCAATGCATTCATTAAGGAAGATTTCCCTACATTTGGCCTGCCGATAATCGCAGTAGCCAATCCTTCACGCAATATTTTACCCTGTTTTGCTACTTCAAGCAGGTTTTCTATTTCTTTATTGACCTCTTTTGTTTTTATGCGCATCATTTCATGGGACATCTCTTCCACATCATCGTATTCCGGATAATCTATATTAACCTCCACGTGAGCAACGGTCTCCAGCAGCTCCTGTCTTAGGTGCTGAATTAATCCAGATAACCTTCCATCCATTTGTTTCAGTGCCACAGACATTGCTTTATCAGTTTTTGCCCGGATTAAATCCATAACAGCTTCTGCTTGGGACAAATCAATTCTTCCATGCAGAAAAGCACGCTTGGTAAATTCACCCGGCTCTGCTAAGCGGGCGCCTTTACTAAGAACAATCTCCAATACGCGATTGACAGAGACCATCCCACCATGGCAATTTATTTCCACAACATCTTCCCTGGTAAATGTCTTCGGCGCACGCATTACGGAAACCATTACCTCCTCAGCAACTTCCTCTGTTTCTGGATCAATAATCTTTCCATAATGAATCGTATGAGAATCTACCTCACCGAGATTTTTTCCCTTGTATAGTTGATTGGTTATGGAAATTGCCTCTGGACCACTCAACCTCACAATGGCAATTGCACCTTCACCAATAGGGGTTGATATCGCAGTAATTGTATCTGTTTCCATCGCTTTCACCTCCAACATGAATAATATCTATGTTAATAACGAATGAATTTATTTATCGTCACTAACTTAATAGAATATCACATTTTACCTCAAAAATAAAGTTATCCACAAAAATAATTCGTCTCTCACAAAAGCCGGTTATCCACACTGTGAATAACCGGCTTTTAAGACAATTTTACAATTCAGGCTCTTTATAATAATAATCCACAGGTACTGGAGCTACCTGGGACTTTTTCAATGCTGGTGTGTCTTTTCTGGCTATTTGGTAAATCGCAGCACACTATTAGATACATCCTTTAAATTCTCTTAACTAATATATTGTAGCAAATCGTCTTCCGTATAATAACACAGTTCTAGAGATGTATGAATACCAATGCTGAGGGAATTCCCAGATTATGAAAAGGTCGTGTTCACTACGCCCTAATTCACTATATGAATCTAACTCATTCATACGCAAACCCGCTGCTTCTCCAAGATAAGTAACTGTATTTTTTTCATCGTTTGCTGTAAACATAACTAGATCTCCGGCATCCGCACTGCCTACCATAGCCATTTGAAACATAAGCACCAGTTTTATCTATCTTTTGATTAGTCATTTCTTCAGCATACTTGCTAGAGGCCCAAAAATAATTACTTAGAGCAAGGACAATTAATCCTTCTTTTCACTCTCCTGCCGATTATTCTGTTCTGCGGCGGATTCTTTCACTCTCCTGCTGATTATTCCGTTTTGTGCCAGATACTCTCGTTCTACAGTTCAAAGTTTATATGCTTTGCTATTTTTCTAGCAGCAAAGAAGTTATCTTAAAGCCAAAATTCAATACTTAATTTTCCAAATAAAAAATCCGCTTGGCTCAATTAAGAACCAAGCGGATTTAATTATGTGGCAGGTTTTATCACAATATGTCTATGTGGTTCCACACCATTGGATGATGTAGATACATCTTTTCTCTTTTGCAATGCACTATGAATAATTTTTCGTTCAAATGCTGGCATTGGCTCAAGAGCAACCTTTTTATTAAGGCGAATAGATTTAGCCGCCATTTTTTCTGCCAAAGACTCCAATGTCTCTTTCCTTCGACCCCTGTAGCCTTCTGCATCTAAAGTTACTGAATAAAATTGATCACTATCTTTATTTAAAGCGAGATTTACCAAGTATTGCAATGCATTTAATGTTTGACCACGTTTCCCAATAAGAACGGCGATATTATCACCTTGCAATTCATACGTGACATGCTTACCTTCAACTTTTGTTATAACATCAATCTCCACATTCATTTTTTGAGTGATGTCCTTAATAAAGTTTTCAGTCTCTTGAACAAGATCTTTTTTCATTGTCACTTTAACAAATGCACGTTTGGAACCAAATAGCCCCAAAAGTCCTTTTTTTCCTTCGTCAATTACATTAATTTCTATTTGGTCCCTTGTTGTGTTTAACTGCTCTAATGCTGACTGGACCGCTTCTTCAACTGTTTGGCCGCTAGCAGTTATTTCTCTCACTTTTTGTCTCCTCCAGTATCTGAACCTTTCTTCATCATAGGCTTACGAATAAATATTGTCTGTGCTACCATAAAGATATTACCTACAACCCAGTATAATGCTAGGGCTGCCGGGAAGAAGAATGCAAATACACCAATCATGAGTGGCATTACATAAAGCATAACCATCATTTGTGGATTTTGGGCTGCCGGACTACCTGCCATCATTAACTTCTGCTGAAGGAAAGTAGCACCTGCAGCAATGATCGGTAAAATATAGTCAGGTGAGCCTAATTCAAACCAAAGGAAGTTATGTGAACTGATTTCCCCTGTACGCATAATTGCATGGTACATTGCAATCAGAATTGGCATCTGAACAAAAATCGGTAAACATCCAGCAAGCGGGTTCACCCCATGCTTTTGAAATAAAGCCATTGTCTCTTGTTGAAGCTTTTGTTGTGTATTCGCATCTTTGGAACTGTATTTCTTTTGAAGTTCTTTCAATTCAGGCTGAATATCCTGCATTGCTTGAGAACTTTTTAATTGTTTCACGTTTAAAGGTAACAATACTAAACGAACGATCACTGTAACAATTACAATTGCCAGTCCGTAATTTTCACTAAATAATTCGGCAAAGTAAGTGATTACCATGGATAATGGATATACGAAATAACTATTCCAGAATCCTTCACTCTCTGCTGTTATTGGCTGGTCTATCTGAGTACACCCAGAGAGTACAGCAAGCAAGCCAACTAAGGCTACCAGCAATAAATACTTTTTACGCAAAATGTTTCCTCCTAACTACAAAGCGCCCTTCACGCTAACCCTAAACAAGTAGTCTAATTCCATGTTATTTTAACTTAAAATAGGCAATCAAGCTATACCTTTTTCAATAAACGTTCTTTATATAATAGATGTGTTAAACTTTTTTTTATTTCAATATACTCCATGTCCTTTGTAGGCTGCCTCGCAATAATCACAATATCATAAGGATACTTAATATTGCTTTCAAGCTCTTGGAAGGCTTGTCGTAAGTACCGTTTTATTCTATTTCTTGTAACAGCGTTACCAATTTTTTTACCTACGGATAGTCCAATTCGGAAATGCTGTTGATCTTTTTTTTCAACATAGTAGATGACAAGCTGTCTGTTGGCAAAAGATTTACCATTTTTAAATGCGTATTGAAACTCTTCATTCTTTTTAATCCGAAATTCCTTTTTCATTCTATCACCTTTACTACTAGTACAACACAAGCTTGTCCTAAAAATTTATGTATTCACGGCTTTTTCCAGACACAGATCCAACTGAAGAAATTATGTAAACATACAAACGATCTTATATTGAAAAAAAGACCACTGACGCTTCAGTGGCCTATGCAGATAATACTTTTCTTCCTTTACGACGGCGACGAGCCAAAACTTTACGTCCGTTTTTAGTACTCATGCGAGTTCTAAAGCCGTGTACCTTTTTCCGTTTACGATTATTTGGTTGAAACGTTCTTTTCATTTTATCTTGCACCTCCCCAAGGGATGAAATATCCAAATTAAAACTAATCCAGTAGACAGTCTTTGTAATTATACGTAATAAAACCGCAATCTGTCAACTCACTTTCAAAAAAAGTTTATCCACAGTGCTTGTTCGCTATTTTTCGAGCCATTTTTATTATCCACATCATTTATCGACAAGTAAATCACAAAATATAGGGGTGTGGATAGAATTTGTATACAACGGGTTGAATTTGTGGATAAGTGTCGATAAACCATTGCATTTCCTGCTTCTATTTGATATTATATTTGTGTTTAACTCATCCAAAAATAAAATCCAAAATTTACTTATACACAGATTGTGGATAAGATGTGGATACTTATTCCACACCTTCTATATAAGGTTATAAACATAACTGTGGATAAGGTTTATAACTCTACTATATACTTAGTGGTACCTCTATTTATTATCCACATCGAAAAAATTGAAGACTGTACAAAAGTTTATTAAAATGTGTTGCCTTTCCGTCTACATAGATTGAGAGAGGCTTTTTATATCACTAAAAATAGAAAGGAGTGAACTCCAGA